>JBKPFG010000240.1:0-9501 GCA_046728735.1 Actinomycetota bacterium
GTCGACAAGTTCGAGCTCACCTACACGCTGGCGGCCGCGCTCGTCCTCGCCGCGACTATCTCGTCGTCGCTGATCCAGCCGGCGTTCGGCCTCTGGTCGGACGCGCGCGG
Organism: Actinomycetota bacterium; assembly: GCA_046728735.1. Classification (GTDB taxonomy): domain Bacteria; phylum Actinomycetota; class Thermoleophilia; order Gaiellales; family Gaiellaceae; genus JAIBJP01. The sequence continues at coordinate 111 of JBKPFG010000240.1, forward strand.
GGCTCTCTGGCTGCTCCCCGCCGGCGTTGCCCTGGCCGGTGTCGGCATGGCGGCCACCTCGGTGGCGCCCGCGTACTGGGTCGCGCTGACGTGCGTGCTCTTCGCCGGGATCGGCGTCGCCGCGTACCACCCGGAGGGATCGAAGTTCGCGAGCTACGTCAGCGGCTCGCGACGGGCGAGTGGCATGTCGTTCTTCTCCGTGGGCGGCAACGTCGGCTTCGCGCTGGGGCCGATCCTGGCAGCGACCTTCATCAGCGCGTTCGGGCTGCGCGGGGGGATCCTGCTCGCGGTTCCCGGCCTGGTGGTGGGGCTGGCCCTGATCGTCGTCCTCCGCTATCTCGCCGAGTTCGCGCCGAGCAGCAAGGAGATCGCGGCGGCCGCCGGGCGGCAGCAGGCGGAGCGGCGCGGTCTCGTCCTCTTGCTCGTCGTCGTCGGGCTGCGCAGCGTCGCTCACATGGGCCTCTTCACCTTCATCCCGCTCTGGGAGAAATCGCAGGGCCACAGCGCGAACTACGGGACTTTCGTGCTCGGAGGCTTCCTCATCGCCGGCGCCGTCGGCACGCTCTGCGGCGGACCGCTGGCCGACCGGTTCGGCCGGAGGCCTGTGCTCCGCTGGAGCTTCGTCGTCGCGACGCCATTGATCCTCGTCTACGTGCTCGTGGGCGGGCGGATTGGCATCGCGGCCGTGATCTGCGCCGGCGCGGCCGTGATCGGGACGTTCGGCGTCAGCCTGGTCATGAGCCAGGAGTACCTCCCGGCGAGAGTGGGGATGGCGTCCGGTCTTTCGATCGGCCTGGCGATCGGCCTGGGCGGGGTCGCCGCCCTGACGCTCGGAGCCGTAGCCGACGCGGTCGACTTGCGCGCGGCGCTCATCTGCACGGCGATCGGGCCCGCGCTGGCACTCTTAGTGAGCATGCTGCTTCCGCCGGCCCCTGCACGACGCCGCGTCGAGCCCGCTCCGGCAACTCTATGAGGGTCGAGAGCGCACGCGAGTTCTTCGCGGGCCTTCCGGGCCGCGTCAGCCCGCATGGCGCCCGTGCCCTGGACGCGTCCTACCGCTTCGACATCGACGGGGCGGGGAGCTGGCGCGTCGAGTCGGACGGCGACCGGCTCGTCGTGAGCGAGAGCGACGCGCCGGCCGACTGCGTCTTGCGTGCGGACGAGAAGACGTTCCTCCGCATCCTGCGCGGCGAGCAAAGCCCCATGGCCGCCTACATGACCGGCAAGGTCAAGGTCGCAGGCGACCTGGGGCTCGCCCTCCGTCTGCGCGATCTGCTCGGCTAGGCCCGGGTGGGCTCAGCGGGCTGCTCGGCCTGATCCTGCATGCCTTCGCCGACCTCCTCGATGATCTTGGCGCAGAAGGCGGGCAGGTCGTCCGGCTTGCGGCTCGAGATGAGGCCTCCGTCGACGACGACCTCCTCGTCGACCCACTTGCCGCCCGCGTTCTCGATGTCGGTGCGCACCGTCGGCCAGGACGTGAGCGTGCGCCCCTTCACGACTCCCGCTTCGACGAGAGTCCACGGACCATGGCAGATCACCGCCACGGGCTTGCCAGTCTCGAAGAAGTTCTTGACGAAGCGGACAGCGTCCTCGTCTCCGCGCAGGAAGTCGGGGTTCGCGACGCCGCCCGGGAGGACGAGCGCGTCGTAGTCGTCCGGCTCCGCCTGCGAGACGTGCTTGTCGACCCGAAACTCCTCGCCCTTGTCCAGGTGCGCGAAGCCCTGGATCTTGCCGGCCTGGATCGAAAGGAGCTCCGGCTCTCCGTCGGCGCTCTCTACGGCCTTCCATGGCTCCATCAACTCGACCTGCTCGACTCCGTCAGCGGCGAGAAACGCGATCTTCTTGCCCTTCAGCTCGTGTGCCACGTGGTTCAGCCTCCTTCTGTGTGCCTCAATGGCCTACCCGCGGGAAATCGGTGGAAACCTTGCAACCCGCGGCGCATCCTTCTTCAATTAGCGGCTTGGAAGCGCACGAGCAGCTGCCCGCGTGGAGTCTCCCGGCAGACGCGGTCGAGGCGATCTCGATCGCCGTCGACTGGCCCGAGAGGGTCGACCGCGAATGGGCATGGGGCGGGTCGACAGGAGCCGGGATCCGCGTCTGCATCCTCGACAGCGGGATCGAGGCAGGCCACCCGCTCGTCGGTGAGCTGGAAGGGGCGGTCGCGGTCTCCATCGGAGAGGACGGGGAGACCGTGGTCGAAGAGGACAGCGAAGGGGATCTCTGCGGCCACGGCACGGCGTGCGCCGGGATTGTCCGTGCGCTCGCTCCGGAGGCCAGGCTCTTCAGCGTCCGCGTTCTCGGAGGCGGCTACACGGGTAGCGGCCGCGTTCTACTCGCCGGCCTGCGCTGGGCGGTCGAGCAGGGGTTCGACGTCGTCAACATGAGCCTCTCGACGACGAAGCAGGAGTTCGCCTCGACACTGCACGAGCTCGCAGACAGCGCCTACTTCAGGCGCACGGTGCTCGTGGCGTCGGCCCACAACATGCCGGTGGAGAGCTTCCCCTGGCGCTTTGCGTCGGTCATCTCCGTCGGGAGCCACGAGGGGAGCGAGCCGCTCGAGCTCTTCTACAACCCGGCGCCGCCGGTCGAGTTCTTCGCCCGTGGGGTCGACATCGAGGTTGCATGGCTGGGCGGCGGGACGATTCGGGCCTCGGGGAACAGCTTCGCGACGCCGCACGTGGCCGGAGTCTGCGCCCTCGTGCTCGCCAAGCACCCGGAGCTGACGCCGTTCCAGCTCAAGAGCGTCCTCCACCTCACCGCGGCCAATGTGGGGAACACATGAGCGAAGAAAGCCTGCGACAGGCGGTGGCCGCCGGTGTGATGGGCTCGGAGGAGGCCCACAAGGCACTCCTCCAATCGATCGTGGACGTGGCGCGCGCCATCTTCCAGGCGCGGGCGTCGTCCATCTTCCTCCTCGACGAGGAGAAGGACGCGCTCGTCTTCGAAGCCATCGCGGGCGAGGGTGCTGAGCATCTCGTCGGCACGAGCTTCCCCTCCGGCACCGGAGTGGCGGGCTGGGTGCTGGTGACGAGGCAGCCGCTCGTGCTCGAGGACGTCGGCGAGGACCCCAGGTTCGCGCGCGAGGCCGCCGAGCAGACCGGCTACGTGCCCAAGGGGCTGATGGCGGTTCCCCTGCTGCACGGAGAGCGCGCGCTCGGCGTGCTCGAGGTGCTCGACCGCCCCAGTCGGGAGCAGTTCACGCTCGCCGAGAGCGACCTGCTCGGACTCTTCGGCAACCAGGCTGCGATCGCGCTCGATCTTCTGCAATCCGCTCGGCGGGCCCGCGCCGTCGTGGCCGATGGATCTGGCGAGGAGGCAGCTGTCGCCCGGCTGGCCGCGGTGCTTGCCGAGCTCGAAGGCGAGCAGCGAGCGCAGGCCGTGAGGCTGCTCGAGTCGCTGGAAGAGGTCTTGCGAAAGAGGTGAGCCGGGCGGCCGAGCCGCCCGGCTCAGGCCGTCGGGCTAAGGAATGACGCGGTGCGCCTCGACGTCGTCCCCGTCGTCCGTCTCGCGGCGCCCTGGGCCTTCGGTCTCCGACTCCTCGTCGCTCCGAGGCACGACACGGTGCCCTTCGACGTCGGGGTCGTCAGACGCGGGCATGTTCCGCTCGTTCTCCTGCTCCGACATACAGCCTCCTTTCATTGCCGCCTTGGCGGCGGCTAGCCAATACACAGGACGGAGTGTTACCCCCTTATCTTCCCACGTCCTTCGAAAGGCGCAAAGATCCGCGCCGTGACCAGGGGAGCCCGCACCCGTCTGCTCGAGTCCCTGCGCGCCTTTCGCGCTGTTTTCGCCAATCGTCAGCTACGACGGATCGAGCTGGCCTTGGTGGGATCGGTCACGGGCGAATGGGCCTATGCGATCGCGCTCGCCGTCTATGCGTTCGGGCGGGGAGGCGCGGCGGCCGTCGGCCTCGTCGGGCTGATCCGCTTCCTCCCGTCCGCACTCGTGGCGCCCTTTGCCGCTGTTCTCGGCGATCGGCTTCCGCGAGGCCGCGTGATGGTCGCCTCCGATCTGCTGCGCGCTGCGGCGATGATCGGCGCCGCGGTAGCGGTGGCCGGCGACGCGCCGGCGGGCGTCGTCTACGCGCTGGCCGGGTTCGTCTCGATCGTCTCGACCGCATTTCGCCCGGCCCAGGCGGCCTTGCTCCCCTCGCTCGCCCGCACGCCCGAAGAGCTCACGGCGGCGAACGTGGCGTCCTCGACGATCGAGAGCATCGCGAGCTTCGCGGGTCCCGCACTGGGCGGTCTGCTGCTCGTGGTCACGAGCACGGGAGCCGTTTTCGCGGTGACGGCAGTCGCCTTCCTCTGGTCGGCCGTCCTCGTGTTCGGAGTCTCGTCCGCGCCTCCCTCGAGGGAGGCGGATGCAGGAACCGAGATCGCCGGCGAGTTGCTGGCCGGATTTCGGACGATTCTCGGCCAGGCGCGGCTGCGACTCCTCGTCGGCCTCTATGCCGCTCAGACGCTCGCTGCGGGCGCCCTCAACGTCCTCGTCGTCGTCCTCGCGCTCGAGGTGCTCGACCTGGGGACGTCCGGCCCCGGGCTCCTCAACGCCGCGGTCGGCATCGGCGGAGTCCTGGGCGCGGTGGTCGCGCTCGCGCTCGTCGGGCGGCAGCGCCTCGCATCCGACTTCGGCGCGGGGCTCCTGCTCTGGGCGCTCCCGATGGTGCTCATCGGCGTCTGGGCCCAGGAGGCGCCCACACTCGTTCTCCTCGCCGTCCTCGGGATCGGCAATACACTCGTCGACGTCGCCGCGCTCACCCTGCTCCAGCGGGCGACTCCCGACGAGGTGCTCGCGCGGGTCTTCGGCGTCATGGAGAGCCTGCTCGTCGGCGCCATCGGCGTCGGCGCGATCCTCGCTCCGGTGCTGGTCTCCGCGTTCGGCGCCGACGGCGCCCTGATCGCGACTGGCGCTTTCCTCGGCGTCGTGGCCGTGGTCTCGTGGCCGCGGCTCGCGAGGATCGACAGGGAAATCGCCGTTCCGGAGCGGGAGCTTGCTTTGCTCACTCGCCTGCCGCTCTTCGCGCCCTTGGCGCCCGCGACCGTCGAGCATCTGGCCAGGAAGCTGGCACCCGTCTCGGTCCGGGCCGGCCAGGTGATCGTTCGAGCCGGGGAGCCGGGCGAGCTCTTCTACGTGGTCGCGTCGGGGGAAGTGGAAGTCGAAGCGGAGGGCAAGCCGCCCCAGAGGCTGGGCCCCGGCGACCACTTCGGCGAGATCGCCCTGCTTCGGCCCGTGCCCCGGACGGCGACCGTGGTGGTGCGGGAGGACGGCGAGCTGCTCACGCTCGACCGCGACGAGTTCGTGACCGCCGTCACCGGGCATCCGGAGAGCCTCGAAGCGGCGGACGCGGTGATCGGCGCGCGCCTCGGCTCGCTTCGAACGGGCAGAGCCTCGCTGTAGTAGTTACCCGCCTAGCGTCGTAGGCTTAAGGCGATGTCTCTCTGTGTGACCTGTGGGCAAGACAATCCTGCCGGCGCCCGCTTCTGCAACAGCTGCGGCGCGACGTTGCAGGCTGACGAGCAACGCGACGAGCGCAAGATCATCACGGTGCTCTTCGCCGACCTCGTCGGCTTCACAGCGCGCGCGGAGCTTCTCGACCCCGAGGACGTGCGCGAGATCCTCCAGGCCTACCACACGCGAGTGAAGGCCGAGATCGAGCGTTTCGGCGGAGTCGTCGAGAAGTTCATCGGCGACGCCGTTATGGGCGTCTTCGGAGCGCCGGCCTCGCACGGCGACGACCCCGAGCGCGCGGTCAGAGCCGCCATGGCCGTGCGGGAGGCTGTCGCAGCGATGAACGAGGCCGATCCGAAGCTCGATCTGCAGGTGCGGCTCGCGGTGAACACCGGCGAGGCGATCGTCTCGCTCGGCGCCAAGGCGGAGGCGGGCGAGGCGATGGTGGCGGGCGACGTCGTCAACACGGCCTCGCGCCTGCAGACGGCTGCGCCGACCAACGGAATCCTCGTGGGCGAGGAGACCCATCGTGCGACGCGCTCGCTGCTCGTCTACGAGGAGGCCGAGGCGGTGACGGCCAAGGGGAAGAGCGCACCGCTTCGGGTCTGGCTCGCGCAGGGAGCACGAACCGATCCCGGCGAGCGCCCGCTCAGCACGGTCCCCATGCTCGGCCGCGAGAACGAGCTCGGGGTGCTCAGGCGAATCTTCGAGAGCATCGTCGCCGAGGAACGGCCCCACCTCGTCACGGTCCTCGGTGACGCGGGCATCGGCAAGACGCGGCTCGCCGCGGAATTCAGCGCCGGCCTGGAGGAACAGGGTGTCATCGTCCTCCGCGGCCGCTCGCTGCCGTACGGGGCCAACACGCTGTACGGGCCCTTCACGCAGGTCGTGAAGCAGTTCACGGGCATCTTCGCGAGCGACGACGAGGCCTCCGCCAAGAGCAAGCTGCGTACCGGGCTCGAGGCCCTGTTCCCGGACGGTTCCCCCGAGGAGCTAGCAACCCACCTCGAGCTCCTGATGGGCCTCGGCACCGAGGAGGAGGTGATGAGCCGTCAGACGCTCTTCCTCGCGGCGCGGCGATTCACGGAAGGGCTCACCACCCGCGGGCCCGTGGTGCTCGTCTTCGAGGACATCCACTGGTCCGACTCGGGCTCGCTCGACCTGCTCGAGGTGCTCGCCTCGCGCGTCCGGGACGCGCCTCTGCTCCTGCTGGCACTCACGCGGCCCGTCCTTCTGCTCGAGCGGCCGGGGTGGGGTGGAGGCTTGACCGCGCACACTGCTCTCTCCCTCGAAGCACTGAGCGAGCGGGAGGCACAGGAGCTCGCGGGCCTCCTGGCCGGCGGAGTAGCGTTGGATGAAGAAGCTGCGCGTCTCGCCGCCACGTCGGAAGGAAACCCGCTCTTCATCGAGGAGCTCGTCGCCTCCGTCCGCGAGCGCCCCGACGGCACCGCGATCGCTCTTCCCACGTCGATCCGGGGCCTTCTCTCCGCCCGGCTGGACGCCTTGCCCGCGGCGGAGCGCTCCGTTCTTCTCGATGCCGCCGTCGTCGGCAAGGTCTTCTGGCGCGGGGCGCTCGAGCGCGATGGCAACGGCATCGACCTCGACGAGACGCTCGATGCCCTCGAGGCCCGGGACCTCATCCGCCGCGAGTCCCTCTCCTGGATCGAGGGGGAGGAACAGTTCTCCTTCAAGCACGTGATGATTCGCGACGCCGCCTACGCGACGCTTCCCCGGGCGACCCGCAAGCAGCTGCATGCCTCCGCAGCCGTGTTTCTCGAGGAAGCCACCGCGGAAGCCGCCGCCACAGCAACCGCGCTGGCCCAGCACTGGCGTGACGCCGGCGAGCCCGCGCGGGCAGTCGATTACCTGGTCATCGCCGGTGACCAGGCCGGCCGGGGCTGGGCGAAGGACGAGGCCGCGAAGCTCTACGGCGAGGCGCTCGAACTGCTCCCGGAGGATGACGCCGAGCGCCGCAGGGAGATCAGCCGGAAGCGCGCGTTGGCTCTCGTGGCGTCAGCGCACGTCGAAGACGCCCTCAACCTGACGCGGGAGCGCCCCTAGGAGGGATTGGCGGAACGTCGCTCGTCGTCGGGACGGGACGATCGTTTGAGGCACGGACGCAGGGAGCCCCGTGTCATTCTGAACGCGGATGCGTGGGGGCGACTCGTCTATCTGAACGCGGATGCGTTAGGGCGAGCGGCGCGCCTCCGGCGGCACAGCCGATGTTTCGTCAAGCCCTCCTAAACGGGCGGGAAGTCGTCCGGGGTCACGTCGCCCACGACCTCGAAGACCGAGAGAACCTGGTGCATTCCCAGCTGGTCGGCGTGCTTGCGGACCGCCTCCTCGCTCGGGGCTCCGTACAGGCAGAAGGTCTTCACCAGGCCCCGCTCGTCGAGCGTCACATGGCTGCGGACCCACGTGATCTCTGGGAACTGCCCTTCGATCAACGACCGAGATCGCCTGCCGATCGCGGGCATGTCTTCTTCCCCCACCTCGAACTGCCGCTCGACGAGGTACATCGCCACAGAATTCCTCCTTAGTTGATGCAAAAAGCTTAGTTCACGGGCCTCAGGGCGCAAGGGGCTCGACGCGCCACTCGCCGCGCTCGTCCCGCGAGTAACGGAGACGCTCGTGCAGTCGACTGGGCCGGCTCTCCCAGAACTCGATCGTCTCGGGCCAGAGGACGAAGCCGCCCCAATATGAGGGGCGCGGGGGATCGCCGCCGTGCGCCGCCTCGGACTCGGCGTACGCTCGCTCGAGCTCCTGGCGGCCGGCGATCGGCCGGCTCTGACGGGACGCCCAGGCGGCCAGCCTGCTCCCGACGGGTCGTGTCGCGTAGTAGGCATCCGACTCCGCCTCCGGAATCTTCTCGACGGGCCCGGTTACGAGCACCTGGCGCCGAGGCTCCTGACCCCAGTGGAAGACGAGTGCCGCTCGAGGGTTGGCCGCGAGCTCGCTGCCCTTGCGGCTCTCGTAGTTGGTGAAGAAGACGAAGCCTCGCTCGTCGACGCCCTTGAGGAGGACCGTGCGGGCAGACGGGCGCGCGTCGGAATCGGCGGTCGCAAGCGTCATCGCCTCGGGGAGGTCGAGCCCGCCCGCACTCGCCTCCTCGAACCATTCCTGAAAGAGCTCGAGCGGATCGCGCACGCTACTCCTCCAGCTCGACGAGGACGGCCCCGCCCGGAACACGGTCTCCCTCCGCGACGAGGATGCGGCGGACGACGGCCTCGTACGGGGAGACGAGGGGCGTCTCCATCTTCATCGCCTCGAAGAGAACGAGGGGTTGGCGTGCCGCGACGCGATCGCCTTCGGCGGCCAGCACGCGGACGACGATGCCGGGCATCGGTGCGGTGACGACGCTCTCCTCCGTGGCGCCGTGGTCGGTGGCCCTCGCGGTCTGCTCAACGGTGAGAAGGGGTCTCGCCGCGGCGGTAACGCGGCCCCAGGCGCCCGCCCAGGGGCCGGAAACCCGCGGAGCGCGAGAGAGTGGGGGATAGTCGTCGAGGAATGCGGTCGTCGTGCGGCCGGCGCGGACCTCGGGGTGCGCGACGAGCCACCGGAGGAAGGGCAGGTTCGTCGTCACTCCCCCGACTTCGGTCTCGCGGAGGGCGCGGCCCAGGAGCTCGAGCGCGTCGTCCCGAGTTTCGCCCCTCGCGATCAGCTTGGCGATCATGGGGTCGTACGCGACGGGCACCTCGTCCCCCTCCTCGACGCCCGCATCCACTCGAACACCCTCCGGGAGCCGGAGTCGTTCGATCCGGCCCGCCTGGGGCAGGAAGGTGCGCGGATCCTCCGCGTAGAGCCTGACCTCGACGGCGTGGCCCTCTGGCTCGGTGTGGTCGAGGTCGAGGGTGTCGCCGGCCGCTATTCGGAGTTGCTGCTCGACGAGGTCGAGTCCGGTGACGAGCTCGGTCACCGGATGCTCGACCTGGATGCGCGCGTT
>JBKPFG010000054.1:0-14036 GCA_046728735.1 Actinomycetota bacterium
GCTGGCCGGCGGTGGCGCTGAACGTGATCTTGGCGTTCTGTCCTGGCTGGGTCGTTGCGACGCTGACAGGCGTGCCGTTGGCCGTGAGGGCGCCGCTCGGCGCGCTTGCGTCGGCGGGCACGGTGCGCAGCAGCAGGTCGAAATCGCCGACCGACTCGTCCACCGGGTCGATCCAGATCTTGTACGTGCCGTTGGCGGTCAGGCTCTTCACGTCGACGTACGTCCCGAGCGTTCCGAACTCCATCGAGGTCTGGAGCGTGCTGCCGTCGGGCTTCGTGATCTTGAGTTTCGCGCTGCAGCACTCCGTCGTCCCGAGGGTGACGTTGTAGACCTCGACCGTGATGCGCTGGCCGCTCAGGCCGGAATAGGTGAGCACGGAGTTCTGGCCTGGCGTCGTGATCGAGACGTGCTTCGTGACGCCGGCGGTGACGGAGCCGGTCACGTCTCCGAGAACCATCCACAGCCCGATGTCCGTGGAGCCCGTGGAGGCCCCCTGCGGGTCGACCTTGACGCGGTAGGTGCCGTTGACCGGCAGCTTGATCGGGTCGACGAAGTTGCCGAACGTGTTGGGCACGAAGAGCGGCGGCGCGAGCTGCGTCCCGTCGGGCTTGAGGATCGAGACCTTGGCGCTCCCGTACGTGACGTTCGAGAGGTTGAGGCTGACGCGCTGGGTCGACAAGCCCGAGAAGGTGTATTCGGCGTTCTGGCCTGGCACCGTGGTCGTCGCCGTCAGCGGGGTACCCGGCGTGATCGTCGGGAGGGGGTTGGGCGGTACTGGCACCGTGTAGAGCTGGACGTCGAGGCTGCCGACGTCAGCGAGCTGTGGGTCGACGAGGATCGTGTACGTGCCGTTCGCCGGAAGCGTCTGCGGCTCGATGAAACCGTCGAAGCCCCCGACGGTGATGGGCGGCGACGTGAGCGGCGTCGAGTCGGGCTTCAGAAGCGAAACCTTGATCAGCGAGGCGTAGAGGGAGTTCCCGGCCACGATGCTCACCCGTTGCCCGGCCGTGCCGGAGAACGTCAGCCCGGCGTTCTGGCCGGGGCTCGTCGTGGTCGCCGTGGTCGGTGAGCAGGGGACGCTCGTGCAGGGAATGATCGACGTGCTCGCGTCCGCCGGCACGTCGTAGACCGTGACGACCACCGAGCCGACTCCGTCGAGCGTGGGGTCGATCTCGAGCGTGTAATTCCCGTTCGCCGACAGGGTCTTCGGCTCGAAGAAGGCGCCCGCGCCCCCGAAGGTCAATGCGGTCGAAAGCAGGGACGCATCCGGGTTCCGGACCCTGAGCTTCGCGTTGGCGTAGGTGGACTCCGTCAGGCTCACCGCGAGGCGGTGACCGCTGGTCCCCGAGAATGTCAGCGCCGCGTCCTGGCCCGGCGCCGTGGTCGTCACCGTTACGGGGGTCCCGGCCGTGATCGCGCTCGTGAAATCCGCGGGCACGGTGTAGAGCCTGAGCGTCATCTTGCCTGTGTAGTCGTACTTGGGGTCGACGTGGATCTTGTAGGTCCCGGTAACCGGGAGCGTCTTCACGTCGATGAAGGAGCCCGACTTCAGGACCGTGACGGGCGTGAAGAGGTTCGTGCCATCAGGCTTCAGGATCGTCACCTTCGAGGACGTGATCGTCACGTTCGAGATCTTGAGGCTGACGCGCTGGCCGAGCGTGCCCGAGAACGGAGCGTTCGACGTGGTCCCCGCCGACGAGACCGTCAAGACGACGGGATTTCCGTCGGCGAGGATGGGAAAGCTCGCTGTCGAGCCGACCGGGCTGACGATGCACGCCGCGATGGCCGCGATAGCAGCGACCAAGGCGAAACGCGTTGAGGAGCGGCGGCCCACGCCGTCTGACCGTAGGGGAGGTTCGGGCCGGCGCCCTCCCCCGATAGGGGAATGCTTCTATCCCTTCAAAGTGCGAAAAGCGACCTCTACCAGTCGGGGAGGTCGCCTTTTCGGTACGGGCGCTCGACGGATCTCGGAAAGCGCGCGTAGGCCTCCTCGCCGGAGGTCGTCTCCTCGAGGACGCTGCCGTCGTAGGGCTGGGCGACGGGGGCCACCGGATAGATGAGCTCCTCTGGATGGTTGCGAGCGCCCACCGCCAGGATCAGACAGGGCCCTGATCCGGCCCCCACGAAGACGTGCTCGGCCCACGCGGGGCAGTGGACGAAGTCCCAGGCCGTGAGCGGCCGCTCCTCGCCTTCGATGAGCAGGAGGCATTCGCCTGCAAGCACGAGGAAGTCCTCCTGCGCGTTCTCGCCGTGATACATGCAGCTCGCGTTCCCGGGCTCGAGCAGGCTGACGTTGATCCCGACCTCGGGGAAGCGCGCATCCCCCTCGAAGCGCGTGAATCTGCCGAAGATCGGGTGGTCGAACCACTGCGCCTCGCGGGCGTTGACGACGAACCAGCCTTCGCCCTTGGGGGCGAGCCCTCCCTCCTTCTGCTCCAGCTTCGCTTCCGGGACCATCTGCGCTCCTCTCCGTGGGGTTCAGGCAGCCTAGACTCCGGTGGCCCGATGCCGAGGGCAGCCGCTTAGTCGCGCCGCAGCCAGACTTGCCAGGGCTCGACGCTCTTCGTCACGAGCATGTCCTCGCCCCACGGGTCCTCGGCAAGACATGCGCGGACGGCCTGCTCGTCCTCCGCCTCCATGACCTGCAGCGTGTCCTCCCCCTCGCCCTCGCCGACCGGGCCGCCCAGGACGACGTAGCCGTCCTCGACAAGCCCGTCCATGAAGGCGGCGTGCTCCTGCCAGCCGACCTGCTCCCGCCGCCCCTTCGCATGGTCCCAGGAAGGGCCCTTGCCGCGGAAGACCAGGAAGTACCGGGCCACGGGGAAAGCTTACGAAAAGGGGGCGCCGCCGGAGCGACGGCGCCCCATCCCTCCTCGCTAGCCCTGCCAGGCGCCGGCCTCGGAGTACATGAGCGAGCCGGGAGTGGTCAGCTTCTCCCCGGTCTCGAGCAGCGTCTTCAGGCCGGAGAGGATCATCGGCCAGCCGCCGTAGAGCTCGTCGTTCGCTCCCTCGCGGAGCTGGTCGTGCGTCACCGTGAGGCGGCAGGAGTCGTCGCCGATCCGCTCGATCTCCCAGGTGACCCTCGAGGTGCCCTCGGCCTTGACGTCGTCGCTCCAGAGCGCGTTGAAGCTCTGCACGAGGCGGTGCGGAGGATCGACCTCCAGGTTCTCACCCTCGGAGATCGAGACTCCGGCACCGGGATGAACGGCCTGGTAGCCGGAGCCCGCCTTCCAATCGGATTCCGTCCGCACGCCGAAGGTGTACTGCGCCCGCATGTCCGGGTCCGTGATCGCCTCCCAGAGGCGCTCCGGTGTCGTCTTGATGTAGATCTCGAACACCTTCTCCATCACTCTTCCTCCAGTCGTGTCTTGAGCCCGGTGAGCGTCGCCGCCCAGGGCTCGGCGTACTTGCTCACCCAGCGGTCGTACATGAGCCGGATCGGGACGGGGTTCAGGAAGTGGAGCTTCTCGCGGCCGCGTCGCTTCGTCTTGACGAGGCCGGCCTCTTCGAGCACGCGCAGGTGCTTCATGACACCGATGCGCGTCATCGGAAGGCCCCGCTCGAGCGCGGTCAGCGTCTGACCGTCCTCAGCGAACAACCGGTCGAGCAGCTCCCTCCGGGTCGGATCCGCGAGAGCCTTGAACACCGCGTCCATGGACGCCATGATACGTAACCAAATGGTTACCTGTCAAGAAGGCGGAATGCTGGCACTCCCGCCATTCGAGCTCGCCAGCTGCTGGCCACCGCCCTCGTCCCCTGCGGCATGAGTTGCTGCGGACCCTAGACTGTCGGGCGTGCCGGAGGCGCCCCTCCCGCCGGAGCTCGTCGAATTCCTCGAGCAGCCAAACGCGGCCGTCATCGCAACCGTCCGCTCGGACGGCGCGCCGTACACGGCGGCGACCTGGTACGACTGGGACGACGGCCGTGTCCTCGTCAACATGGACTTCGAGCGACTGCGGTTGAGCCACATGCGTCGCGATCCGCGGGTCTCGATCACGGTGCTGGACATCGACGACTGGTACCGCGCAGTCACAGTGCTCGGACGGGTCGTCGAGATCCGAGACGACGAAGGCCTGCGCGACATCGACCGCCTTTCGCAGCGCTATCGGGGCGGCGAGCCGTACCGGAATCGCGACCGTAAGCGCGTCACGGCGCTGATCGAGCCCGAGCGCTGGCACGAGCACTCGTGAACGCACGGGAGGAGCCCATGAAGATCTGCATCGTCGGGGCCTCCGGCAAGCTGGGGCGCTACATGGTGCAGCACGCGCTGGACCGGGGCTACGAGGTGGTTGGTGTTTGCCGCGAGGAGAGCGTCGGGAAGCTCGACGACTTCAAGGGGCGCATCAGCATCGTTCCTGGAGCGACGAATGACCCCGAGGTCGTCAAGCGCGCGGTGGCCGGGTGCGACGGCGTTCTCGTCGTCCTCGTTCCCCGAGGCGTCCATAGGTACTCGACGGGAACGGCTCAGGCAGTGCTCGATCACGCCTCTCCGGAGGCACGTCTCGTCTTCTCGTGTGGATGGCACATCACCCGTGACGGGAAGGACGTGTACTCGTGGAAGCTGAAAGCCCTCGTCAAGATCGCCGGCCCGATCGCACGCCTCGCCCGCTTCGCCGACCTGAACGACCAGGTGGAGGCATGCCGGCGGGTGTTCGCGAGCGATACACGCTGGACGGTCGTGCGCGGAAGCGACCTCGAGGAAGGCGAGAGCCAGGGCCTGCCCGTGTGGAGCCGGCACGTGGGCGACCCCATCTTGGAGAGCAACCTGACGCGGCGCATCGACTTCGCCCTGTTCATGGTGGACGCGCTCACGAACGACGAGCTGATCCAGGAGGCGCCGGCGATCGTCGGCCGTCAGTCGCCTTCCGCGCTCGCGCACAGGCACGACCCCAGCCCTAGTACTACCTAGTTCAGGAATACACCGGCTTCACGCCGCGTTCTCTTAACTGGCGGGCGAGGGGAGCGGCTTCAGCATGCTTGCCTTGCTCGTTGCCTACTGAATCAAGGAGGAACTGTCTTTGCAGCGTGCCCATCCCGAGCAGATGCTTGCGACCGTTCGCTGCACGTCGTGCGGCGCGGAGTTCACCACCCGTTCGTCGCGCAGCCGGATCGTCGTGGACGTCTGCTCGAACTGTCACCCGGCGTATACCGGGATCGAGCGCACCGTGAGAGCCGGAAGCCGCATCGAGCGATTCGAGCGGCGCCGACTGCTTGCAGCGCAGTCTTGAACCAAGAGCCCATGGAGGAAGGGAGAAGAACTGAGCACCATTCTTGAAACACCTACCCGCGCCTTTCTCGAGGAAGTCGAGGAGCGCGGAACAATCGAAGAGAGCGAGCTCGAGGCGCTCGTCGTCGACCAGGATCTCGCTGAGGACGAGGTTGCCGAGCTGCGCCGGGAGCTCGACGCACGCGACGTGGAAATCGTCGAGCCGTTCGAGCCCGACTCGAGCTGGAGCCCGGCCGACGTCACGGCGACCGACGGGCTCACCCTGTTCATGCACCGGGCGGGCCGTTATCCCCTGCTCACCGCCTCGGAAGAGGTGGAGCTCGCCAAGCGGATCGAGCGTGGGGACGCCGCCGCGAAGGAGCGGATGATCAACTCCAATCTGCGGCTCGTCATCTCGATCGCCAAGCGCTATCAGAGCCGCGGCCTCCCGCTCCTCGACCTGGTGCAGGAGGGCGTGATCGGCCTCAACCGCGCTGCGGAGAAGTTCGACTGGCGCCGCGGCTACAAGTTCTCTACGTACGCGACCTGGTGGATCCGTCAGGCGTGCCAGCGCGCCCTCTCGGGGCAGTCAGCCACGATCCGTGTCCCGACGCACGTCAACGAGCGGCTGGCGAAGATCAGGCGGGTCGGACGCAAGCTCGAGACCGAGCTCGGACGAGAGCCGACGCGCGAAGAGCTCGCCACCGCGAGCGGTCTTTCCCTGAGTCACGTCGAGGAGGCGCTCGACGCCGCTGTCGCGCCGGTCTCGTTGAATCAGCCCGTCGGCTCGGAAGACGAGGGTCAGCTCGGGGATCTCTTCGGGGACGAGAACGCAGGCGATCCGGCCGAGGAGGCGACCGCGTCCGTTCAGCGCCAGGAGGTCCGCCGCGCCCTGGCTTCGCTCCCGGAGCGCGAACGCCGGGTGCTCGAGCTCCGGTTCGGGTTCGACGGCGAGCCGGCCTCTCTCGAGGCAATCGGCAAGGAGCTCGGCGTCAGCCGGGAGCGTGTTCGTCAGCTCGAGGAGCAGGCGTTCACCCGCGTAGCTGACGAGCTCGACCTCGCCCGGGCGGCGTAGCCCAGAACCGCCCTGGTCACCGGCCCGCGAGCGCGAACGGAAAGAGCGCACGCAGCCGCTCGAGCAGCTGCCGGTCTCCCTCCGCCCGGAGGGAGACCGGCGCCCCGGCGAGGAATTGGATCAAGATCTCCGGGTCGGTCTCGATCGTGAGGTCGACAGGACCGTTGACGCCAGGACTGACTTCGAGCACGCCCTCGTCCAGCTGGAGCGTGAACAGCGCCCCATCGAGGACGAGCCCGATCGTGGCGCTCAGGCCCTCCGCTGCTCGAGGGTCGAAGAACGCCTTGAGCGCGAGAGCGAGCCACTCCGCCCGAATAGCCTGCTCCGCTGAGCGCGGGCCCATGGTGTTCGCGCCCCAGCGGCCGAGAGCGAGCATGATCGGCACCAGCTCGCGGCCGTGTGGAGTCAGCTCGTAGACCTGAGCCGGCGCGGGCGGGGGCAGTTGCCGGCGCCCGACGATTCCATCGCGCTCGAGCTGGCGCAGCCTGAGGCTCAAAACGTTGGTCGCGATGCCCGGCAGGCCCTGGCGAAGATCCGTGAACCGCTTCGGCCCCAAAGCGAGCTCCCGAACGACGAGCAGGGCCCAGCGCTCGCCGATCAGGTCGAGCGCTCGAGCCACGCCGCAGTACTGGTTGTAGGTTCGCTCGGAGATCACTTTGTTAAAGAAACTTCACAGTTGCTTTTCACAAGCATAGTGTCTAGGGTCGACATTGCAACCGAAGCAAGGGAGGAAGAGCGTGAGCACGGTCAAAACCAGAATCGGGAAGTTCGTCTGGCACGAGCAGGTTTCCGACGATCCCGGGCAGGCGCAGGGGTTCTACACGCAGCTCTTCGGCTGGGGCACCGAGGTCTTCAAGCCGGGTGAGATCGACTACACGATGATCTCCTCGGGCGGGTCCACGCACGGCGGGTTCAGCCAGGCGATGGAAGGCGCGCCCCCACCGCACTGGCTCAGTCACGTCAGCGTGGAGAACCTCGACGAGACGGTCGAGAAGGCCAAGAGCGCGGGTGGCCAGGTCGCTGCCGGTCCGTTCGAGATGGAGGACGTCGGGCGCATGGCGATCCTGATCGACCCGCAGGGCGCCTTCATCAGCGCTTACCAGGGCGAAGCATCATCCGAGGGAGTGTTCGTCTGGGACGAGCTCGGCACCACCGACGTCGACGGCGCGCAGCGCTTCTACGAAGAGGTCTTCGGCTGGACGACGAAGGACATGGGCGAGGAGTACGGGGGCTACCGGATCTTCAGCCGCGGAGAGGAGCAGGTCGCCGGGCTGATGGCCAACCCGAAGCCCGAGATTCCCGCGATGTGGACGCCGTACATCGGTGTCGACGACACGGATGCGACCTGCAAGAAGGCGACCGAGCTCGGGGCTCAGGCTCTCGTCGAGCCGATGGACATTCCGAACATCGGCCGCTTCGCCGTCCTCAGGGATCCGCAGGGCGCGGTCTTCGGGATCATCAAGGGCGAGCCCACTTCCTAGCCGTTTCGATTCAGCCGCCCCGCCCGGCCCCGGGCGGGGCGGCTTGCTTCCTTCAGTTCTGGCGTAGCGGGTGCGTGCGGCAGAACTCGCGCACCGCGTCGTTGAACTCGTCCGGCCGGTCGAGATTGCTGACGTGACCGACTCCCGGAATGACGACCAGCTCCGCGTCGGGAATCGCCTGCTGGAACTGGTGTGCGACGCTAGCGAGGAACGCGCGTCTTGCTCTCCCCAGATCAGGAGGACCGGCGCAGCGATCCGGGGGAGCAGGTCGCGCTGGTCGGCCTCGGCCATCAACAGCAACTGCTTCTCGAGCGTCTCGGGTCGGACCGCGGCGGCGATCTCCGCGAGCAGCGGGACGAACATCTCAGGTGGCTCGGCTGCGAACAATCCGGGAAGGGTGGGATCGAACTCCTCGGCGGGCGCGGCGAGCATTTCGTGTGCGCCTGCGACACGCGCACGCACTTCTTCCTCCGGCAGGGATCCCTTCCAGCCCGCGTAGGTGTCTACGAGGATGAGCGTCCCGACGAGCTCGGCGTGGTGGCGGTAGAGCTCCTGTACCCCAGTGCCGCCCCACGAGAGGCCCGCGACGTGCGCTGGGCCGAGCGCGAGCGCGTCGATCAGCGCCCCGAGGCAGTGTGCGTAGTCCGCCAGACCGAAGCCCGTCGGCACATCGGAGGAATGGCCGGCGCCCGGCTCGTCCCAGGCGACGACCGTGAACTCGTCGGCGAGGGCAGCGAGCTGCGGCTGCCAGATGCGGCCGTCCTCACCGGCGCCATGGACGAACACGAGCGGCGGTCCCTCGCCGATGCCCTCATACGCAATGTCGAGCCCGTCGAGCCGGACGATGTCCACTGGTCAAAAAACGTACAACGCTTGTGAGCCAGGCTCTCAGGCGGGTCAGAGGGCGGACTTCGAGCCGGGCGAGGTGAGCCCGCTCTCGTAGGCGAAGATCACGGCTTGCACGCGGTCGCGAAGGCGGAGCTTCATCAGGATCCGCTTGACGTGCGTCTTCACCGTCGACTCCTCGATCACGAAGGTAGCCGCGATCTCGCCGTTCGAGAGGCCGCGCGCGATGAGCTCCAGCACCTCGCGCTCCCGCGGGGTGAGCTCGTCGAGGCGCCGTTCAGCCGAGGGATCGGCGACGGGCTGCTCCGTCATCCGCTCGATCACTCTTCGGGTGACCGAGGGCGAGAGGAGCGAATCTCCGGCGGCCAGGGTGTGGATGGCGGCGATCAGCTCTTCGGGCTTCGTGCGCTTGAGCAGGAAGCCGGACGCACCGGCATTGAGGGCGCCGAAGATGTAGTCGTCCTGCTCGAAGGTCGTCAGGATCGCGACCTTGATCTCGGGCGAAACGGCGACGATCTCGCGCGTTGCGGAGATGCCGTCCAGATCGGGCATGCGCACGTCCATCAGGACGAGGTCCGGCCTGTGTGCGCGAGCCTCGGTGACCGCGGCGCGGCCGTCGCCGGCCTCGCCGACGACCTCGACCGCCTCGTCGCTCGAGAGCACCGCTTTGAGACCCGCGCGCATCAGGTCGTCGTCGTCGACGAGCAGAACGCGCACTCGCCGCGGGCTCAAGCGGCCTCTCCCCCGTAGGGAAGCCGCGCTCGAACGCGGAAACAACCGTCTGTCGCCCGCGACTCGAGGCTGCCGCCGAGCAGGCTTGCCCGCTCACGCATCCCCACGATCCCGTGGCCGGCTTCCGCCGAAGCCGAGCCTGGCCGGGTCGGATTGGTCACGGTCAGCTCGAGCGAGCTCTGCTCGAACCCGATCTCGACCTCTGCGCTCCCGTCCCCGTGCCGGGCTGCGTTCGTCAGCGCCTCTTGAAGAATGCGGTAGGCCGCCTGGTCGAGCCCGGGCGCGAGCGGCCGTCGCGAACCGCGCTCTCGGATGCTCACGGCGAGACCGGCGAACCGGTGGCGCTCGGCCAGCGCCTCCACGGCGGCCAGGCCGGGCGGGGGCTCGACCTTCCCTCCTTCTCCGTCGGGCTGACCGTCGTCGCGCAGGGCTCGGACCAGCTGGTCGATCTCGCCGAGGGTCTCGCGCGCGACCTCTTCGATCGTCTCGAGCGCCGCTTGGGAGCGCACCGGGTCCTGCTTGCTGAGCAACCTCGCAGCACCCGCCTGCACCAGGATCACGTTGATTGCATGCCCGACGGAGTCGTGGAGGTCGCGCGCGATCCGAGTGCGTTCCTCGGCCGCGGCCAGGCGCCGTTCCCGTGCGGCCTCCCTCTCGGCCCTGTGGGTCCGCTCCTCGAGCTCCACGATGCGCGCGCGACGCTGACGGACGCGATCCCCGATCACCCACGCGCCACCCCAGACGAGAGCTCCGAAGAGGATCGGCACGGTGGGGAACTCGTCCTCGGCGAAGGCGGTAGAGCCGACATGGACGCCGAAGAGGCCGAGCACGACGACGCTGGTCGCCCATCTCGGAGCACGCGTGCGCTCGGGGCTTTGAGCGAGGAGGTAGAGCGCGACGGTAGGGCCCAGCGGCGGGCCGGGCGGATAGCCGAAGCCGTTGAGCACCGCGCTCGCGGTGGCGGTGACGACGAAGACCGTGAGCGGCGCCCGGCGCCAGGCGACGAGCGGCAGGGAGGCGACCGCGGCGAGCACGACTCCGAGCAGGTCGAGCTCACGCGTGTCGGCTCCTGAGTCGCCACGTGCGGCCAGGAGCGCCAGTGAACCGGCGAACACCGCGACGGCGAGTGTCGCGTCCACGACGTGATCTCGGTGCGCCGGCCCGAACAGGCCGATCGTCCTCGACTGGTGATGAGACTTCACTCCGACGCGAGAGTAGCGAGGAGAGGACGTACCCGAATCTCCCCCCCGGGGGGATGCAACGTCCCGCTGGGGGAGGACGTCGAGTTCCTCCCCGGGAGCGTTTCGGAGCGCATGGTCTGCGGCCTACCCTGGCCGTATGAACACAGCTCAGACCACTGTCTCGGAAGAAGCGCCCACTTCTCTGCCCAGGGGCGGCTCGGGCAATGGACGCCCGCCCGCGGTGGTCACGCAGGGCCTTACCAAGCGATACGGCGGGCGAGTGGCCGTGCACGACCTCAGCCTCGAGGTTCCGAACGGCGTCGTGGCAGGGTTCATCGGCCCGAACGGCGCAGGCAAGACGACGACGATGGCGATGCTGCTCGGTCTCGTCTCTCCCACGGCCGGCAGCGCAACCGTCCTCGGCTCGAGCCTCGACGACCCCCCGGCCTACATGGCCCGTGTCGGCGCGTTGATCGAGGCGCCCGCGCTCTGGCCGGGGCTCACCGGAATCGAGAATCTCCGCGTCCTCTCGACGCTGGGCGGGCACGATTCCGCTCGAATCCCAGAGGTGCTCGCCCTCGTCGGGCTCGAACACCGCGGCGGTGACAGATTCGGCCAGTACTCGCAGGGGATGAAGCAGCGGCTCGGCATCGCCGCGGCCCTGCTGGGCGATCCAGAGCTCCTCGTGCTCGACGAGCCCACCAACGGGCTCGACCCAGCGGGCATCAACGAGATCCGCGAGTTCATCCTCGAGCTCGCCGACGGCGAGCGCACCGTTCTGATCTCGTCGCACATCCTCAGCGAGCTGGAGCACGTCTCGGACTGGCTGATCGTGATCAACGACGGCTCGCTGCTCTACCAGGGTCCCGCCGAAGGCTTTCTCGGACGGGTGCCGACCGTCATCGCGCTCACCCCTGAACACCCCGGCGACCTCGATCGACTGGCCGCGCTGGTCCGGGCGGACGGCCACGAGCCTCGGCGGAAGGAGGCCGAGCTGACCGTCCCCGTCGACGAGCACGACGCCAGAACCGTAGCCGCAGCTCTGAACAAGGCAGCCGTCGCCCACGGGATCGTCCTCGCCGAGCTGCACACGCGCCGGCCGAGCCTCGAGTCCCAGTACCTCGCAGCGCTAGGAGGAGAAGAATGATCGCCGCTTTCCGAGCCGAGCTCGTCAAGGTGCTTCGGCGCCGCGTGCTCGTGATCACCGCCGTGACCACCACGATCTTCGCGGTGGGGTCCGCCGCCATCGTCCTCGCCGCGGCCGAGCCGGGCGGCTCACCTGTCTCCGGACGCAGCCTCACCATCGCATCGTTGTCGAACGCAGGGGGCGGCACCGACGTGTTCACGACCGCGGTCTCATTCGCGGGGACGTTCCTGTTCGTCGTCTTCGTCGGCGTGGTCGCCGTGGAGTTCTCGCGCGGCACGTTCCGGACGATGCTCATGCATCAGCCTCGCAGGCTCCGCCTCCTGGCGGGGAAGACGGCAGCTCCGATCGGCTTCGCCGCGGGCGTGCTCGCAGCCGCTGAGATCCTCACGTGGGGGACGGCGAGGCTCCTCGCCCCCACTCAGGGTGTCGCGACCGGTCACTGGGTGTCCGCCGACGCGCTCGCCCAGGGGCTTGCCGACTACGGCCTAGTGCTCTTCTGGGTCAGCGGCTACGCATTGCTCGGAACCGCGCTCGCCGTGCTCGTCCGCTCAGTCCCCGTCGCTCTGGCGATCGGGATCGCCTGGGCCGGCCCGTTCGAGCACCTGCTGCAGGACAACTGGGGCCCCGCCGGCCGCTTCTTCCCGGGCCTGCTGCTCGAGGCTTTCGTGGCGGGCGGCACCCCCGAGGTCAGCGCGGCGCGCGCATTCCTCACGATCGCCGTCTACATCATCGCGGCCGCCGCCGTGGCGGCGACGGTCTTTGCCAGGCGCGACGTGACCGCCTAGGAGGGTTTGGCGGCGGGATCGAACCCGAGCTTCCGCTGTCGCTCCTACGCTCCGCGAAGCCGTTACTCCTCGTCAGGAGTAAGCGTGGACGCGCCGATCGCCTGCGCGAGTCGCTCGAGCTCATCACCCATCCGTCGGCCAGTGGGATCATCGACCGGCGCGAAGATCGACCGGATGTTCTCGACCAGCGGGCGGAGAGCCGGAGCCGGAGCGCGGTCGGTCGCCCAGAGGGCCTGACTGGAGCTGGCGGCAAGAAGTGCCAGCGAAGCGTCCAGGCATCCCCCGGACGCTCTCGCCTTCCGGTAGGCGGCAAAAGTCGGCGCGGCGACGTCGTTCTGGGCATCCGCGAGCCCTGCGGGCAGCAGGGTCGCGCTCGCGGCCCGGCGGGCATCCTCGAGGAAGCTGCCCGCTGTCCAGCCGAGCAGGTTCGTTCGCCCGCTGCCCCCGTATGGACGTTCCAACAGTCTCGGCAAGTGCCCTGCGGTCGCGCCGACGTGCATCGCGGTGATGTGGCGCTCGGCGACGAAGACCAGGTCGGCCCAGGCGGCGGCGAGCGCGCTCATCGCCGGATAGACCATGCCGTTGTGATAGCCGCCTGTCGAGATGACCCGGCCGAGCGGATGACGTCCGTCCGGGGTCACGTACACGGGGTTGTCCGTGACCGAGCGCAGCGAGACCCGAGCCGCGTGCTCGATCGCGGCGACCGCACGATGGGCCTGACCGAGGACCCGCGGGAGGATGCGGTAGCTGACAGGTGCCTGGTGTGCGATTCGATCGGCGTCTGACGCTCCGGCAAGGGACTCGCGCAACGCGCGGAGGGCGGCGACCTCGTGCTCGTCTTCCCAGAGCTCCTCGAGCGCTTCGTCGTAAGCCTCGAGTGGAGCGCGAAATGCCTCGACCGAGAGGGCGAACAACTGCCCGGCGATGTGCAAGCGGCGCTTCGAGGCGAGCGCGACATTGGCCGCGAGCGCCGCCGCGCATGGGGAACCGTTGACGAGCGCCATCGGTTCGCCCTCTTCGAAGTCACCCTCGATCACGCTCATCAGTTGGAGAAGCGGCAGGACTTCGCCCGGCCCGTCCTGGCCGCCGAGAGAGAGCGGAGGCAACGGGCCATCGAGGAGGGCTGCGATCCGCTCGGCGATCACGGGCCGTGTCTTCGCGTTCCCTTCGACGAAATTCGCAAGACGGGCAAAGACGATCCCGCGCACGACGCGCTCGTCGAGATTGCCTTCACCCCCGAAGCTCGGGCTCGAATTTCGACGTCCGGCGCGCGCGTACTCTCGCTGCTCGCTCGGCGCGAGGGCGCGGCCGACCTCGATGCCCGCCCGGGTCGTGGTGCCGTAGATGAATGCTGTGCGGTCGGAGTCGAGGAGGGTCATGAACGACTCGCGTGCCGCCGTCATCGCCCGCCGCGCCTCGGGACCGATTTGCACGCTCTCACCGCCGAGGGCGACCCGGCGAAAGTTCTCCAGCGTGAAGTCTCGACGACTGTCGACCAGGACGCTCATCGACGCGTGATCATAGTGAGCGTCGAGTGTGCGGCCTGTCCTCGACGGCCTCGGGCGCCGGCCTAGCGCTAGGCC
>JBKPFG010000128.1:0-11743 GCA_046728735.1 Actinomycetota bacterium
TAGACGTCGATGAGGTAGCGATTCGGGTTACGCGTTTCGAGCAGCTCGGCGGCGAGCTCGTAGACCTCGCGGGCCCGGTCGCTCTCTCCGAGTTCCTCGTAGACGCTTCCCAGCACTGCGTAACCTCGGGCCGCATCCTCCGGCGCCGCATCGGAGATCAGCCCGGAGATCTGCATGGCGAGTGCGGCAGCTTCCTCGCTGCGCCCCAGCTTCGCGAGCGCCCGGGCCTCTTCCAGGCGGTACTGGGCCCGCTCGAGCTTGTTGCCGCTCTGTTCGAGAAGTGGCCAGCCCTCTTCCAGGAGCTCGAGCGCGTGATCCGCATTCCCGCGGCTGAGCTCGATGTAGGCGAGCAGCTGGTGCGCCCGGGCCGTGCGGTACGTGTCCTCGGTGAGCAGGAGGAGCTCGAGCGCCCGCCGCGCATAGCGCGCCGCGGTCTCGGGATCGTTCTTCTGCTCGTGCAGGCGCGACTGCGACCAGTAGAGCTGTGCTCGCACGGACGGGCTCTGTGAGTGCTTGCCGGCGACGAGCGCCTGGCCCAGCAGCTCGTCGGCGCGTCCGAGGTTCCCGGCGTCGATGAGCGCGTGCGCGAGGAGGACCGAGAACTGGAGCGCGATCATGCTGTCCTCGCGCTCCTCCGCCTCTTCACGGCAGCGTTCGAAGACAGCGATCGCCGACTCGAGCTCCCCGACCATCGCATAGGCGCGACCGAGGCTGTCCGCGAGATCGGGATGCCGCGACTCGTCGTCTCCGTAGAGGGCCAGCGCTTCCTCGAACCTGCGCCTGGCGGTGCGAGGATCTCCGTTGCGAAAGGCCACTTGGCCGAGACCTGCCGTCGCATCCGCTTTCGAGGCGTTGTCGCGGGCGTTCTCGAGCGCGCCGCGATAGAGCCGTTCGGCCTCCTCGAGGTCTCCGAGGCGAAGGGCGACCTCGGCTTCCAGCATCGTCGCTCCACGCTCGCCGACGCCTTCGTCGCCGGTCGCAAGGAAGTCCTCTGTGACGCCGAGACGCTTGCCGAGCTCGCGCAGGAGCTGGAGCGAAGGGATCCTGTCACCCGACTCGATGCGCGAGATGTAGGCGGGCGAGCATCCGGGGAAGGCGAGCTGGCGCTGACTGAGGCCTGCGCGCACGCGCGCGGCACGGAGACGTTCCCCGACCGCCTGGGGGCTATCGACGTGGGTTGACTTTTGTCTTGGCATCCGAAACCTGTTATAAACTCCAGCTGTCAATCCTGGGCCCAGGGACTGTCATCGTCGGAAAGGACGGTCCCATGAGACTCAAGCTGGCACTGCTGTGCTCTGCGCTCGGGACTGCTGCGGCTTTCGTAGCCGGCGGCCCCTGGTGGTAGTAGCGCTGTCTTCTCGTCATTGAACTGGGGTGGCGGGCATTCTTGTCCGCCACTCTCTTTCTCTGTTTACGTCCATTTGCCTTTTGGCGTGAACCCTCGATCGGGTGGCGTGAGGGCGCGCGGGGCATTCTCACCACTTTCACACCCGTTGTGCAACTGGCAGCTCGGACCTGCTCTTAAAAGGGAAGGGAGCCCGTCTGCGGCGGCGGACTCCCTTGGAGCGTCAACGGCAATGACAATTGTCGTCACCACGGCGTTGACAGCGACCCCCGAACGGGGGGTTTGCGCGCGCTTTAATCTCCGCGGTGTGGATTGGGAGGCGCACGCGGAACGAGAGGAAGCCCGGTACGCAGACGGGCTTGCGCGCCTTCCTGCTGACCCGGACAGGCGCCAGAAGCAGCTCGTGCGCGTGGCGATGGCCGCGGGAGGCGCCGGCCTGGCGCGCTTGCTGCAGGGGCGACGGGCAGAGGCGGGAGGGTGGTTTTCTCGGGCGGCGGAGAGGTATCGCGAGAGCTACGACTGCGCTCCTCCCAGCAGCTGGGGACGGCTGATCGGCGCGCTCAAGTCTCGGATCCTGGCGGGAGACTGGAGCGGGGCCGCTGAGGACGCCCACTGGGCGCTCCAGCAGGGCCCTCGAGAGTCCGACTCGCCCATCGGCGCCTATGCAGGCGTCCTCGCCCTGCTGGCGCTGGCCGAGGACGAGCAGGCGGCCGAAGCTGCGGGAGCCTTGCGGAGCCCGGACTTTCCGGAAGCCGTGGCGGATGCGCTCGAGGCTCTCGCGGCGCATGAGCGGGAGGGCTACGCCGAGGCCGTCAAACGGGTGCTGGAGTCCTTCGAGACGCGCGAGGAGTACCTCGAGGACATCCCGGTGGCCGACACCGTGATCGTGCTCGAGGCGCTCGCAGCAAGACGTGGCTTCGCGGCAGGGCTCGAATCGCCCCTGCTACCGAGAAGCTAGAGCTCTTCGACGTCGACGGAAACGATCGTGTCGGGCTTGAGGAAGCGCCCGTTCACGAACGGCCAGTCGCCGGCTTCGGTGGCGCCGAGCTGCTTCGTCAGCGCCTTGGCATAGCCCTTGGCCTCGCCGAGGTCCTCGCAATCGGCGACGGTCAGCTTCTCGCCGGACGTGAGGCGGATCGAGACCCGGTAGCCGGCGACCGGGGGCTCGGACGGAGGGGGAGTGTCGTCCTCGAAATCTTCGGGCACCTGGCCGTTGGACTGCGGAACGGTCTGCGGCGCGACCGGCTCGGTGGCCAGGTTCACGGGCTCGGCGGCGAGCGGCGCCGGCTCTGGCTCTGGCTCGGGCTCGGGCTCCACGACCGGCGTGGGCGCTTCGAGCATCGGCTCGGGCACAGGCTCGGGCTGCGGTGCAGTCGGGACGACCGGCGCGCGCGCTTCGAGCTCAGGCTCCGCTGCTGCAACGGGAGCGGGCGCTTCGAGCACGGGCTCGGGAGCGGGCTCAGGCTCGGGCTCGTAGGCAGGCTCGGGCTCGTAGGCAGGCTCGGCCTCGTAGACAGGCTCGGGCTCGTAGACAGGCTCGGGCTCGTAGACAGGCTCGGGCTCGTAGGCAGGCTCGGGCTCGTAGACAGGCTCGGGCTCGTAGGCAGGCTCGGCCTCGTAGACAGGCTCGACGCGAAGCGCGGGCTCCGGCTCCGGTTCTGGAGCGGCGGCCTCGAACGCAGGCTGAGGCTCCGGCTCGACAACGGGCTCGGGCTCCGGGGCGACAACCGGCTCGGGCGCAGGCGCGGGTTCGAGCTCCGGCGCAACGCGGGGCTCGGCGTCGGGCGGCGGGACGCGCGTGTCGAGCTCAGGCTCGGGCTGCGCGGCAGGGGCGGCGAAGTCCTCGGACGCTTCGGCGGCCGACTCGTATGCGCCGCTGAAGATCTCGCCGATGACCTCGTTCAACTCGCTGCGAGCGACGACGACGAAGCGCGCTTCCTGGCCGATCGCCTCGCGAATGTTCCGGTTGAGGACGTCGTTGGTGGGATCGGCGACCGCGACGACCGGGATCCCCTCTTCGAATCCGATCGGGAGCGCAGTGAAGAGGCGGGCCTGATCCTCGGCCAGGAGCCGCGCGGCCTCGACTTCGACGGGGCGCTCGCGCAGGCTCACGTAGGGCAGGCCCTTCTGGCCGGCGAGGAGACGCGTCAGGTCTTCTTCCTTGATCAGATTCCTCTCGACGAGGATCTCGCCAAGGCGACGTCCGGTCTTGACGCCCTCCTCGAGGGCGTTCTCGATCGTCTCTGCAGGCAGGAGCCCTGCTCGGAAGATCAGAGTTCCAAGGGGTGCGTCGGGACGCTCTCTCAACGGGGTGCTCATTGCCGCAGATCTGTTCGTTACCGCAGTGCTCGGGCCGGTTTTCGGCCCTGTCTTCGACTATCGGTGAGGCGGAGCGGCGAGGTATCACCCTTCCGAGGGGTTGCTTACCCCCCAGCCCGGATTCCGACTAAGATTTTGATGCGGCGAAAAATAAGTTTCGTATGAACAAGACCAGTCGGACAATCCGGTCGGCCCTGGCCACCGACGGAGCTCGCCCGGACCTCGACGTGCGCGACGTCCTGCCGGGCGAGGCGGCCACTCTCGAGGCCGCACAGGAGACGCTGCGCGGCGAGCGGAAAGGCGTCCGCAGCCTCTGGCCGTTCCTCGGGCCCGCCTTCATCGCCGCGGTCGCGTACATCGATCCCGGCAACTTCGCGACCAACATAGCCGGGGGAGCCAAGTACGGCTACCTGCTGCTCTGGGTCGTGCTGTCGGCCAACCTCATGGCCATGCTCGTCCAGACGCTCTCGGCCAAGCTCGGGATCGCGACGGGCAAGAACCTTCCGGAGACCTGCCGCGATCACTTTCCCCGCCCGGTCTCGTTGGGTCTCTGGGTGCAGGCGGAGGCGATCGCGATGGCCACCGACCTCGCCGAGGTGATCGGCGCTGCGCTCGGCCTGCACCTGCTCTTCGGGATGCCTCTCTTCCCCGCCGGGTTGCTCGCCGGCGCCGGCGCCTTTGGGATTCTGGCCTTGCAGCGCTACGGGTTCCGCCGGCTCGAAGCCGCAGTGGCCTCGCTCGTGGGCGTCATCGTCGTCGCGTTCGCCTTCGAGGTGTTCCTCGCCAAGCCGGACGCGGGGGAGGTCGCCAGGCATCTCTTCGTGCCGGGGTTCGAAGGCTCCGAGTCCGTTCTGCTCGCGGTCGGGATCCTCGGCGCGACCGTCATGCCGCACGTGGTCTACCTCCACTCGGCGCTGACACAGAACCGTGTCGAGGGGAGGAACGACGAGGAGAAGCGCCGGATTCAGCGCTTCGAGCGCATCGACGTGATCATCGCGATGACGATTGCCGGGTTCGTCAACCTCTCCATGCTGGCGATCGCCGCCGCGGTCTTCTTCGGAGTGGGAATCGAGTCGATCGAGGATGCCTACTCGAACTTCGAGACCGAGCTCGGCTCCACCGCGGCGATCCTCTTCGGGATCGCCCTTCTCGCCTCGGGGTTCTCGTCCTCGTCGGTCGGAACGCTGGCCGGCCAGGTCGTGATGCAGGGCTTCATCAACCGGCGCATTCCGATCTTCCTCCGGCGCGCGATCACGCTGGCCCCGGCCCTCGTGATCATCGCCCTCGGCGTCGATCCCAGCCGCTCCCTCGTCATCAGCCAGGTCGTGCTCTCGTTCGGGATCCCCTTCGCGCTCGTGCCGCTCGTCATCTTCACGAGCAGACGCGAGCTCATGCGAGGCCTCGTCAATACCCGCTTGACGACAGCGGCGGCGAGCGTCGTGGCCGGGCTCATCATCGCGCTCAACCTCTTCCTGCTCTACGAGACGTTCGTGGGCTAGTAGGAGCCCGTGCGGGTAGCGTTCACCCCACAGGCCAGGAAGGGGAGACCATGAGAGACGACCTCGTCGTCGGGAGCGAGTTTCCCGACATCAGCCTGCCCGAGCACACTGGCAGGACGCTTTCCCTCAGCCAGATCGCCAAGCGGCAGCCGCTCGTCCTCGCGTTCGTCCGCGGCTGGTGGTGCCCGAAGGAGCAGATCCGGCTGCGCAATCTCGTGGACGCGCAGGAAGAGATCCTGCGCGAGTACGGGCGGATAGCCGTTGCGACTGTCGACGAGCCGTACGTCAACGGCGCGTTCCGTGCGGGGATCGGCGCTGCCTTCCCCTTCCTCTCCGACGAAGAGCGTCGGGTCGCCGAGGAGCTCGATCTCCTCGAGCTGACGGACGAGCTGCACCGGCCCTTTCTCCCTTACACCTTCTTGCTCGACTCGAATCTCGTGATTCGCAACGTCTGGTGCGGGTTCTGGTACTGGGGCAATCCGACCGTCGAGGAGCTGCGACTGGCGCTCCGTGAGATCACGCGCGCGGAGCAGCCCACCTTCGACCCGCAGCGTGTGTGGGCGGGCGGAGGGGCGGCGCCCGACGCGGGCATCGAGGGCGAGGTCGTCTGGATCCGCGAGAACAGCGAGGGCCATGAGCTCTGGCGTGGCGTCCACGAGGGCGAGCTGCCGGCGGTCGGCGACGAGCTGGGACGTTCCGTCGTGGACGGCAGGCCCTGGGTCGTGCGCGAGATCGAGCGCAAGAACGGCCGCGTCGGCATCCACCTCAGCAAGGAGGGAAAGGGAGGCGGCGACCCGCACAGGGTCGGCCACCACATCACCGTGCCGCGGAGCTAGGAGAGCGATTCGAGCGTCTTCGAGGCCAGGCGGTCGAGAGCCTGGACGGACAGCTCGAGGTGCTCCGGCTTCGTGTCCTCGAGCTTCGTGTGCGAGAGCCCACGCAGGCTCTGGACGAAGAGCATCACCGTCGGCACGCCGGCCCTCGAGACCTCGGCCGCGTCGTGCAGCGGGCCGCTCGGCAGGCGATGAGAGCGGCCGGCGACCTCGGTCACGGCCTCGTCCGCGAGCTCGATGAGCCCCTCGTCGAAGAGGATCGGCTCGATCGCCCAGATCCGCTCCCAGGCGACGTCGACGTCCTCCTCGTCGGCGAAGCGGGATGCCGACGCCTTCGCCTCCTCGAGCATGTCTGAGAGCTTCGCGGCGTCGAGGTGGCGCTGGTCGAGGAGCACGGTGCAGGTCTCCACGACCGAGGTGACGATCCCCGGCTTGGTGACACAGCTTCCCATCGTGCACACGGCTCCCTCGCCGGTTCGGTTGGCGATCTCGCGGATCTCGAGCGCGAGCTTGGCCGCCGCCCCGAGCGCGTCCCGGCGCTTGTCCATCGGCGTCGAGCCGGCGTGCGCCGCTTGCCCCGTGAACGTGATCTGGTGACGTTCGACGCCGAAGGTGCCGAGCACGACGCCGAGCGGGAGGTCGAGCGACTCGAGCACGGGCCCTTGCTCGATGTGGAGCTCGAGATAAGCGGCGGCGTTCTCCAGCTGGTTGCGGGCGTCCAGAGCCCGGTCGAGGTCGACGCCCTGCCGGCTCAGGACGTCCGGAAGCGCTTCCCCGGCAGCGTCCTCGCGCGTCCGGAGCTCGTCCTGGTCGCCCATCGAGCCCGCGGCGGCGCTCGAGCCGAAGAGGCTCCGGCCGAAGCGCGCACCTTCCTCGTCGGCCCAGCTGACGAGGCGCACCGTCAGCGGCGGCCGCCCATCCTCGGCGATCCGCCGCAGGACCTCGACGCCTGCGACCACGTTGAGCGCCCCGTCCAGCCAGCCGCCGTTCGGCACCGAGTCCATGTGCCCCCCGAGCAGGAGCGCCCGCTCCGACTGCCCGGCGAGCGTGAACCACTGGTTCCCGGCCTCGTCGATCTCCTCCTCGGCGCCGAGCGAGGAGACCTTGCCCGAGAGCCACTCCTTCGCTTCGACCCACGTGTCGGACCAGGCGACCCGCTGCGCGCCGTTCTCGTCTCCGGTCAGCTCCCGGAGCTCCTGGAGCTCTGAGACGGTGCGGCCTGGATCGAGCGGCACGGGCGGGCAGGTTATAGAGTCAGCGCATGGGGAGAGGCTCCCGTCCGATCAGGCGCTGGAAGAACGACCGCCAGCGCAAGAAGAAGGAGCGAGCGAAGCGCGGCGCTCCGCCCAAGACGGCGGCGAAGCGGTCATGAGCGTCGTCACGGCCGTTCATCTCTACGTCACCGATCTGGATCGATCGGTCGACTTCTACTCGCGGCTCCTCGGTTACGGGCCCGCGGCCGCCTATGACGAAGGCGAAAACGCGCACAGCGCCTTCTTCGTGCTCGAACAGCAGACCTTCCTCGTCCTGACCTGGGATCCGGATCGAGGACGCGAGGTCGGCGGCGCCGTTCGGCTCGAGCTCGCGGCGGAGGACCTCGAGGAGGAGGTGGGCCGGCTCGAGGCGCAGGGGATCGACGGCGGCGCCCTCACGAGGACACGCTTCGGGACCGAGGTCTACGACCTGACCGATCCGGACGGCCATCTCGTGCGCGTAGGCCCCGCCTGGACGCTGCACGCCATCGAAGGCGCCGTCTGAGCGCTGGCGTTCCTGCTGATCAACCCGCGCTCGGGGGATCGCCGCCCCTCGGCTGAGGAAATCGAAAGAGAAGCGGGGCGGCTCGGCGTCGAAGTCCACGTGCTGCAAGAGGGCGAAGACCCGGCCGAGCTCGCCCGTCGAGCAGCCGATCGAGGCGCCGAGGCGCTCGGAATGGGCGGAGGCGACGGGTCACTCGCTCCGGTCGCCGCCGTTGCCCTCGGGCGCGACCTGCCGTTCGTCTGCATCCCGCTCGGCACCCGCAATCACTTCGCGAGGGATCTCGGGCTCGAGCTCGACGATCCGCTCGTCGCGCTGGCCGCCTTCCGCGGCCGGGAGCGCCGCGTGGACGTCGGAAAGGTCGGAGAGCAAGTCTTCCTGAACAACGTCTCGCTCGGCCTCTACGCGAGCTTCGTCCACGATCCCGAACGGAAGACGCGCAATCGTCTCGTCGCGTTCCTACGCCTGGCGCCTGCGGCCCTGGGACGGAGCAGGACGCCGCTCGACGTCTCCTTCGAGATCGATGGCAGGCGCGAGCATCACGCGGCGCTCGTCGTCCTTGTCGGGAACAACGACTACGAGGTGGAGACCCTCGCCGAGCTGGGCGAGCGCGCGCGACTGGACGAGGGCCTCCTGCACGCATACGTGATCGAGGCCGTCTCGCGGCGGGCTCTCCTCGGCCTCCTCCTCAAGGCCGCGATCGGGGACGTGGCAGAGGCCGAGGGCCTCGTCGAATCGGCCGCTCCCATGCTGACCGTCGATCTCCCCGACCACCGGATCCACGCGGCGATCGACGGCGAGCCCGCCGTTCTGCATGCACCGCTCGAGTTCGAGGTCGAGCCGCGGGCGTTACGAGTGCTCGTACCGCCGCCCGGTGCGCAGGACGGCGTGGAGTAGCCACCAGGCGCCGAGCGCATAGAGGCAGCCGACGAGCGCGTCGACGAGGTAGTGCTCGCCCGTGTAGACGATGGCGAACACCACGCCGACGAGCAGGAAGGCCTGCGAGGCGAAGAGCCAGCGCGGCAGCCGGTGCTTGCGGATGACGAGGAGCCCGATCAGAGGCCACGCCGCGTGCAGGGAGGGAAGAGCCGCGACGATGTTGTAGCTCCCCGGCTCGTCCTTCTTGGCGGCCAGGTCCGTGAGCCCCAGGTCGTAGAGGCTCTCCTTGATCACGTGATGGACGGGGGGAATCAGGCCGTGGTCGGCCGCCAGCCAGGGTGGGGCGGTCGGCGCGAGCACGAACGTGATCTCACCGAGCAGCGACACGATCAGGATCCCGTAGAGCAGGTCCGTGAATCCGCGGCTGCGCCAGAACGCCCAGATGAGGAACGCGAGCAGGAGCGGCGCGACGAAATGGGAGACGTACATGACGATCGAGAAGATCTCGAGCGGGCCCGTCGTCCCGTGATAGAGGTGCTCCTGGAGCCAGATCGTGGGGATCGTGCCCAGGCCGAGGATTCGCTCCGCGTCGATCTGGGGCTGGTAGTGGACTCCCAGGCCGAGATCCGGCACGGCGCGGGCCGTGACGCCGTAGGCGACGAAGGCGAGCGCGACGGGCACCCAATCTCGTAGGAAGCGACCGCCCCGGCCCGTGTAGAGCGCGAAGCCGAGCATCCCGAGCACGAAGCCGATCGGCGAGAGCTTCCCGTGCAGCGCGCTCTGTGCGAGCAGAAGCCCCGCGAAGACGATGATGAGAAACGCTGCGCCCTGGCGCAGGCGGAGGGCGCCAACGTTGCCCGGGGACGGCTCGTCCAGGGTGACGACGAGCCCGTCGAGAGCGGCGACCATCCGCCGTACCGGCCCGACAGGACGCTCCGAGGGCTCGCTCCCGCTCACGGATTCAGCATCGGCGTTCGGGCGGGCGGCTTTAGAGCTCGTTCCAAAATGAGAGCTGAGTCGCCAAAATCGCGCTAATCGCGGCGAGGCGGCGTCCTCGGTCACGCCCGTATCTCACTCGAAACGAGCGCTCCCTGCGTCCTGGCCTCGCAGCGCCTATCGCGCCCCGGCGACGAGCCCCATCCTGAAACGAACCCTTAGGCGCGGTCGCGGAGGACGAGCTGGTCGCCCACCTGGACGCCACACCGGGCAGCCTCGCCCGCAGGAAGCTCGACCACGCCCTTGGCGCCCTTGCAACCCGCAACCTTCCAGGGCGCAACGCCGGATGAGATCTTCAGCACCTTCAGTCCCTTGTCCAGCCAGACGGCGTCGATCGGGAACCGCATGAAGAACATGTGGATCGACGAGGTCGGGCGGAGCAGGAGACCCTCGCCGCTCGGGAGCTCTCGCCGCCCGAGCAGTCCCTTCAAACGTGTGAGCGGTGTCTCCGCCAGAAGACACCGCTCACAGACTGGGCTTCCGTCCTGACGCTCGAGGCGCAGGCCTTCAGCCATTCCTAGTAGCCGACGTGGATGTGGTCGTAGTGATCGGCAAGCGGGAAGGAAGGCCCGCCGAGCCCGATCAGAGAGATCACCTGCTTGGGCCGGAGCTCCACGGGGAGGAGCAGGATACTGCGCACTGCCTTCTCCGTGATGCCGCCGGCCTGCTGGTGGCCGAGGATCGACGTTCCACCGAGAGCGGCGATGTCGACCGCGAGCCCGTACTTGTGCGCCGAGATGACGCCCGGGCGGGCGTAGAGCCGGTGCCCGCTGTCGAGGCTCGAGATCGTCGCCGAGTCGTAGGTCTCGGCCATGTACTCCATGAGGACGAGGACCCGCACGTTGATCCGGTGGTGCACCACGTCGTCGCGTCCACCCGGGTAGATGCTGAGGCGAGGATCGCTCAGCACGCGCTGCTCGAGGGCCGGGGTCTCCGCCACGAGGCCGCGCACGAGGCCGCGGAGGCCGACGGCACGGTCGTAGTTGGCGAGCGCCACGGCTCGGTCGGCGAACCCGGTGCGACCGCTCAGCGCGAGCACGGCCCGCCACTCATCGGTGCTCGCGCGGAGCGAGTGCAGACGAGTGGAGAGGAACCGGAGCTGGCGGGCCGAGGCCGGCCAGGAGGTCTTGTGACCGTCCGCGCGGACGACTCCGAGCACCAGGGCCCAGTCCACGTGGTTGGCCTTCGCGGTCCGGGCGAGCAGCTGGGCGAAGCGAGGATTGAGCCTCGCGGCCGGCGGCGTCGGGTCGGGAAGGGTCCGATGGAGCCAGACCACTCCGTAGCCGGCGTCGTTGTCGAACTCGAGGTCGGGAGCGGCATCGTCCTCGGACGTGGGGCCGACGTCGCTGTTGTCGTCGGAGCCCTGATCGTCACCCGCGTGTGCGGGCGATCCGGGGCCTGCGTCCGGCTCGTCGCCCTGATCCGCGCCGCCCGAACCGTCGTCGGAGCCGTCATCGCCGAGAATCGGGTCCGGAGCGGAACCGCCGGAATCGCCAGAGCCGGAGCCCTGGCCACCGGACTGGTCGCCCGACTGGTCGTCGCCCGACTGGTCGTCTCCGGACTGGTCGTCTCCGGATTGATCGTCCGCGTTCGCGCCTGACTCGTCACCGGCAGCATCGCCGGACTGGTCATCGTCGCTCGGGCCCGGGGCGGGAGCTGCCTCGGGCGCTTCTTCCGAAGACGTTCCTTCGTCGGTCGCGCTCTCCTCGGTGCTGGAGGCGTCACACGACTCGTCGGCAGCCGACGCGTCCTCGGCCGTCGTCTCCGTCGCGCACGCGCTCGAGCCCTCGAGCGCGCCGACGACGAGATCGCCGGCGCCGGCCGAGAAGGCCGCGCCCGCGAAGAAGAGAGTCGTGAAGGCGAGGGTGGTCGCAAGACGGCGCTTGCTGAAGCCCTTCGTACGCATGCGCGCGGGCTCGGGGGTCTCGGTCGCCGTGGTGGCGTGCTCGGGCTCGGTGTGCTTGCCGAGCGCCCACAGAAGCCAGCCGGCGAGAGTGAAGAGGACGAGGCGGACGAGGATCCGCCGCGAGGAATTCCTTTGTGGCATTGCCTTTGCTCCCGTATTCGGGCGCCGAGGCCGCCACTTCGGCGCGGATCACATTGCAAACCCATCCGTT
>JBKPFG010000053.1:0-5390 GCA_046728735.1 Actinomycetota bacterium
GCACGGGTGGCCCGGCTCGAGAAGCGGGAGGCGCAGCGTGCCCGCCACGAGGCGGCGTCCTTCGATCAGGCTCAGGAGATCGCCGAGAAGCTCTCGCAGGCCGAGCTGCGCTTCGACGTCAACGCGGGGCTGCAGGGCACGCTGTTCGGCTCGGTCACGCCGACCGACATCGCCGACGAGATCTGGAAGACGCTGAAGGTGCGCGTCGACCGGCGGAAGATCGACCTTCCCGAGTCGATCAAGCGGATCGGGCGCTACACGATCCCGATCGAGGTTTTCACCGACGTCTCCGCGGACGTGCGGGTGCTGGTCGTCCCGGAGGGCGGCGAGCTGCCGCCCGAGGAGGAGCTCGAGGCGCTCGAAGCGGCGCAGCGGGAAGCCGAAGAAGCCGAGGCCGCGGCGGCCGCCGAGTCGCAAGCGGCCGTGGAGGAGGCGATCGCCGAGGTCGAGGCCGAGGAAGAGGCGCAGGCCGAAGAAGAGGCGCAGGCCGAGGCCGAGGCGGCGCCTCCTGCTGCCGAAGCGCAGGAGGCCGAGCCCGGTGAGGCGCTCCAGGAGGGCGAGGACGCGGAAGTCGTCGACCCCTCGGCCGAGCCGTCCTAGCACGTCCACAGCGTTTCTAACAACACTGTGGACACAGTGCTGAAAAAACCGCTCCGAGCGTAAAAAACCTGAAGACAAAGGCGCGCGCGGGCGTGGAAGGTTTGGCCGGACCGCGCCCAGGCCGGTGGATGCCGTCCGTCCCGGCTGCGAACCTTTGTTCCCTAGTGCCTGCAAAAAGGCACCTTCCAGCTGTGGACAAGTCATCCCCAGGCCGTCTCTTAACAGGGCCTTTACGGTCTAGTCCCATGGCGGCGAGGGCGATGCGGAGCGGGCGGGCGGTCGACGATGCACAGGATGCGCATGTCCCGCCGCAGAATCTCGACGCCGAGGAGTCCGTCCTCGGCGCGATGATGCTCTCGCCCGGCGCGATCGCCGTCGTCAGCGAGATCCTCTCGAGCGACGGCCGCGAGTTCTACCGGGAGAGCCACGCGAAGATCTACCGAGCCGCGCTCGGCCTGTACGTCAAGGGCGAGCCCGTCGACGCCATCACGCTCGCCGACGAGCTCGACGAGCGCGGCGACCTGGAGGACGTGGGCGGGAAGGTGCGGGTGCAGGAGCTCGCGGCGACGGTCCCTGCGACGGCGAACGCGGGCCACTACGCCCAGATCGTCCGCGAGACCGCCACCCTGCGCGGGCTGATCCGGGCCGGCGGCGAGATCTCCCGCCTGGGCTGGGAGCGGCCCGGCGAGGCCACCGAGCTGGTCGACCAGGCCGAGCAGATCGTCTTCGACCTCTCGCAACAGCGGGCGCGGGGCGAGTTCAGCCACATCGAGACCCTCCTGAAGGAGAGCTTCGAGCGGATCACGGCTCTCTACGAGTCCGGGGCCGACGTGACCGGAGTCCCGTCCGGCTTCCGCGATCTCGACCGCGTGACCTCGGGCTTCCAGGAGGGGAACCTGATCATCATCGCCGCCCGGCCGAGCATGGGGAAGTCGGCCCTCGGCCTCTGCATGGCGGCCAACCTCGCCGTGCGCAAGGAAACCCCGGTCGCCCTCTTCACGCTCGAGATGTCCAAGTCCGAGGTGACGCAGCGGCTGATGTGCAGCGAGGCGAAGGTCGAGTCCCAGCGGTTGCGGACGGGGAAGCTCGCCGCCGACGACTGGCCGCGACTGACCGCCGCCTGCGACAAGCTCGCGAAGGCCCCCATCTACGTCGACGACACGGGCTCGATCACGATGATGGAGATCCGCTCGAAGGCGAGGCGGCTGAAGCAGAAGCACCCCGACCTCGGGCTCATCATCGTCGACTACCTCCAGCTGATGACGTCGGGGACGACCGTCGAGAACCGCGTCCAGGAGGTCTCGCAGATCTCGCGCTCGCTCAAGGTGCTCGCGCGTGACCTCGACGTCCCGATCATCGCTCTGTCGCAGCTCTCGCGCGCGGTCGAGCAGCGGCACGACAAGCGGCCGATCCTCTCCGACCTGCGCGAGTCGGGCAGCCTCGAGCAGGACGCCGACATCGTCGTCTTCATCTATCGCGACGAGTACTACGAGGCCGAGTCGGATCAGCAGGGACTCGCCGAGGTGCACGTGGCCAAGCACCGCAACGGGCCGACGGACACCATCAAGCTCTCGTTCCTGCGCCGGTACGCGAAGTTCGCCGATCTGGCGGCGGCCTGATGGCCAGCTGGGCCCCACCTCCGCGCACGGCGGCGGCCCGCTTGAGCGACGACCGATCCAGACGCCCTCACCGCGAGCTCGGCGTCCTTCGCCTCGGCGACCACATCGTGTCCGACCGCGACGCGCGTCTTCTGACTCAGCGCCTCGACGAAGTGAAACGGCAGCTCGCCGCGAACGACGAGGCGGGACCGCTGTGTGTAGCCGCACTCTTCCGCGTGGCCGAGGACATCGAGCTCGTCACTGCCGCCCTCGAACGCAACGGGCGGGTCGGCCTCCCACCGCTCTAAGCTTCACTCGATGCCCGCGACCGTGATCGTGGGGGCGCAGTGGGGAGACGAGGGCAAGGGGAAGATCGTCGACCTGCTGGCCCAGAGCTCCGACGTCGTCTGCCGCTATCAGGGTGGCCCGAACGCCGGCCACACGATCGTGCGCGACGGAGAGACCTTCAAGCTCCACCACGTCCCCTCCGGGATCCTCTATGTGGACACGCTCTGCGTCGTCGGGGCCGGCTGCGTGCTCGACCCCGGCCTGCTCGTCGAGGAGCTGGACGAGCTCGAGCAACGCGGGGTCTCCACCGAGGGCCTACGGATCTCGGGCAACGCGCACCTGATCATGCCGTGGCACGTCGCCTCGGACGCGGCCAGCGAGCGGCGCCTCGGCAAGCTGCAGATCGGGACGACGCGGCGAGGCATCGGGCCCGCGTACGCGGACAAAGCGGCCCGCCTCGGGATCCGGGTTCAGGACATCCTGGACGCCAAGATCCTGCGTCAGAAATTCGAGACGGCGCTCGGGGAGAAGAACCGCCTGCTCGACGAGCCCCTCGAGCCCGGGGATCTCGCGGATCGAATGGAGGCATTCGCCATTCGGCTCCGACCGTACGTCGCGGACACCTCCCTGCTCGTCGATCGTGCGCTCCGCGCCGGGAAGCGCGTCCTGCTCGAAGGCGCCCAGGGCACTCTGCTCGATCTCGACCACGGCACGTATCCGTTCGTCACCTCGTCCAATCCGGTGGCCGGGGCCGCCGCGACCGGGATCGGGATCGGCCCGACTCGCATCGACTCGGTCCTGGGCGTCGCGAAGGCCTACGTCACCCGTGTCGGCGAAGGCCCCTTCCCCACCGAGATCGAGGGCCCGGAGCAGGCGCGCGTCCGCGAGCTCGGTGAGGAGTACGGGACGACCACGGGCCGTGAACGGCGCTGCGGCTGGCTCGACCTCGTCGCCCTTCGCTTCGCCGTACGGGTGAACGGCATGACGTCGCTCGCGCTGACGAAGCTCGACGTGCTGTCTGACTTCGTCGAGATCCCGGTCTGCACGCGCTACCGGCTTCCGGACGGCTCCGAAACCGACGAGTTTCCGGCCCATCAGAGCGACTTCCACCACGCCGAGCCGGTGTACGAGACCCTCGCCGGCTGGCGCGAGGCCCTCGACGACGGCCTGCCCGCGGCCGCTAGGCGCTACGTGGAGTTCGTGGAGCACGCCCTGGAGGTCGAGGTGAGCATGATCGGGACGGGCGCCGACCGCGAGAGCGTCGTCATGACGAGAGATCAGCCGGCGTATTCACGTTCGTGAGCTCCTCGTCGGTGCCCTCGACCACGCGACCCCCGAGCTCCTCCACGACCGCGGTGAGTGCGAGCTCGCCGCGGGCGATCCGGCGCTCGAGGACGGGCAAGACAGAGCGCCGATAAGCCCCAGGCAAGGGCCCTGTCTGGACGACGGCCGCCTCGGCGTCCTGCGCGGCTTCGGCAAGCGCTCGCAGAAGCCTGGGAGTCATCAAGGGCATGTCGGTCGGAAGCACGACGCAGACCTCGGTCTCCGCCAGGCGTAACCCGGCGGCAAGCCCAACGATGGCCGCTCGCTCGTCGCGGCCGTCGTCCTCCACAGGGAAGGGGAAATCGAAGTCGTCTTCGTCCTTCCCGACGGCCAGCACGATCCCGAACGTCTCCTGGAGCAGGCGGTAGGCCCGGATCGCGAGCTCCTCGCCCTCGAAGAGCGCCAGGGCCTTGGGGGAGCCGAAGCGGGTGCTCGCGCCTCCCACGAGCAGGATGCCCGTTACTTGCTCCCGACCGCGTACCACGCGCGCGCCTCGAGCTCGAAAGGCCCCTCGGGAGAGCCGAGCAGCCGGTGAAACTCGGCCCGGAGCTCTTCCTGAGCCGGTTCCGTCAGCGCTGCGGCATGCGCGCCCGCGGGCCCGACCCCCGCCTGGAAAGGCTTCCAGAGGTCGTCGAACGACTCGTACGAGGCGGAGACGACGATGGCTCCGTCCCGAACGTCCCGTAGCCCGAGCTCGCGCCAGAGGTCCGCGAGCTCTCCCTCCTCGTCGAAGCGCATGGTCGTTCGCTCGTCGGCATCCGTGTCCCCGAGGGCGGCCGCCGCCTCCCAGAACGCGTTCAGCAAGGTCATGCGGCCGGGGTAGTCCCAGACGGCGGCTGCCACGACGCCTCCCTCCCGGGTCACGCGGATCATCTCGCCCACGCCTTCCTCGGGATCCTCGAGGAAATTGACGACGAGCTGGGCGAAGACGGCGTCGAAGGACGAGTCCGCGAAGGGAAGCGATTCGGCTGCCGCCCTGCTCACCTCGGCATCCGGAAAGCGCGAGCTGAGCGCGGCGACGAACGGTTCGGAGGGGTCGACTGCGGCGACGTTCGACTCGCCGAGGAGCTCGGCGAGCACACCCGTCAGCTTTCCCGTGCCGGCGCCGACGTCGAGCGCCCGCATCCCGGCCTGCACTCCCGCTGCGCGGGCGAGCTTCCGCCCGAGAGCGTCCGCATAGCGCCCGACGTGGCGGTCGTAGATCTCGGCTTGGACTGCGAAGGTCAACTGATGCGCCAGGGCTCGGTGTAGACGTTCACACGCCCCTCGCGCACGAAGCCACAGAGGGTCAGGCCGCGGTCACGCGCTATTTCGACCGCCAGGGACGAAGGCGCGCCGACGGCGACCATGAGCGGGCAGCCGGCCACCGCAGCCTTCTGCACGAGCTCGAACGAGAGTCGGCCGCTGACGCAGAGGGCGTGGCGGGCCAGCGGCAGCAGGCCGTTCTGGAACGCGTAGCCGACGACCTTGTCCATCGCGTTGTGGCGTCCGACGTCCTCGCGCACGCAGATGAGCTCGCCCTCCGCGTCGAAAAGGCCTGTCGCGTGCAGCCCGCCGGTCGCCGCGAAGGTCGGCTGAGCC
>JBKPFG010000217.1:0-4123 GCA_046728735.1 Actinomycetota bacterium
GACGCTCGAGCGCGGAATCGACCTGGCGCTCGCGAACAAGGAGAGCCTCGTGGCGGCCGGCGAGCTCGCACTCGCGGCCTGGAAGCAGGACCAAGGACGCATCTTGCCCGTCGACTCGGAGCATTCGGCCGCCTTCCAGCTCCTGGAGGGACGCGATCGCGAGACGGTGCGCTCACTCGTCCTCACCGCGTCCGGCGGGCCGTTTCGCGGGCGTAGCCGTGCCGAACTGTCCAGCGTCACACCCGCTGATGCGCTCGCTCACCCGACCTGGAACATGGGGCCGAAGATCACGGTCGACTCGGCTACGCTGATGAACAAAGGGCTCGAGCTGATCGAGGCCCACTTCCTCTTCGACCTTCCCTACGAGCGCATCGAAGTCGTCGTCCACCCGACTTCCGTCGTCCACGCGCTGGTCCGGTTGCGGGACGGGGCCGCGCTCGCTCACGTCGGCTATCCGGACATGCGCGTCCCGATCTCCTTCGCGCTCACATATCCGGAGCGCGACGCCACGCAGATCGAGCCGCTCGATTTCTCGAGCGGCCTCATCCTCGAGTTCTCCCCTCCTGACGAGGACGCCTTCCCCTGCCTGAGGCTTGCGAGGGCCGCGGGAGAGGCAGGGCGCTCCATGCCGTGCGTGCTCAACGCGGCCAACGAGGTCGCCGTGGGGGGCTTCCTGGACGGACGGCTCCCCTTCCTCGGAATCGCAGAAGTCGTCGAGCGGACGCTCAACGAGGTCGAGGGCGTCGACGTCCGCGATCTGGAGGAGCTCACCGCGGTCGACGCCGAGGCTCGGCGCGTCGCGTCGGCCCACACGAGAGAGCTCGTCCATTGAGCATCGCCGTCGCAATCGGCGGGCTTGCCTTCCTGATCCTCATTCACGAGGCGGGACACTTCTTCACGGCGCTCGCAGTCCGAATGCGGCCGCGCCGCTTCTACATCTTCTTCCCGCCTGCGCTCGTCAAACGGGTGCACAACGGGATCGAGTACGGGATCGGGGCGATTCCTCTCGGCGGCTACGTGAAGATCCCCGGGATGCACAAGCCTGCGGGCGCCGACCTCGACGCGCACCTCGCCCGCGCGCTCGAGGAAGCTCCGTGGCTCGATCGTCATGTCCGCCCGGCGAAGGCCGCGCTCGACGAAGGCGATCTCGAGGCGGCACGAACCGCGATGCCCGACCTTCGGGACGCAGTTCGACGCGCCGATCTGTCCCCGCCGGCGCGAAAGAGCGCCGAAAGGGGGGTGAACGACGTTGACGACGGCCTCTCGGAGGACGCGTACTGGCGCGCTCCGGTCTGGAAGCGCATCGCGGTGATCCTCGCCGGTCCCGCAACCAATCTCGTCTTCGCGGTCCTCCTGCTCGCCGTTGTCTTCATGCTCGGCGTGCCGGACAAGGTCGAGCCGGTCGTCGACAAGGTGGATCCCGGGACCCCGGCGGCCCAGATCCTCGAACCCGGGGACCGCATCGTCGCCGTCAACGGACGTCCGGTCACCGGCTTGCAGATCTCGGAGCGAATCCGCGCGAGCAACGGAAAGCCGGTCGCCCTCACAGTCGTCAGGGACGGCGTGCGCACCACGGTGCAGGCCACGCCTGTACAGAAGGAGGGCGCGTACCGGCTCGGCTTCACCCTCACGCTCGTGTACAAGAAGTACGGGCCCGCGGCCGCCATCGGGCTCGCCGGTGGTCGCACCTGGGAGGTGACGAAGGCGATCGGAAGCTCGCTCGGCCGCCTCGTCACGGGGTCCGGGCGGGAGGACGTCGCCAGCCCCGTCGGCATCGTGCAGGCCTCCAGCCAGACCCTGGAGGTCGATTACCGGGAGTACCTCGGCGTGCTTGCGCTGATCTCCCTTTCCCTGGCGCTCCTGAACCTCTTGCCCTTCCTGCCTCTCGACGGAGGGCACATCGCCTTCTCGATCATCGAAGGGATTCGCGGCCGCGCCATCTCCCGCGAGGCCTACGAGCGGGCCTCCGCGGTCGGGATCGTCCTCGTCCTCTTCCTCTTCTTCATCGGCCTCTCGAACGACGTCGACCGGCTGAGAGGCGGCTAGGAGGGTTTCGCGGAGTGTCACCAAACCCTCCTATCGAAGCGGGCTAGACTCCTCGGGGATGGCGAGTCAGTGCCAAATCAGGGTAGGCAACGTCCCCATCGGTGGGGGCGCCCCCGTCGTCGTCCAGTCGATGACCCTCACGTACACCCACGATGTCGATGCGACCATGGAGCAGATCGCGCGCCTGGCCTCGGCGGGCTGCGAGGTGGTTCGGGTCGCCGTACCCAAGAACGAGGACGCGGAGGCGCTGAAGAAGCTCGTCTACCTGAGCCCGATCCCCGTCATCGCCGACATCCACTTCAACGCGTCTCTGGCGCTGAAGGCGATCGAGAACGGGGTCGCGGCGGTTCGCATCAACCCAGGCAACATCGGCGGCTCGGACAAGGTCGCCATGGTGGTCAAAGCCGCGAAGGAAAAGGGAATCCCGATGCGGATCGGCGCCAACTCGGGCTCCCTTCCCAAGCATCTCATCGAGCTCGCGCAGCAAGACACGGCCGCGGCTCTCGTCGAGGAGGCGCTCGAACAGGTTCGGCTGCTCGAGTCGATGGACTTCTACGACTTCAAGATCTCGGTCAAGTCGAGCTCGGTGCCGACGATGATCCGCGCCTACCGCATGCTTTCCGAGAAGGTTCCCTACCCTCTGCACCTGGGCGTGACGGAGGCCGGCCCGCCGTCCACCGGCTCGATCAAGAGCTCGATCGGCGTCGGCTCGCTGCTCATGGACGGGATCGGGGACACGATTCGCATCTCGCTCACGGCCGATCCGGTCAAGGAGGTCGAGGTCGCCTGGGAGATCCTGAAGGCGCTCGGGCTGCGCGAGCGGGGTCCCGTGATGATCGCCTGTCCCTCGTGCGGACGCGACAACGTCGGCGTCGAGAAGCTCGCGGAAGTCGTCGAGGAGCGCCTGAAGTCCTACCCGCAGGCCTTCGAGGTGGCCGTGATGGGGTGCGCCGTCAACGGACCGGGGGAGGCGGGAGACGCCGACTTCGGGATCGCCGGCGGCCGCGACACCGGCTTCGTCTACGCCCATGGACGGGTTCTGAAGAAGGTCTCCTCGGACATCCTCGTCGACGAGCTCTTCCACGAGATCGACCAGTGGATCGAGGGCGGAATGGAGCGCCCCAAGCGGCTGAAGCTCGCCAAGCCTGCCGCCCTCCTGATGGCCGAAGCGGCCCAGCGTCCGAGCTAGGCATATGAGAGCTTCCAAGCTCTTCATTCCCACCCTTCGGGAGGACCCCGGCGATGCCGATGCGGTCAGCCACCGGCTGCTCGTCCGCGGCGGTTTCATCCGCCAGGTCTCCGCGGGGCTCTGGACGTATCTGCCTCTCGGCTGGCGCGTGCACGAGAAGGCCGTCGAGATCATCCGCGAGGAGCAGAGCGCCATCGGCGCCCAGGAGATGTTCATGCCGGTCGTCACACCGGCGGAGCTCTGGCAGCAGACCGGCCGCTACTCGATTCCCGAGCTCTGGAAGATCGAGGACCGCATGGGTCGGCCCTTCGTCCTCGCCTTGACGCACGAGGAGACGGTCACCTTCCACGCACGCGAGATCCGCTCCTATCGGGAGCTGCCGCAGATGCTCTACCACTTCCAGACGAAGGTGCGCGACGAGGCTCGGCCCCGCGGGGGGCTTCTCCGCGTACGCGAGTTCGTGATGAAGGACGCCTACTCGTTCGACCGTGACGAGGAAGGCCTCGAACGCAGTTTTCGTCTTCAGGAGCAGGCCTACCACAAGATTTTCGACCGCTGTGGACTCGAAGTTGTAGCGGTGGAAGCGGAGTCGGGGATGATGG
Source organism: Actinomycetota bacterium (assembly GCA_046728735.1). Taxonomy (GTDB): domain Bacteria; phylum Actinomycetota; class Thermoleophilia; order Gaiellales; family Gaiellaceae; genus JAIBJP01. The sequence goes on from JBKPFG010000217.1 coordinate 3,838, forward strand.
GTGGGAGCGAGTCGGTCGACTTCCTCGCCCCTTCGGGGTCGGGCGAGAACACGCTCGTCACCTGCGAGAACGGAGACTATGCGGCCGATCTCGAGATCGCCCGCGGCGTGCCCCGCCCCCCGCAGTTCCCTGCCTCGCTCGACCAACCCGAGGAGGTGGAGACGCCCGGCGCGACGACGATCGAGGGGTTGGCCGAATTCCTCGGAATCGATTCCGCGGCAACGTCGAAGGCGATGCCGATGGTGAACGGGGACGGCGCGCTCGTGCTCGCCCTGGTTCGCGGCGA
>JBKPFG010000226.1:0-1637 GCA_046728735.1 Actinomycetota bacterium
TCGATCTCGATCGCTTCTCGGTGGACGTGAAGCGCGTGGAAAAGCCCTGGGGCTACGAGCTGATCTACGCCTCGACCGACCGGTACTGCGGAAAGATCATCTTCGTCCGCGCCGGCGAGCAGCTGAGCCTCCAGTTCCACAAGGAGAAGGACGAGACCATCTACGTGCAGTCCGGCAGGGTCGAGTTCGAGATCGGTGAGCCAGGCAAGCCGGTGGACAACGAGGTCGTCGCCCCGGGACGCGCGTTCCGGCTCGAGCCGGGCACCGTCCACCGTGTGCGGGCGCTCGAGGACACCATCCTGCTCGAGGTCTCGACACCGGAAGGGGACGACGTCGTCCGACTCGAAGACCGTTACGGACGGGCGGAGACGGCAGGCCCTTAGCTAGGCTTTCGCGCGCCATGGCGACCACGGCGCCTCATCATCACGTCAAGGATCTCGCGCTCGCTCCTGCGGGCGTGACGAGGATCGAGTGGGCCGATTGGCAGATGCCCGTCTTGGCCGCGATCCGCGAGCGCTTCGAGAAGGAGCGCCCCCTCGACGGCTACCGCGTCTCGGCGTGCCTCCACGTGACGACCGAGACCGCCAACCTCGCCCGCACGCTCCAGGCTGGCGGCGCCGAAGTGCTCCTCTGCGCCTCCAATCCTCTCTCGACGCAGGACGACGTCGCCGCGGCGCTCGTCAGCGAGTACGGCCTGCCGGTCTTCGCGATCAAGGGCGAGGACGACGACACCTACTACTCGCACATCACGGCCGCGGTCGACCACCATCCCCAGCTGACGATGGACGATGGCGCCGACGTGATCGGCGTCCTCCATTCCCAGCGGCGGGAGCAGCTGGACGAGATCGTGGGCGGGACCGAGGAGACGACGACCGGCGTCATCCGGCTGCGGGCCCTCGAGGCGGAAGGCGGCCTCGGCTTTCCGATCGTCGCGGTCAACGAGGCGAAGACGAAGCACCTGTTCGACAACCGCTACGGCACGGGTCAGTCGACGATCGACGGAATCATCCGGGCGACGAACGTGCTCCTCGCCGGCAGGCGATTCGTCGTCTGCGGGTACGGCTGGGTCGGGCGGGGCGTGGCCATGCGCGCGCGCGGCATGGGCGCGCACGTGATCGTGACCGAGGTCGAGCCTCTGCACGCCCTCGAGGCGCTGATGGACGGCTTCGAGGTCCTGACTGGGGAGAAGGCCGCCGAGGTGGGCGACATCTTCTGCACGGCGACGGGCGACAAGCACGTCCTCTCGGCCAAGCACTTCGCGCGCATGAAAGACGGCGCCATCCTCGCCAACACGGGTCACTTCAACGTCGAGATCGACATCCCGGCGCTGCGCGAGCTGGCGGTCGAAACCCGCACCGCGAGGCCGTTCGTCGAGGAGTTCCGTTTGGACGACGGCCGCCGGATCTACCTCGTCGCCGACGGGCGGCTGGTCAACCTCGGCGCCGCCGAAGGCCATCCGGCCGCGGTCATGGACATGAGCTTCGCCAACCAGGCGTTCTCGGCCGAGTTCATCGTCCAGCACGCGGGCGAGCTCGAGCGCCGTGTCTACGTCGTGCCGGAGGAGATCGATCGCGAGATCGCCCGTCTCAAGCTCGCGACGATGGGCGTCGAGATCGACCAGCTGACCGAGGAGCAGG
>JBKPFG010000050.1:0-2093 GCA_046728735.1 Actinomycetota bacterium
GCCCTCCGCTCCGCCCGCCTGCAGACGGTCCGCGCGAGGTGGAGGCGCACGGCCGCCTCGCCGCCGCCGGGAAGCACGAAGCTCTTGAGCGGCTCCAGACGCTCGTTGGCGCGGTCGCAGAGCTCTTCGAGCCGTTCGACCTGTTCCGGCGTCACCCGCAGGCGCTCGCGTTCGCCTCCTTCCGGCACAGAGAGGTCCGCGCCCAGATCGAAGAGGTCGTTCTGCGCCTGTCGCAGCCAGGCCCGAAACTCCTCCGGAAGCCCGGGCGCCGCGAGGCCGAAGCCGACGACGGCGTTCAGCTCGTCGACGGTTCCGTAGGCCTCGATGCGCGGGTCCGTCTTCGGGACGCGCTTGCCGTCTCCGAGGCTCGTCTGGCCCTCGTCACCCGCGCGCGTGTAGATGCGCGTCAGCCGTACCGGCTCGTCCCGCCGTCTGCCCACTCGGCGGCGAGTATAGAGACGCACTCCGCCTCCGAGGTCTAAGGGAACTCGACCCGTTCGTTGTACGAGGTGTAGGCGAAGTCGAGATGCATCTCGACCTTCTCTCCGGCGAGCTCAATGCTCATGTCGATCAGCCCGCGCAGCGGGAGATGGGTCGCCTCCGAGAGATAGACGACGACGCGGGTCTCGTTGAGCGCGTCGGAGAAGTCGAGCCCGCTGCCCGTAGCGACGTCGCCGAGCAAACCCTTGGCGAGGCCGGCCGTGTCGATCACTCCGGTGACCTTGACCATCGACTGTCCGTCGATGATCTTGCCGTGCTCGACCTTCACGTCCTTTACGTATTGCGAGAGGTCGGCGATTTGGAGCGGGTTCTGGTCGTCTGCGGGCGCGGAGGCATCGACGACGGGCGAGCCGTCCATCGTCACCGCAACGTGACCGGACTTCTTCGTGACGGCGAGCTCGCCGAAGGGAAGGTTCTCCGCCGTCGCGACCAGGTAGTAGTCGCCCGCTCGCTTGCCGTTGAGGCACCCACCGCCTCTCATCGTCATCCCGAATTCCTGCGAGTCCGCGGTCATCGTCAAACGCGCCGTGAAGGTCGTCGATTTGACCTGGGCGAAGGCCGCATCGGCCTGCGTGAGCAACGCCTGAGCCTCCGTCGCGTCGGCACCGGAGCAGCCCGAGGCCGTCGCCGCGACGACCGTGAGGAGCAGGAGCGCAAAGGCGGGCCGCATGGACGTATAGATCGGCTCCGCGGGGCCTCGCGGGGATCACGCGAAAAGGTGAGGACGGCACCCGGCTAGGAGTAGGAGTAGAAGCCCTGGCCGGACTTGCGCCCGAGCCGGCCCGCGGCGACGTGCTCACGCAGGAGCGGGCAGGGCTCGTACCTGTCGTCCTCGAGGCCGTCCCGGAGCACCTCGAGGATCGCCAGGCACGTGTCCAGGCCAATCAGGTCGGCCAGCGCCAGCGGTCCCAGCGGATGGTTGAAGCCGAGCCTGGCGATCGTGTCGATCGCCTCGAGCTCAGCGACGCCGTCGTGCAGGGCCCAGACCGCCTCGTTGATGTAGGGCAGGAGAATCCGGTTGGAGACGAAGCCGGGAAAGTCGTTCGCCTCTGCGGGGGTCTTACCGAGCTCCTGCGCCAGCTCGACCACGGCCGCACGGGTCTCGGGCGAGGTCTGCGGGGTGCTCACGACCTCCACGAGCGCCATCACGGGGACCGGGTTGAAGAAGTGCATGCCGATCACTTTCTCGGGCCGGTTCGTCGCCTCGGCCAGCGAGGCGATCGGGATCGAGGAGGTGTTCGAGGCCAGGATCGCCTCCGGCGGCAGGATGCCGTCGGCCGCGCGGAAGATCTCCTGCTTCACCTCCGCGTCCTCGACGACGGCCTCCACCATCAGATCTGCAGCCACAAGCTCGTCCACGGTCTCGATGCGGCCGAGGACCTCGTCGGGGTCGAGCTCGGCGCCCTTGGAGGCGAGCCGCTCCAGGCTCTTCCTCATCGTCCCGAGCCCATGCTCGACCGCTCCGGGGGCCGTATCGTGGAGGGAGACGTGTCTCCCCGACGAGGCCAGCACCTGGGCGATGCCGCCGCCCATCTGCCCCGCGCCGACGACGAGGACGTGCTCGAAGCTCACGGCGGGGCAGCGTAGCCGGA
>JBKPFG010000279.1:0-3021 GCA_046728735.1 Actinomycetota bacterium
CGAGCTCGGGCGTGAAGCGCGCTGTCTCGCCGTCGTACACGGAGCGGAAGGTGACTCCCCCTTCGTCGGTCGCGGAGATCGTGTCCCGGAGCGAGAAGACCTGGAAGCCGCCCGAGTCGGTGAGGATCGGCCCGTCCCAGCCCATGAAGGCGTGCAGGCCACCGAGCTCCTCGATCAGCTCCGCCCCGGGGCGAAAGTGGAGGTGGTAGGTGTTGCCGAGGAGGATCGTGGTGCCGAGCTCACGCAGGCGCACCGGGTCGAGGCCCTTGACCGTCGCCTTCGTCCCGACGGGCATGAACGCGGGGGTCGGGACGTCCCCGTGCGTGGTGTGCAGGACCCCTGCGCGGGCCGCGCCGTCGGTTGCGGTGAGCGTGAAACTCACGGCATCCTCTTCGCGCAGTCTCGCCACATTCGGTGCGTCACACGCGAATCTTGGCCTGAATCGCAAGCCTCCGAGAGGCGCGGCGTTCGCCTCGGATCTCCCGCCCGCTCTGCGAACGCGGCAAAGATTGACGCGTTAGCGTTGGGAGGAGGCAAGGGGAGGCCCCTCAAAGAATCAGCATCGCGTCGCCGAACGAGTAGAAGCGGTACCGCTCCTCGATCGCGAGCGCATAGAGCCGTCGCGTCTCCTCCACTCCCGCGAAGGCCATCACGAGCGCGAGGAGCGACGACCTGGGGAGATGGAAGTTCGTCACGAGCGCGTTCACGCGCGCGAACTCGAAGCCCGGCGTGACGAAGAGGCTCGTGCGGCCGGTCAGCGGTGCGCCACGCGCAAGCGACTCGAGCACCCGAACCGAGGTCGTGCCGACCGCGGTCACGTGACCGGCAGACTCGATCCGCCCCCAGGCGGCCGCGTCGACTTCGTAGCGCTCGCTGTGCAGCTCGTGCTCCTCGAGCGAGTCCGCCGTGATGGGCCGGAACGTGTCGAGGCCGACGTGTAGCGTCACCCGCTCGACGTCGAGCTGCGCGAGAAGCTCCGGAGTGAAATGAAGCCCGGCCGTCGGCGCGGCCGCGGACCCCTCGCGCTCAGCGAAGACGGTCTGATAGCGCTCGGGGTCTGCGAGCGGCTCGGTGATGTAGGGCGGGAGCGGAGCCTCGCCGGCCGGTGCTCCTTCGAGACGCACACGCCAGCGCCCCTGTCCCAGGCTCTCCAGGAACCGCACCGGCCCCAGCTGCATCCCGGGCTTGAGCCGCCGGCTGGGGCGCGCGAGAGCCTCCCAGACCTCGTCCTCGAGCCGCTCCAGGAGCAGCACCTCGGCTTCGGCTCCGCCAGGTCGCCGGAGCCTGAGGCGCGCCGGGAGGACGCGTGTGTCGTTGACGACGACCACGCTTTCCGCAGGAAGAAGGGACGGGAGAGCGCGGAAGCGCGCGTGCTCGGTTCGCCCCGTGGCGCGCTCGTAGACGAGCAGCCGAGAGTCGTCTCGGCGGTCGAGCGGCCGCTGGGCGATGAGCTCGGCCGGCAACTCGTAGTCAAGCTCGGACGCCTTCATGCCGACATCCGCAACGAAGACTAAGCTCCCCGACCATGGATCGCGACGCAATCGACAGAGCCCGTATCCGTTTGGCCCGGGCGGCCGAGGAGGGCCCCGACGAGCCGGCCCTCGAGGCGCTGCTCGAGCGCGCCCAGGCCGGTCTCGAAGCTCTCGCGGTCACGACCGCCGAGCTCGAGGTCGGCATGCCCGAGCGGCTCGACGCGGCCGTCAAGCAGGGCCTGCGGGAAGAGGTCATTCCGGTTGCGAAGCACCTGGCCGAGGTGCGCGGCCTCTCGGCGCAGACCATTCGCCGGCTCGAGCGACTCCAAGGAGATCTGGCGGCCGAGCGCAGAGCGCGCGTCGAAGACCTCGCCCTCCTGGTCGAGCTGATCTCGACCGGCTGGCGCGGCGTGGAGAGGCGGCTCGACCGCCTCGAGCGCGTCCTCGACCGTCTCGAGCGAGCCCTGGAGGCCCAGCCCTCCGCCCCGGTCTACCGCATCGAGAGCAAGCCCGGCGCCTAGCGACTTCGGCCGGAGGGCTCGGCCGGCTTCCGCGACCTTCGCCCGCCTGACGATCCTCGCTTCAAGATCCTTCGCTCACGGTGCGTGACGGCCCTTGCCGCAGGCAGCCTGAGCTCGAAGCGGGACCCCTTCCCGAGCTCGGAGTCGAGTGCGAGCTCGCCTCCCAGGGCGTGCGCGAGCTCGCGGGCGATCGGGAGCCCGAGCCCCGTCCCGCCACCCGCACGCGACCAGAAGGGACGGAAGATCCGCTCCCGCTCGACGGGGCCGATGCCCGGGCCCGAGTCGGACACCGTGACTGCGATCGTCCCGTTCTCGGCCGCGAGCTCGAGCGCGATCCGGCCGCCGTCCGGGGTCCAGGCGAAGGCGTTGTCGAGCAGGTTGGAGATCACCTGGAGCAACCGGTCTCCGTCGGTCTGGATCACGGGGTCGGCGCCCAGCGAGCACGCGTAGTCGATTCCGCGTCTCCGGGCCTCCTCGGTGAAGCTCTGGTAGGCCTGCTCGAGCAGACGCCGCAGCTCGACCTCGTCCTCCTCGAGGGTGAACTGGTCTGCCTCCATCCGGGCGAGGTCGAGCACATCGCGCACGAGCCTGGCGAGTCGTTCGGTCTCCGCCCGGATGACCTCGAGCGACGCCTCGCGAGCCTCCGCGTCGTCCGCGAGCCCCTCGCTCAACGCCTCGACGTGCCCGCGAATGGCGGTCACAGGAGTGCGCAGCTCGTGCGAGACGATCATGAGGAAGTTGCGCTCGCGGCGCTGGGACTCGGCGAGTTTCTCCGTCATCTCGCGGAAGCGATCCGTGAGGTGCCCGATCTCGTCGCTCGAACGGGCCTTCGGCACCTCGGCGTCGTACCTTCCCTCTGCGACCTGGTCGGCCGCCCGCGAGAGCGCCAGCACGGGTTTCGTCAGGCGGCGCGAGAGGTACCAGACAAGTCCGGCTGCGACGAGAAGGCCCGCGAGAAAGGCCAGGCCCAGGCGACCGAAGAGGACGAGCCAGCGCGACCGGAGCTCGGTCCCGGGCTTGGCGACCAC
>JBKPFG010000209.1:0-15212 GCA_046728735.1 Actinomycetota bacterium
TCTTCAAGAAATCACGCCCGAGCCTCTAGAACCAATGCGGGGGCCGAGGCTTGCCGGCATTCGACCCGATGATGATCCCGCTGGCACTTGGGCCGCCTCGGGTGCCGGTGATCCCCTGAGCGCAGACGAGCGCGGCGAACACACTGGCGATGGAAACGACGAGCAGTAGGGCTCTGACCTTCATGTGCTCCTCCTTCGAAACTCGGTTGTGAGCAAGACGAAGGAGCGCTCGTCGCGCTTTCGGTGCGGGCTCGGAACTGGCGTCGGGGCTATCCCTGAACGTTGAAGCGGAGTCCCACCTTGGCGCGGATAGCCCCGGTTTGCCGAGTTCAGGGCGGAGATAGCTCGAAACGATGAGATGGCTCAGGACTGTGCTGCGCGTTACCCGGGCGCCGTGAAGTAATCACTCGGCTGTCGAAGAGAAGCCCTTATCAAACACAAAGTAGAACGGCCAGGCGAGACGCCGAGCCCGGTCAGCTGTGAGCGTCCCTCGTTCTCGGATCAAGGACGAAATAGGCGAGGTCCACGAGGAGATTCGCGACGACGATCGTCACAGACAGAACGACGGTGATTCCGAGCACGACGAACCAGTCACGCGCGAAGACTGCCGTGATGAAGTACCGCCCGATACCGGGGATCGAGAAGATCCACTCGATGACGAACGTGCCGGTGATGAGATAGCCGATGATGGGTCCGGCGACGGTCACGACCGGGAAGAGCGAGTTCTTCAAGACGTGGCGAAAGATGATCTGCTTCGAGTGGAGCCCCTTCGCCCTCGCCGCCCGTACATAGTCCTGCCCCATCGTCTCCAGCACTGACCCGCGGAGAAGACGGGCGAACCAAGCCATGGGCACGAGGCTCAGCGTCAGCGAGGGCAGGACGACGCTTCGATCGAGCTCCCAGTGCTCGTCCGGCCAGCCACTCGTCGGAAACCAGCCGAGTTTGACGGAGAAGTAGTAGATCAGCAGGGTGGCGACGAGGAAGTTCGGAAAGGCAAATCCAACGGTCGAGAGACCCATCACCGTGAAATCGAGGACGGAACCGGGCCGGAGGGCGGCGATGAGCCCCGCAGGGATTCCTATCGCGACCGCCCACACGAGAGCGAGCAGACCGAGCAGAAGTGAATTGGGGTACTGCTGCGCGATGATGTCGTTGACGTTTCGGTTGCGCTGCGTCATCGACGATCCGAGGTCGAGGGTGAACACGCTCTTGACGTAGAAGGCGTACTGCTCGTACCACGGCTTGTCTAGGTGGAACTCGCTCCGGACCGCCGGAGGGGCATTCTCGGCTGCGAAGGGACCAGTCGCGATCGCGCGAACGAGTAAGAACGTGAGGAGGATGACCAGCAGGAGGACGGGAATCGTCCAGAGGACTCGCCGCAAGACGAAGACCTTCAAGACGCGCAGATGCTAACCGAGGGCAGCCTCAGCCCTTGGAGCCCGGGCCGCTAGAAACCGAACGAGTCGAACAGGCCGCCGGAGTCGTGGGCCGACGGGTGGGCCGAGTCGTGCGGAACGCCCACGAGCGCCGTCCCGCCGCAGGAGTTTCCGTGGCCGTCCGAGGCGCTGTACTCGACGCGATACACGCGGCCGTCGCCCCTCCCCAGCCGCTCGGCGCGGAGCCAGACCCCGTTCGACTCCGACCCGAGCCTGGCGTCGGACCCGCGGAAGACGGGCTCATCCTGCGTCACCGAGTGGATCTCATACGAGACGGCGTCGTCGTCGGGATCACTGACACCGCCGAGACTCACGTAGCGGAGCTTGTGGTTCGGCGCCCAGAGGCGGCTCGGCCATGGCTCGACGTTCGAGCAATCGGGCGCCAGGTTGGGCGGATCCGCGGGCGGCTCCTCGACTGGCGGAGGATCCTCGGCTGGCGGATCGTTCGGCGGCGGGTCGTCGCCCGGGGCCGGCGGAGGATTCTCGTCCGGCGGCGGAGGAGGAGGCGGTGGCGGGTTGTCGTCCGGCGGTGTCGGCGGATTCTCGTCCGGGGGCGGAGGAGGCGGCGGCGCCTGGCTCCCGTCGTCGTCGACGATCGTCCCGACGCCCTGCGCGTCCGCCAGGCTGGCATTGACCGCGCTCGAGAGGCCGAGCGTGAACGTCTCCTCAGATTCCTCGGCCTGGTCGTCGACGAGCGGGGCCGAGACCGTCTTCGAGGTCTCGCCGGCGAGGAAGACGAGCGTCCCGCTGCGAGCCGCGTAGTCGTCGGGAGCGACGGCGGAGCCGTCCGCAGTCGCGTAGGCGACCGTCACGACCTTCCCGCTCGCCTTCGAGAGCGAGACGGTGAACGCGGCGGGGCCGTTGCTCTCCACCCCGGAGACGTCGTCCACCGAGATCGAGACCTGGGGGTCGTTGTCGAGGATCGTCCCCGCTCCCCGACCGTCGGCGACGGTCGCGCCGGCAGAGTTCGAGAGGTTGAGCGTGTACGTCTCGTGCGGCTCGTCGAGCGTGTCGCCCGCAATCGCGACGGTGACCTGCTTGGAGAGCTCGCCGGGAGCGAACGTGAGGGTTCCGCTCGCGCTCGCGTAGTCGTCCGGCGCCTTCGCCGACCCGTCGGCGGTCGCATAGTCGACCGACACCGGATCGGCGGACGATGCGGACAGGAGCACGGTGAAGACGGCGTTCTTCGCGCCCGAGTCTCCCTCGGTCACGGTGACGTCGTTGACCGTCAGCGCTGGAGCGTCGGCGGCGGCCGATGCGGCGGCCAGGACGAGGAACAACGCGGCTGCGGCGAAAGCGAGTTGCGCCCTCACAATCTCGTTGTAGGCCCGTCGTCGGGAGCCGGAAATCGCCCCTCGGGGTGTCGCTCGTTCGAGTGAGGGTTACTGGACCGTGAGCGAGCCGACTTCGATGGCCGCGATCTCGCCGTTGCCGACCCGAACGCGCGTCCCGGCCGGCGAGTAGTGGCGCGACCGAGTTAGGCCGCGGACCGAAGCGCTTCGATCTCGCGCTGGACGGCCAGGCGCTCGAGCGCGACGCTCTCGAGCTGGCGGACCCGCTCGCGTGTGAGCCCCATTCGCCTGCCGATCTCATCGAGCGAGGCAGGCTCCACGTCTCCGTTCAGGCCGTAGCGCATTTTCACGACCTCGCGCTCCGGCTCGGGCAGCGCAGCCACCGCCTTGCGCAGGGTGTCCAGGCCGAGACTGACCGAGACCTCTTCCTCCGGCCCAGGAGACTCGCCGGATACCAGATCTCCGAGCTGAGCGCTCTCGTCGGCGCCAACCGGCTTGTCGAGGCTCGTGACGGCCCGAGCGGCCTGACGCACCTCGTGCACCTGCTTGAGCGGGAGCTTGGCCGCCTGGGCGATCTCCTCCTCCGTGGGCGGGCGTCCGAGCGACGCTGTCAGCTCGCGCTCGGCTCGAGCCATCTTCTGCTCGCGCTCGACGATGTGGACGGGGATGCGGATCTCGCGCGCCTTGTTCGCGACACCGCGCTGCACAGCCTGGCGGATCCACCAGGTCGCGTACGTGGAGAACTTGTAGCCCCGGCGCCAGTCGAACTTCTCGACGGCGCGGATGAGCCCGATGATCCCCTCCTGGATCAGGTCGAGGAGCGAGAGCCCGTGGCCCTGGTAGCGCTTCGCGATCGAGACCACCAGTCGGAGGTTGGAGTTGACCATCAGCTCCTTCGCCTCGCGGTCACCGCGCTCGACCTGCTTGGCAAGCTCCACCTCCTCCTCGGCAGTCAGGAGCTTGTAGCGCCCGGCCTCGTTGAGGAAGAGCTGCAGGGCATCCGTCGTCGCATGGGCGAGGTCGCCGTTCACGTACGTGGCGTCCGGCGCGTCCTGGCGTCCGCAGTCGTCCTTGAGCTCGATCCCGCGGCGCTCGATCTCCTCGTAGAGCGCCTGCACGTCGTCGTCGTCGAGCTCGAGCCCGCTGGCGAGCTCGTCGACTTGCGAGTACTCGATGCAGCCGTGCTCCTCACCTTCGGCGAAGAGGGTTTCGATTTGCGCTTCCATCACGTACCTATTTCGCGCCGGGGGTGGGGACAAACAGCGAACATATGTTCTATCATACACCGATGGCGAGGGCGCAGTACCTCGAGGACACGTGCAAGACAGCGCTCAACCGGGTGCCGGAGATCAGCCGGGTGCCCTTCCGCTGGACGATCAATCCGTACCGCGGGTGCACGCACAGCTGCCACTACTGCTTCGCCCGCGCCTTTCACACCTACCTGGACCTCGGGATCGGCGAGGATTTCTCGACGAAGATCGTCGTCAAGACGAACGTCGCCGAAGTCCTGCGGCGCGAGCTCTCCGCACCCCGCTGGACGGGGGAGGCGGTCGCCATGGGAACCGCGACGGATCCCTACCAGCACTGCGAGGGGCGCTACCGGCTCATGCGCGGAATCCTGCAGGCGCTGATCGACCACGAGAACCCGCTCTCGATCCTGACCAAGTCCACCATGATCGTGAGGGATCTCGACCTCTTCCGGGAGCTCGACGAGGTTGCGCCGCTGACGGTCTCCATGAGCGTGGGCACACTCGACGAGGACGTTCGCCGCGTCGTGGAGCCGGGCACCCCGCCTGGGCGCAAGCGCCTCGAGATCCTCGGCAGGTTCGCCGAGGCGGGGATCAGGACCGGCGTCCTCGTCGCCCCCATCCTCCCGGGCCTGACAGACGACGAGGAGCATCTCGACGAGGTCATCGGCGCCTGCGCCGAGGCGGGCGTCGGCTATGCAGTCCCCATCGTCCTCCACGTGCGTAACTCGATTCGGGAGCACTTCATGCCGTGGGTCGAGCGGACATATCCGTGGCTCTATCCGCGCTACGTCGAGCTCTACGGCCGGCGGGCGTACGCCCCCAAGCCCTACCAGCAGGAGGTCTCGGAGCGCTTCGCCCGCCTGCGGCTTCGCCACGGCCTCGCAGCCTCGGGCCATCGGGACGTGCCTCGCCGCCAGGAGCAGCTAGCGTTGGCCGTCTGAGCGCCCGCATCCGCATCGGCACCTGCTCGTGGGCTGACGACTCCCTCGTGAAGTACTGGTATCCGCCCGGAGTCCGCTCCGGGGAGGAGAGGCTCCGCTACTACGCCGAGCACTTCGACACCGTCGAGGCGAACTCGACCTACTACCGGCTTCCGGAGGAGCCTCTGGTGGCCAACTGGGCCGAACGCGTCCCCGAGGGCTTCGTCATGCACGTGAAGGCGTTCGGGATGATGACCAGGCATCCGGTCAAGGCCGACGTGCTTCCGCCGGACCTGCGCGAAGGCGCTCCCGTGGACGACAAGGGGCGGATCGACCGGCCGCCCCGGGAGCTGCGGGCTGAGGTCTTCGCTCGCTTCCACGCTGCGCTCCAGCCGCTCAGAAGCACCGGCAAGCTCGGCGGCATCCTCCTCCAGTTTCCCTCCTACATCGTGTGCAAGCCCTACTCGTTCGAGTACCTCGAGTGGGCGAAGGAGCAGCTACGGGGGGATCACATGCTCGTCGAGTTCCGCCACCGCAGCTGGTTCGAGGACGAGAACAGCGAGCGCGTCCTGTCCTTCCTCGAGGAGCTGGGAGCGACCCACGTGATCGTCGACGCGCCCAAGACGCAGGCCAAGAACCTCGTCCCGACGGTGATCGCGCTGACGTATCCCGTCGGCTATGTGCGCATGCACGGGCGCAACGCGAAGACGTGGAACGTGCGCGGCGGGAGCGCATCCGAGCGGTTCGACTACCTCTATTCGGAGGAGGAGCTTCGCGAATGGGCGGCGCAGCTGGAGGAGCTCGCCGAGGACGCGCGTGAGCTCTACGTGATGCTCAACAACAACGGACGCTCGCGGAACCCCGACGCGCCCAAGGGCTGGATCTCACAGGCGCCGACCAACGCCCTGATGCTCCACCGGATTCTCGCGGAGCGAGGCGCCCCAGTATGAATTTCTCCGCAAGCAGCTAAAATTCAAGGAGCGGCAGCCGGGATGCCGAAGGGGAAGGGGAGTTAAAAGTGAGAAGTCGCTGGACGAGGATCGCGGTCCCCGTGGTCGGCCTGTTCGCCGTCACGGCGGCGCTCGCGCTCGTAGCGACGGCTCCCCTCGTCCTCTTCCCCGCATCGAAGGAAGCCGGCCCGCATCCCTCGGCTCCCGCCGCCTCGAGCCAGGTCGCAAGCGTCACCGCGCCGCCGCTCCACGGCAACGAGCCGGGTACCTCCGAGGCTCCCGCGCAGCCCGGAACTCCTCCCACGCCCGCAGGCCCGACCTCTGTCATAGCGGGTGCCCTGGGAACGGATCAGCCTGGGGAAGAGCGATCCTTACCGGGCCCCGGAGCCGAGCAGCCCAGCGTGAACAATCACGGCGGTCAGGCAGGTGCCCCGAGTGGCCCCAAGGACAAGGCCGAGCACAAGGGGAAGGCGAAGGGACACGCCAAGTCCAAGGCTCACGGGAAGGCGAAGGGCCACGCCAAATGGCAGGGCTCGAGCGCTGTAGCGTCTCCCTCGCATGGAGCGAGTTCCGGTCACGTCCATCCTCCACACTCCGGAAAGCACTCCGGCGGGGGCGCTCATCCTCACGCACGGTCGCGGGGCTGACCCGCACGACCTCGAGCCCCTCCACGAGCTTCTCGACGCCAGTCTCCGCCTCCTAGGGATCTTCCCCCGTGGGCCGCTGCTCATGCCTCCCGGCGGCTACCACTGGTACCTCGTGCGCCAGATCGGCTTTCCGGACCGCGACACGTTTCTCGCGAGCTTCGAGGAGCTCGCGTCGCATCTCGATGCCGTGCTCTCCGAGCACGACATCTCCTGGGACCGGACGGTGCTGGGTGGCTTCTCGCAGGGGGCCGTGATGAGTTACGCGCTGGCGCTCGGTGCCGGGCGACCGCGGCCGGCCGGGGTGCTGGCTTTCTCCGGCTTCATTCCGAGCGTCGAAGGCTTCGATCTGGCGCTCGCCGACCGGGCCGGCCTGCCCGTCTCGATCTCCCACGGGACGCTCGACCCCGTCATCAGCGTCAGCTTCGGGCATGACGCACGCGATCGCCTGACCGCCGCCGGCCTGACGGTGCGTTACCGCGAAGATTCGGTCGGGCACACGATCGCTCCGGCCGCCCTAGCCCAGGCCCGCGCGGTGCTCGAGGAGGGCCTTTCCTCCTAAGAAAGGGCAGCGTCGCCGGGTCGCGGTTCCTCGACGCCCGTTTCCCGTGGCCCGACTGGCACGGGACGCACAGGGCGCAGATACAGGTACTCGTACGCAAGAGCGGCGAGCCCTCCTCCGAGGAGCGGTCCGACGTACCAGATCCAGCCGTCGCTCCAGTCGTTGCCCACGAGCTGCGGCCCGAAGGCGCGCGCCGGGTTCATCGCGGCGCCCGTGAGCGGGCCGCCCATGAGGATGTCCGCGGCGATGGTGAGACCGATGGCGAAGCCGGCGACGGACTTGAAGGCACCCCGGGGATCGGCGGCGGTCGCGAACACGACCCAGGCGAGGAAGAAGGTCATGATCAGCTCGAGGACGAGCCCGGGGAACACGCCGATTGCCGGGCTCAGGACAGGCGCGCCCAACTTGGCTCCCTTGACGATCGCGTCCGGGAAGATCCACCTGAGCAGCAGGGCGGCGAGCGTTGCGCCGGCAAGCTGCGCAGCCCAGTACGCGGCGGCGAGCACGGGGACGATGCGGCCCGTGATCAGAAACCCGAACGTGATTGCCGGGTTGAAGTGGGCGCCCGAAATGTGACCGACCGCCGAGACCATGACCGCGAGGATGATCCCGTGCGCCGCGGCTACCGCCAGGAGGTTGTTGCCGCTCGCCATGATCGAGCCGGCGCCGACGAAGGTCAGCGCGAAGATGCCGACGAACTCGGCCGCCGTGCGGCGAAGATCATCTCCTGCCACTGCCGCGGAGCCTAGAGCCGTCGGCGGACGCTATCCCCACTCCGGCTCGCCGTCGATGCCTACGGCCTCGGCGATCCGGTTGATGTAGTTGAAGTACGCGACGACCTGAATGGCGTCGTGAATCGCCGAGTCCGTCCACCCTGCGCCCCGCAGGGCTTCGATCTGCGGCGCGGCGTCCGCGGCCGGCCGGTGGGTCAACTCAACCGCGAAGTCGCACAGCAGGCGCATACGCGGCTCGAGGTCGGCCTGGCGGTAGTCGTGGGCCACATGTTCCGCCAGCTCCTCTGCTGCGCCCTCGGCACGGAGGTCGTCTGCGTGCGCCTGAATTCAGTAGTGGCAGTCGTTCTCGCAGGAGACGACGACCGCGAGGAGCTCCCGCTCCGCGCGCGTGAGCTCCGAGGGACCGAACATGATCGCCTGGTAGAGACCCATCGACGCGCCGAGAACCCGCGGGTTGAGCGACATGGCCTTGACGATGTTGAACACCTTCCCCGCGCGCCCGATCGCGGCCTCGTATTGCCGCTGGAGCTCGCCGGTCGCTTCGTCCTCGTCGATCAGCCTGACGTGCGGCACGGGAGAATTCTGCCGTACGAGTTGCACGAACACACTCGGAATGCAATAAGTTGCCCCTGCCGTCGACCGAAGGAGACAGGGTGGGCAGTCCCGAGGACACGATGTCTGAGTTCGATGCGGGCCAGTCGAACGACAGGCCCGCGAACGAATCGGCCGAAGTGGGCGCCAGGGTCACGGGCATCCTGGAGGCGGCACAGCAGGCTGCAGAGCAGATCCGCGCCGACGCGCTGCGCGAGGCCGCCGAGACGATGCAGCGGGCCGAAGCCGACGCTGAGGCGCGGATCGAAGATCTGACTCGGGAGGCGGCGCGTCTCCGCCTCGAAGCTGACGACTACGCACGCGACATCCGCCAGGCCGTGGATTCCTACGGCACCCAGGCTCGACGTGAGGCCGAGGAGGAAGCCCGCGCGCTGATGCAGAGCGCCGAGGATCACTCACGCTCGATCCGCGAATCAGCGGATGCGATGGCCGAGCAGATCCAGACCGAGGCCCACCGCAGGCACGAGTCGCTTCAGCGCGAGGCCAAGGCGCTCGAGGAGCGCCGCCAGCGCGTTCTCGATGGTCTGCGTGATCTGGCCGCCCAGCTCCAGGACGCGCTCGTCGAGCCCTCCCGTCGCGACGAGGAATCGCTCGTCGACGCGCTCGACGTCGAGCGCCGCCGCTGACGCCGCTCGAGGACGAGCTTCGTCTCCTGCTGAGAGGCTTCCCCTCCGGGGTCGCCGTCCTGACCGTGGACCTCGACGGCGAGCGTCTCGGGCTCACGATCGGCTCGCTCGTGGGGCTCTCGCTCGAGCCTCCCCTCGTCGGAGTGAGCGTTAACAGGCAGGCGGCGATGCACGAGCTCCTCCGCGGGGCGGGCGGCTTCGCCCTCAGCCTGCTCGCCGGCGATCAGGAGGCGATCGCTCAGCACTTCGCACGCGGGGTTCCTCCCTTCGCGCACTGGCACGGAATCGCTACTCGTCCGGGGGCCGAGGGCGCGCCGCTCATCGACGATGCCCTCGGGTGGCTCGAGTGCCGCACGGTCGGGGAGCACGAGGCCGGGGATCACACGCTCTTCGTCGGCGAGGTGCTCGCCGCCGAGCGTGGACGCGCCGCGCCCCCTCTCGTCTACTTCGATCAGCGCTACCTGCCACTGTAGTGGCCCGACCGGCAACCTCCTCCGCGCCCCTGAGCGGCTGCAAAGCTTTGCCAGGCGGCGTCCTCGGTCGCGCACATGCTGTCTAGCATGCACGCTCCCTTTGTCCTTGCCTGGCTCGCTTTGCACGCGTCAGGCGCGTGGCAAGGTCACCGGCCGGGCCACATCGAGGCGGTCGTCTTCGACCTAGACGGCGTCCTGGTCGACTCCGAGCACGTCTGGGACGAGGCCCGGAGGGAGCTCGCGGCCGAGCGCGGCGGCCGCTGGCACGAGCGGGCCTCGCGGGACATGATGGGCATGAGCTCGCTCGAGTGGTCGCGCTACATGCACGACAAGATCGGGCTCCGTGAGCCTCCCGAGGAGATCTCCGCCGAGGTCGTGAGACGCCTCGAGGAGCTGTACCGGCGCGACCTGCCGCTCATCGAGGGCGCCGTGGTGGCCGTGGAACGACTGGCCGTGCGCTGGCCGCTCGCCCTCGCGTCTTCCTCCAACCGGGAGCTGATCGACCTCGTCCTCGAGCTCTCGGGCCTGGCGCGCCACTTTCGCGTCACGGTCTCCTCCGAAGAGGTGGCGCGAGGCAAGCCGGCACCGGACGTCTATCTCGAAGCTGCGCGGCGTCTGGGTATCCCGCCCGAACGGTGTGCGGCGATCGAGGACTCGGAGAATGGGATCCGAAGCGCCAAGGCGGCCGGCATGCGCGTCCTGGCGATCCCGAATCCGCAGTACCCGCCGGCCGCTGACGCCCTCGCGCTCGCCGACGACGTGCCCCAATCCATCAGCGAGCTGACGGCCGAGCGCGTGGGCTAGCCGGCGCTCTGCACCGCGGCGATTGCGTCCTCGACCCCCTGCGGGGACTTCAGATTCGCGAGCAGCTCCTTGGCGCCGGACAGGTCGCCGTTCTCGACCAGGTTGCGGACGCGCCCCAGATCGAGCGTCACCGTGCGCATGGCGAGGGCAAGCGCCGCCCGCTCGTTGTACAGCTCCTGCGGTGCGGTCCACGTCCTCGATCGCGTTCGAGAGGCTGTGCGCCTCGTCCTGGGCCTTGTTCAGGCGATCCACCATCGCGGCCTTCGTCTGGACGGATGCGAGCGGGGTCACCTGCTGCGCCATGAACTGCTGCGCCTGGGCCGCGAGGCCCGGAAGGTCGTCCGCAGTGTCGCCGCCTCCGCTACCGGATCCTCCGCCGCCGCCGTAGGCCCGAGCGCAACTGACACGAGGAGCGCCGCAGTCCCTCCCAGCAACGTCCGCCGGTTCAAGACGGCGAATCTTCCACCTCCGCAGGCCGAAAATCAATCGTCGTCGACGATCGTCCCGACACCTTCATGGACCGTGTCGATCTGGTTGATCGTGATGGCCGCTGGGTCGAAGACGAAGTCCTCGATGCCTGCGTCAACCGTGGCCGCCTGCACGGGCGCAGCCAGGGGGAGGAAGGCGAGCACGACCCCGCCCAGCTTCATCGCCTCGTTATACGAGGTTTTCGAGCCGGAGTGGATGGCCGCGCTACTGGTCGATGCGTCCGAGGAGGACGCAGCCGTTGTGGCCGCCGAGGCCCATGGCGTTCGAGAGCGTGACGCGAACCTCGGCCTCGCGCGCCTCGTTGGGGACGTAGTCGAGATCGCAGGCCGGGTCCGGGTTGGCGTAGTTGATCGTCGGAGGCAGTTTCTGGTCGCGGATGGCCAGCGCGCACATGATCGCCTCGACCGCGCCCGCCGCCCCGAAGGTGTGGCCCATCATCGACTTGGTCGAGGACACCGCGAGGTCGTAGGCGTGCTCTCCGAAGACTTCCTTGATCGCTTTCGTCTCCGCCACGTCGCCGAGCGGCGTCGCGGTGCCGTGTGCGTTGATGTAGTCCACGTCCCCGGGCGTGACACCGGATCGCTCGAGCGCCTGCCGCATCATCTCCATGACGCCGACGGAGTCGGGA
The DNA here is from genome assembly GCA_046728735.1 of Actinomycetota bacterium. Taxonomy (GTDB): domain Bacteria; phylum Actinomycetota; class Thermoleophilia; order Gaiellales; family Gaiellaceae; genus JAIBJP01. The sequence continues at coordinate 11,421 of JBKPFG010000209.1, forward strand.
TCGGGTGCGGCCATGTGGTACGCGTCGTTCGAGGCGCCGTAGCCGAGCACCTCGGCGTAAATGCGAGCGCCCCGCGCCTGCGCGGCCTCGAGCTCCTCGAGGAAGAGGACACCGGCGCCCTCGGCCATCACGAAGCCCTCGCGGGTCGCGTCGAACGGCCGTGAGGCCTTCGTCGGGTCGCCGTTCGCAGCGGCGAGCCCGCGCATGGAGGTGAACCCGGCCAGGATCAGCGGGTGGATGCAGGCCTCCGTCCCCCCCGCGAGGATCGCGTCGGCATGCCCGTGGCGGATGAGCTCGGCGCCCTCGCCGATCGTGTGCGACCCGGTCGCGCAGGCGGAGACGATCGCGTAGTTCGGCCCGCGAAGCCCGAGCTCGATCGCGAGCTGCCCGCTCGCCGAGTCGACGAGCACGTTGGCGAGGAACGTCGGCGACACCCGATCGGGCCCCCGCTCGCGCAGGATGTCCGCCTGCCGCATGAGCTCGGTGAAGCCGCCGATCGCGGAGCCGAGGACGATGCCGACGCGGTCGCGGCGAAAACCGTTCGTGCCCGCATCTGCGAGCGCCTCCTTCGCGGCGGCCAGGGCGAAGACGACGTTGCGGTCGAGCTTGCGGAGATCCTTGGGAGCGGCCAGCCCGGTCGTGTCGAGGTCCTTGACCTCACCCGCGATCCGCACGGAAAAGTCGCTCGTGTCGAATGCGCGGATCTCGTCGATCCCGCTCCTTCCCGCGAGCGCGGCCGCCCAGGTCGACGGTGCGTCGTTCCCGAGCGGCGTCACCGCACCGATTCCTGTGATGGCGACTCTACGCATGGCCTCGATACGGTTAGACGGCCCGCATGCCCTCTACGGTTTCACCCAGGCTTCCTTTCCCTCCAATGGAAGCGGAGCTCGTCGACGAGCTCCCCGAAGGGGACGGGTGGCAATACGAGCCCAAATGGGACGGTTTCAGGGGCATCGTCGAGAACGTGGGGCGCGGCTTCCACATCTGGAGCCGAAATGCACGACCGCTGCTCCGCTATTTCCCCGAGCTGGCCGAGTTGGCCGACCGGCTCCCGCCGCGCTCGGCGGTGGACGGCGAGATCATCGTCGTCCGCGACGGCCGGCTCGACTTCGACGCGCTGCAGATGCGACTCCATCCGGCCGAGAGTCGCGTGCGCAAGCTCTCGGCGGAGATCCCCGCCCAGTTCGTCTGCTTCGACGCGCTCCTCTGGGAGGGCGAGGCCCTGCACAAGCTCCCGCTCGAGGAGCGTCGCGCGCGCGTGGAGAAGCTCCCCTTTTCGGTCTCGCCGGCGACGCGCGATGCCAAGCTCGCGCACAAGTGGCTCGACCGGCTCGACGTCGCCGGCTTCGACGGGGTGATCGCCAAGCGCCTCGCCCTGCCGTACCTGCCGGGCTCCCGCGAGGCGGTCGTCAAGGTGAAGGGTGAGAAGACCGCCGACTGCGTCGTCATCGGCGTGACCTGGAGCGAGAAGGGCCGCGGGATCGCGAGCCTGATGCTCGGCCTCTACGACCCCAAGGGGCAGCTGCGCCCGGTCGGGACGTCGTCGGCGGCCGGCAAGCGCCGCGAGGAGATCCTGGCGGAGGTGGAACCCCTCCTCGGCAAGAACCCCGAGCGGCGCCCGCGCGGCGAGCCGAGCCGCTGGCGTCCGAAGGTGACGGGCGAGTGGAGCCCCGTGAAGCCGAAGCTCGTGGTCGAAGTGCGCTACGACAAGTGGCAGGGCGAGCGCTTTCGCCACGGGACGCGCTTCCGCCGCTTTCGGGCCGACAAGGACCCGGCCCAGTGCACGATCGACCAGGTGCGGCCGCGCCCGAAGAAGGGCGACCCTACGGTTGCGGCGCTTCTAGGCCGAGGCGCTCGAAACGCGAGGCGAGGCTGACCTTTCGCCGCCACATGCCGGCGTTGAGGTCACCGACCTTCTTCAGGCGCGCGGGCATCGTCTCCATCGTGTAGGCCTCCGGCTCGACCTTCGCCACCTCGCTCCAGCGGAGCGGCGCCGAGGCTCGCGCGTCCTTCGTGGGCCTGATCGAGTAGGCGGACGCGATCGTGCGGTCGCGGGCGTTCTGGCCGTAGTCGACGAAGACTCCGCGCCGGTCGGCCACCTTCCACGTCGTCGTGGCGACTTCCTGGTCGTCGATCCGCCGCTCGACCTCCTGGGCGAGCGCCTTGGCGAAACGCCGCACCTCGGTGAAGCGAAGCTCGGGTTTGATCGGCACCTGGATGTGCAGCCCGGTAGCGCCCGAGGTCTTGGGGAAGCTCGGGAGCTCCAGCTCCTCCATCACCTTCTTGACGACGAGTGCGATCGTCCGCACGTGCTCCCACGGATTGCCCTCGCTGGGGTCGAGATCGATGAGCATGTAGTCGGGCCGCTCGACGTCGTCCACGCGGCAATGCCACGTGTGCAGGTCGATGCAGCCGAGGTTTGCGATCCACGCGAGGCTCGCCGGCTCCGTGACGACCGGGAAGTCCGCGGTGCGGCCGCTGCCCGGGAAGACGATGCGCACCGTCTCGAGCCAATCGGGATGCGGGGTGGGGACGCGCTTCTGGTAGAAGAAGAAGCCGTCGACGCCGTCGGGATAGCGCAGCATCTGCATCGGCCGGCGGCGGATGTGAGGCAGGACGCAGTCGGCGACCGACAGGTAGTAACGGACGAGGTCGCCCTTGGTCAGGCCCGGCTCGGCGAAGTAGACCTTGTCCAGATTGGTGAGCTGCACGTCGCGGCGGCCGATTCGCATGCGCACGAGCCTAGCGGCCGGCCGGCGCAAATCCCCTTTCGGGGGGACGGCGACCCATGCTGGACGGACGCATGATCCGTGTGCCGGCTCCCCTCACATAACCCCCCGGCGTCTGGTGATTGCGTCCTCGACTATGCCTTGCGGCTCCATACAGGTCGGGGGCGCATCGCCGTTTCTAGGGCCAAGAATCGAGGCGAGATCGAAGAAGATGCCTTCGATCCGCACCTTCGCAGCAACATCGCCGACGTGCGGCCCGTGTTCGGAGAACGCACAGCATGAGCTGCAGCACGGACCGTGCCATGATCGATGAGATCGGTGCGGCGGTCCGGTCGTACCGAACGACGACCAAACCAACGAGAAGGAACCTGCGACCGTGAAGCTGACGACCACCACGAACGTCTCTGTCGACGGCGTGATGCAGGGCCTCGGCGGGCCGGATGAGGACCGCAGGGGCGGATTCGAGCGCGGCGGATGGGCGCTGCCGCTCTTCGACGACGAGGCCGCGGCGTTCCTCTACGAGGTCTACCAGCGCGCCGACGCCTTCCTGTTCGGCCGGCGGACCTACGAGATCTTTGCCGGCTACTGGGGAGTAATGGCGGATTCGGGCAACCCAATCGCAGCGGCGTTGAACACGCGGCCCAAGTACGTGGCATCGACCACGCTCACCGACCCGCAATGGGCGGACACGACCGTCCTCTCCGGAGACGTCGCGGCCGCTGTCTGCGAGCTGAAAGCCAAGCCGGCGGGTGAGCTGCAGGTGCACGGCAGCGGCAGCCTGGTCCGCTGGCTCCTCGACAACCACCTGGTCGACGAGATCACCCTGCTCATCTATCCCGTGGTCGTCGGCCAGGGCACGCGGCTATTCCCCGCCACCGGCCCGGACACAGCACTTGAACTGGTCGACTCGCGAGCCACCCCGAAGGGGGTGACGATCCAGGTCTACCGGCCCACCGGGCGCCCGCAGTACGCAACGGCCACGACCTAGGTTGCTGGCACCATCCGGGGCGCTCTGATTCGCCGCTACACCTCACCACCGCATGGAATGAACCTTGCTGGTCCG
>JBKPFG010000136.1:0-3088 GCA_046728735.1 Actinomycetota bacterium
ATCGCTACAAACCGAGCCCGGCCAGAAGGCTGGGCACCGGCGTGCTCAGGCGCGCGCTTTCGTTTCAGCTCGGCCGTCCGTTTGCCGATGCGACCAGTGGCATGTACGCGGCCTCCGCGTCTGCATTGCCGCTGCTCGCCCAGCCCTATACGACCGGCGCGCCGGAGGTGCAGGGACTGCTGCGGCTCGCCGACGCCGGCCTCCAGGTCCAGGAGGTGCCGGTGAACATGCGCGAGCGCGCGAGCGGGGAGTCGCGGATCTCGGGGAAGAAGGCGGCCAGCCTCGTGCTGACCGTCACCGGCACGATCGTACTCTACCGCTGGATGAAGAGGCGCTCGTGAGGCTCGTGGCCGTCCTCGGCTACTCCGCGTGGCGTCGCGCCGGCCTCCATCCTGTGTGCGGGGCGAGGGTTGCCACGGCTGCGGAGCTCGCCGACGAGGAAGACACCGTGCTGCTCACCGGCCACTCCGAGGCCGAGCTGATGCGCGAGGCCTGGCCCACCGGCCGAGCGCGGGTGATCTGCGACCACGGCGCCCGCGTGACCGCAGACAGCGCGGCGCACGTCGCGAGTCTTGCCCGGGAGCTGGGGGCCGACGAGGTCGTGGTCGTCACCTCGTGGTGGCACTGCCGCCGGACCGGCGTTCTGTTCCGCCGCGCGCTGAGGGGAAGCGGCATCGCAGTCCACACCGTGGGCGCGCAGTCGTGGAGCGGACGCCTTCTCCTTCGGGAAGCGGCGGCCTTCGCCGTCCTTCCCCTCCACCTGCGCCGGCTCGGGTCAGGCGCCGGCGCGCCCTCCGACCTCGAGCTCCACGCCTAGGCTAGTACCGCCTCCGGCGGCCTCCCGAAAGCCCAAGGAACCGGCGTACGCGGGACACGAAGCCGTCGTCAGGAACGTCCCAGCGCTCCGAAACCGGCTCCTCGTACTCCTTCAGTGCCTCGGCCTGCTCGGCCGTGAGGCTCGTTTCGACTCGATCAGCCCAGATTCCGCTCACACGTTCCGCCGGTAGGAAACGCCTCGCGCTGAACAAGCTCGACGAGATGACCAGTCCCGAGAAGATGTCCGCCTCAGCATCTCCGGCGATCTCATCCACCTTTCCGATCTCCTCGCCGTCGGATCCGTGGACGCGCGCGCCCTGCTCGATCGCCTTCCAGGACACCTCCGGTTGGCTCAAACGGAACGACCTCCGACGCGCCAGACAGGGCCCTGCGTGGCGACGTGACTCGTCGCCGAGAGAACACGAAGGAACCGCAGGGTTCCGGTGATGTGCTCCTCGTCGAGCCGCTCCAGGCAGCGGCGCGTCATCGACGGCGCCGCGCCGTACCCCGCCGTTCGGGCGACCCGGAAGCGCAGGGTCGTCGGGCCGCCGTAGTGAGCCGGGTTGACGGGCGACAGGAGCAGGGCTCCTCGCTGGAGGAAGTCGGACGAGCCGAGCGCGACCTCGGCGTAGATGTCCGACCAGTCGGGCGGCAGGCTGCTGGTGAGCTCCTCCCATTGCTCGGCGAGCGGATGCACGCGCTCCTCCCGGACCGGCTCGCGCGGCACCGCAGGCGCTTGGGATTCGGTGCTGACGGCATCGAGCAGGCCGCGAATGTCATCCGCGTCGAGGCGGCGGAGAACCCGGACGGGATCCTGGTCGCGTCGAACCGTGAAGCGAAACCAGCTCCCCGTCCGTCCGGGCGTGAAGGAGGCGAGGATCAGCGCTGCGCGGTCGGCCCGCTCGTCCTCGGCGACCATCAGGGAGAGCTCGACGCTGCGCCAGTCCTCGGGGAAGCTCACCTCGATCTCGCGCCATTGTTCGACCAGTTTCACGGCCCCGCGAGTCTAGAGGAGTGTCGGTACGCTGTCCCCGCGTGGCCAGGCTGGAGGAACGAGAACAGGTGGCGGGCAGCGAGCGCTTGAAGGATTTCCTGCGCGAGATGCTCCTCATCCGCCGTTTCGAGGAGAAGGTGGAGGAGCGCTTTCGCGCCGGCGAGCTCCCCGGCTTCCTCCACGTCGCCATCGGCCAGGAGGCGGTGGCGGTCGGTGTGTGCAAGGCGCTCGAGGACGGTGACGTCATCGCCTCCACCCATCGCGCGCACGGGCATACCATCGCAAAGGGGACGCATCCGAACGAGGTCATGGCCGAGCTTTACGGCAAGGTCGAGGGCTGCAGCCACGGCTACGGCGGCTCGATGCACCTCTACGACGTCGAGCGCGGCAACCTGGGAGCGAACGCGGTCGTGGGCGGGGGCCTGCCCGCGATCGTAGGAGCTGCCCTCGCCTTCAAGATGCGGAAGGAACCGCGGGTCGCGGTGGCGTTCTTCGGCGACGGCGCGACGAACATCGGCACCTTCCACGAGGCCCTCAACCTCGCCGAGCTCTGGAAGGTTCCGGCCGTCTTCGTCTGCGAGAACAACCATTACGCCGAGTCGACTCCGTCCAGGCAGCAGCTTCCGATCGAGGATCTGACGAAGCGCGCAGAGGCCTTCGGAATGACCTCGATGAAGGTCGACGGCCAGGACGTCGAGGCGGTGCACAAGACCATGCAGAAGGCGCTCAAGCAGGCGCGCGACGGGGAGGGGCCGGTCTTTCTCCTGGCCGAGACCTACCGGCTGACGGGGCACTACGTGGGCGACCCGCAGGTCTACCGGCCCAAGGAGGAAATCCGCGAGCTCCGCCAGACGCAGGATCCGATCACGAAGCTCCGAGAGAAGCTCGAGCTCTCCGACGAGGAGTGGAACGAGCTCGACGCCGAGGCGACCCGGCTCGCAGAGGAGTCCGTCGAGTTCGCCAAGAGCGGCACCGACCCGAAGCCGGAAGACGCGCTCAAGAACGTCTATGCCTGAGCTGAGCTACCGCGAAGCGGTGCGCGACGCCATGAGCGAGGCGATGCGCCGCGACGAGGACGTTTTCATCATGGGCGAGGACATCGCCGAGATGGGCGGCTCGATGGGCGTCACCCAGGGGATGCTCGAGGAGTTCGGCCCCGAGCGGGTCCGAAATACCCCGATCTCGGAGATGGCGATCGTTGGATCGGGCGTGGGTGCAGCCATGATGGGCATGCGCCCGATCGTCGAGATCATGTACCAGGACTTCACGACTCTGGCG
>JBKPFG010000101.1:0-4880 GCA_046728735.1 Actinomycetota bacterium
TCGCCCCGCTCCACGAGCGCGCGGCGCATCTGGTTGATTATCGGCACGTGCTCGATCCCCACCGGGCAGATCTCGACGCAGGCCATGCACTGCATGCACGACCAGAGAGTCTCGGGCTTGATCGTGCCCAGGATCTGCGCGTGCTCCGGAAACTGCGGTGAGATGCCGAGCGCGGCGCGGTTGCCCATCGAGCCCTCGGCGACCTCGCGCAGGTCGAGCACGAGGTCGCGCGGAGAAAGCGGGTAGCCGGTCGCCGTCGCCGGGCACGCGGCATGGCACTTGCCGCACTTCGTGCACGCGTCGAGATCGAGGAGGTGCTTGGGGGAGAGGGCGTCGATGAACGCGTAACCGACGTCGGCGGCCTTCGCTCCGGCGGGGAGCGGCTCGAGGCGGTTGCCGGCCCTCCCGTCCTTCACCGCCACCCCGACGGGCCCCGTCAGCATGTGCACGGCCTTCGTGAAAGGGATCGACGAGACCCAGAAGAGCGCGAAGACGCCGTGCACCCACCAGTCCGCGTAGCGGGCATCGTCGGCCGTCTTCCCGTCGAAGCCCATGGAGATGAACGCATGGCCGACGAGCCAGCCGACGGGCGACCAGACCTCGAAGTCGGGATCGTCCGCGGCGATGCGGAAGGATTCGAGCAGGAAGCCCGTCAGCGCGAGGAAGAAGAGGCTGCCGAGGAAGAGCCAGTCCCCGAGCTGGTAGCGCCGCGACATCTCACGGAGCGGCTCGGCCGACTCGACCGGGCGCCAGTAGCGCAGGCGGAACGGCCGCAGGAGGCCGCGCTTGACGGCGAAGACCGCGAGGCCGATGACAAGCCCCGCTCCGAAGAGGTCGAGGAAGAGCGAATAGGCGAGGTAGAACCACCCGTGCCAGAAGTCGAAGCTGAGGACCGGGTTCGCGAAGTCGTCCTGGAAGGCGAGGATCGCCGTTCCCGCGAAGAGGACCATGAAGCCGTAGAAGACGAGCAGGTGGCCGATCCCGGCCAGTGGGTCGCGGCGGCGGATCCAGGCGTGCGTGACGACGATCTGCGTGGCCCGCTTGACGCGCTCGACGCGATTCCCGATGCGCTCGTGCGTTCGTCCGCGCCGGTACTTGAGGACGAGCCGCCCGACCCCGAAGAAGAAGATCGCCACGGAGACGGCGATCAGCGAGTACCAGAGAGCGATCTGCCAGGTCTCGAGCCCTGCGAACGTCTCGCGCGTTTCCACGCTAATAGAGCTTCTCGAGTTCCTCGGCTACTTCGAACAGGTCGGCGACCGCGCCGTAGTGGGCGACGTTGAAGATGGCGGCTTCGGGGTCGGAATTGACCGCGATGATCGTGCCGCTCGTCTTCATGCCCGCCAGGTGCTGGACGGCGCCCGAGATGCCGAGCGCGAGGTAGACCTTGGGCTTGACGGTCTTCCCGGACTGGCCCACCTGGCGAGAGTTCGGCATCCAGCCCTGGTCGACGAGCGGACGCGAGACGGAGAGCGTCGCGCCCATCTTCCCGGCCAACTCTTCGAACTGGGGCACGTTCTCCTTGTCGCCGATCCCGCGCCCGATGGAGAGGAGGAAGTCCGCGGTGGTGATGTCGACGTCGCCCGTGGCCACGTCGACGAAGTCCTCGTGACGAGCGCGCGACCCCGAGATCGAGACGGAGACGTCGGTCGTCGACGCGGATCCCGCGCCTTCGGCCGGAGTCCACGCGGTGGGACGGAGCAGGAGGAGAACACGGTCGTGGCCCGGGAACTCCACCTCCGCGTGCACTTTGGAGCCATAGAACGCGCGTGTAGCGACGACGCTGCCACCTTCACCGCTGAGCGCAAACACGTCCGAAGCGAAGCCGAGGCCGAGCTTGCCGGCGAGTGCCGGGCCGTAGCCCATCGAGTTGACCGTGAAGCCGAGGAGCACGACGTCGAAATCACGCTCCGAGAGGATCTGCTCGAGCGCCTGCTCGTAGACGTCGTTCTCGAACTCCTCCTGTTCGACGGCGACCGCGAGGATCTCGTCCACGCCCTCGACGTTGACGGCGTCCGCGAGCGAGCCGGGGTCCTTCGCGATCACCGCGACGGCGACGGGCCCGCCGAGCTCCTTCGCCGCGGTGACGAGCTCGAGCGTCACCGGGCGGAGCTCGCCGCGGAGATGCTCGGCGACGACGAGGGTGCTCACGCGGTCCTCTCCTCGACGATCTCCTTGATGCGCTGCGCGACGTCGGCGGGGCTCCCGTTCAGCATCTCCGCGCCCTCGCCCTTGGGCGGGACGAACATCTTGCGCACTGTGTAGGCGGGCTCACCGAGGTCGCCCGGCTGTCGCACTTCGATCTCCTTCTCCTCGGCCTGCTTGATCGCGCGCAGGGTCGCGTACCGAGGCTCGTTGATGCCCGTCTGAATGGTGAGCAGGGCGGGCGTGTCCACCTCGACGACATCCACCAGCCCGCCCTCGAGCTCGCGGTTCACCGTCGCCTTCCCCTCGCCGAGCTCGATCTTCGTCACCACCGCGACGCGCGGCAGGTCGAGGAGCTCGGCGAGCGCGGTCCCCGTGGCCGCCTGGACGGCGTCCGCAGACTGCACTCCAGTGAAGACGAGGTCGGGGCTCTCGGCCTGCACGACCTCGGCGAGCGCCCGCGCGACCTGGATCGGATCGAGCGTCTCCTCCGACTCGACGCGGATGCCTCGGTCCGCCCCCATGGCCAGGCACCGCCGCATGGAGTCCTCCACGTCCTCGGGGCCGACCGAGACGACGACGACCTCGCCGCCGGAGGCCTCCGTCAGCCTGAGCGCCTCTTCGGTCGCGTACGTGTCCCACTCGTTGAGGGCGTAGTCGAGGAAGTCGGGATCGACGTCCCGCTCGTCAGCGGTGAACTCGACCTCGTCGCCGAGCGCCGCTACTTGTTTTACGCAGACAACGACTTTCACCGTCGCGAAAACTCCACGTCTCTCAGATGACGTCTCCTAGATCGCCCATGTTCTACCCCCGCGGAAAACGCGAAGCGTTTTACGCGGTTAGGACCGCCTCGCGCTCGACGACTGCCCGCTCGCGCTTGAAGGGCAGCGGCACCTCCGGGTTGTCGGAGTCGATCTCACGTGCCAGCCGGTGGCCGTCGAAGACGCAGTCCGCGACGAGCCGAGGCGCCACGCAGTCGCCGATCCGGTAGAAGCCGGCAATTCCCTCGCTCGTGAGTGCGTCGATCCCCACGGAGTCCTTCAGCTCGCGGTAAAGACGCTCGTTCGAGCGCCGCTGCGTCACGAGGACGACGGCGTCGGCTTCCCACTCGGTCAGGTGCTCCTCGTCGTAGACGTGCGCCGAGGTGAGGCCACCGTTCCCGATCTGCGTCGGCATCTGGTACGTGACCATCTCCACCTTCAGCTGGTGGAGCCGCCTGTGCATGTTCGGCGCCTCGAGCGTGAAGTGCATGTAGGGAGCGTGATGCCCGAGGTGGGTCATGATCGTGACCTGCTTGCCCTCCATGGCCAGCTTCTCGGCCAGCGAGACGCCCATGAAGTAGCCGTCGTTGTCGACGATCACGACCCGGTTGCCGGGCACCTCCTTGCCGTCGCGCATGATCTGCTCGGGGGTGAGGATGTTGGGCTTGGACGCGTCCGCGCCAGGGATCGTGTCGTGGGTCGCGCCGTTGAGGCCGTCGGTGGCCCAGTAGCCGCCGGTGGCGATGATGACGATCTCGGCGCCGTAGTCCTTGATGCCGGTCGCGTCGAGTTCGGTGTTGGCGATGAACTCGACGTTCTTGAGCTTGTCGATCTGGATCTTGCGGTAGTTGACGACGCGGCCCCATTCGCCCAGGTTCGGCAGCTGTGGGATCCAGCGCATGATCCCGCCCATGTCGTCGGAGGCCTCGACGAGGTGGACGCGGCGCATGCCGCGCTTGCCGAGCACCATCGCGCACTCCATTCCGGCCGGGCCGGCGCCGACGACGAGCACGTCGTTGTCCGCGTTCGTAGCGGGGTCGAACTTCTCGGGATGCCAGCCGCGGCGGTACTCCTCGCCGGCGGTCGCATTCTGGGTGCAGATGAGGGGCGGGCCGCCGATCTCCCATCGGGAGATGCAGATGTTGCAGCCGATGCACTCGCGGATGTCGTCGAGTCGGCCCTCGTCGATCTTCTGCGGGAGGAAGGGATCGGAGATCGAGGGGCGACAGGTGGCGATGATGTCGAGCGAGCCGCCGTTGATCGCCTCCACCATCAGGTCCGGGTTGGTGAAGCGGCCGACGCCGAGGACCGGCTTCTTCGAGACGTCCTTCACGGCCTTCTGCCAGGGAAGGAGGCGACCCGAGGGATACCAGCGGGACGGGGTCGCGTCCTCTCCCCATTCGGAGATGCCGGAGACGTTGATGTCCCACACGTCGACGATCTCGTCCACGAGCTCGACGAAGGGCAGGCAGTCGCGCTCGAGCTGAGTGCCAGCCTCGCCCATGAACATGTCCGTGGACATGCGGACGGCAATCGCGCAGTCGTCGCCGACGGCGTCGCGCACCTGCTCGATGGTCTCGCGCCAGAAGCGCGCCCGGTTCTCGAGCGAGCCGCCGTATTCGTCCGTGCGCCGGTTGTAGTACGGCGTCAGGAACTGCTGCGGCAGGTAGGAGTGCGAGCCGTAGACGTAGACGATGTCGAAGCCGGCTTCGCGCGCGCGCTTGGCGGCCTCGACGTAGAAGCCCTGCACCTCGCGGATGTCGTCCTTGTCCATCTCCTTCGGGTACGTGAGGTGCTCGAAATCGCTCGGAATCTGTGAGGGCGCGCGCGGGACGCAGCGCGACTCCATGCAGGGAGCGTGCGGGCCGCCGTACCAGAGCTCGGCGGCGGCGAGTGCTCCGTGCTCGTGGAGCATGTCGCACATGACGCTGAGGTTCTTGATGTCGTCGTCGTCCCAGAGGCGCGCGGATACGC
>JBKPFG010000256.1:0-4138 GCA_046728735.1 Actinomycetota bacterium
GGCCTCTATCACGGCACGATCGACGGTATCGCCGGGCCGGCGACGAAGACCGCGATCCGCCGCTTCCAGCGCCGCGCCCACCTCGTTCCCGACGGCATCGTCGGCCCACGGACGCGGCGGGCTCTCGGCCATTACGGACGGCACAAGCTGGGGGACCGGCTGCTCAGATCTGGGAAGCAGGGCTGGGACGTCGCCGCGCTGCAGTTCGCGCTCGCGACGCACGGGTTCCCCTCGGGCACGTTCGATGGAGGCTTCGGGCCGCACACCGATGCGGCGCTGCGCCGCTTCCAGCGCTACGCGCGCCTCAGCCGCGACGGCGTCGCCGGTCCCGCGACCTACGCAGCGCTCAGACGGGCGCCCGGCCGCTGCCCGATCTCGCTCCGCCGACCGGCTCGAGCACCCATTGGCGACCGCTTCGGGCCGCGCGGGAACCGCTTCCACGCCGGCGTTGACCTCACAGCCTCATACGGGGCGCTCGTGCGGGCCGCCGCGACGGGGCGGGTGCGCCGCGCGGGCTGGGACTCCGGCGGGTTCGGCTACCTCGTGGTCATCGGGCACGGCCGCCGCGTGCACACGATGTACGCGCACCTCTCGCGGATCTTCGTCCACCGCGGTCAGCGAATCGGCGCGGGCTGGAGGCTCGGCCGCGTCGGGGCCACGGGACACGCTTTCGGGCCGCACCTCCACTTCGAGGTGCGGGTCCGGGGAGCGGCAGTGAACCCGCTACCCGCCCTCCGCTAACTCCTTCGAGCGCTTCATCGCCGCCTGGATGGCGTTCAGGAAGGCAGCCCGGACGCCGGCCTGCTCGAGCTCCCGGATGGCGGAGATCGTCGTCCCTCCCGGCGAGGTGACCATCTCGCGGAGCTCGACCGGGTGCATCTTTTCGTCCCGCAGGAGCTTCGCCGTGCCGAGCATCGTCTGGACGACGAGATCCGTCGCCACCTCGCGTGAGAGCCCGAGGAGGATCCCCGCCTCGATCATCGATTCGGCCAGGAGCGCGAAGTACGCGGGGCCGGAGCCGGAGACGGCGGTGACCGCGTCCATGTAAACCTCGTCCACCCGTACGGAGCGGCCGACCGAGCCGAGCACCTCCTCGGCCAGCGCGATGTCCTCCTCGGCTGCGTGCGCGCCGCCGGTGACGCCGGCCATGCCCTCGTGGACCGTCACAGGCGCGTTGGGCATGGCCCGGACGACGGGCACCCCGTCGTCGAGATGGCCCTCGATGAGAGCCGTCGGGATGGCGGCCGCGATCGAGAGAACGGTCTGCGACGGCTCGAGGAGGCCCCCGACATCGCCCAGCAGGCCCTCGATGTCCTGCGGCTTGACCGCGATGACGACGATCTTCGCGCCGCGGACCGCCGCCGCGTTGTCGAGGGTCGTCTCGATTCCGTGGCGGTCTGCGAGCTCCTTGGCCCGCTCCGGGTGGCGAACCGTGGCGACGATGTCGGCCGGCTTCGCCCAGCCGGAGGAGAGCAACCCGGCGACGAGCGCCTCCCCGGCCTGTCCGGCGCCGAGGACGCAGATGCGCGCGCTCACCGCTCGTCCTCGGAGGCGGCCACGGTGTTGCGCAGGCGGGCCGCAAGCAGGTAGTCGAGGGCGACCTGGCTCGTTCGCTCCTCCATGAGCTCCCCGGTGGCAGAATCGGGCCAGCGGCCGTGCTCGAGGAGATACGCGATCGCCTGCGCCTCCTTCAGCGTGATCTTCGCGCCCGTCATGGGGGAAAGCTATCCAAGCTCGCGATCGAGGTTGAACGCCGCGCTGATCAGCGCCAGGTGCGTGAACGCCTGCGGGAAGTTGCCGAGGAGCTCCCCGCTGCGCCCGATCTCCTCCGAGTAGAGACCGAGGTGGTTCGCGTACGTGAGCATCTTCTCGAAGGCGAGCCGAGCCTCGTCAACCCTCCCCGCGCGGGTGAGCGCCTCGACGTACCAGAAGGAGCAGATCGAGAACGTCCCCTCGTCGCTCTCGAGGCCGTCCTTGAAGGCGCGCGGATTGTAGCGGTGCACGAGCGAGTCGGAAACGAGCTCCTCTCCGATCGCGTCGAGCGTGGAGAGCCAGCGCGGATCGGTCGGCGCGATGAACTTGACGAGCGGCATCAGGAGCAATGAGGCGTCCAGGAGATCGGAGCCGTAGTACTGCACGAACGCTCCGCGGTCCTCGCTCCAGCCCCGCTCCATGATCTGCTCGTAGATCTCGTCTCGGTGCTTCATCCAGCGCGGAAGGTCTGCCGGCAGCCCGCGCTGCCTGGCCATCCTGATCGCTCGCTCGACGGCGACCCAGCACATGAGCCGGGAGAACGTGAAGTCCTTTCGCCCTCCGCGAGTCTCCCAGATGCCCTCGTCGGCCTGATCCCAGTTGAGGCAGACCCACTCGACCATCCTCCGCAGGTCCTCCCACGCCTCGTGGTAGATCGGCCGGCCGTACTTGTTGAACAGGTAGACCGAGTCGATCAGCTCGCCGTAGATGTCGAGCTGGACCTGGCCCGCGGCGTCGTTGCCGATCCGTACCGGCGCCGAGCCGCAATACCCCTCGAGGTGGTCGAGCGTCTCCTCGGGAAGCTCGCGGCGGCCGTCGATCCCGTACAGCGTCTGCAGGGGATCGCCCGACTGGTCCATGCCCTCGCGGAAGCGATCGGTCAGCCAGCTCATGAAAGCGCCGGCCTCCTCGGTGAACCCGAGGCGCAGGAGCCCGTAGAGCGAGAACGCCGCATCTCGGATCCAGGTGTAGCGGTAGTCCCAGTTGCGCTCGCCGCCGAGCAGCTCGGGCAGGCTCGTCGTGGCCGCCGCGACGATCGCCCCGGTGGGCTGGTAGGTGAGCAGCTTCAGCGTCAGGGCCGAGCGGTGCACCATCTCTCGCCAGCGACCGCGGTAGCGCGATTGGGAGAGCCACTTCCGCCAGAATGCGATCGTGCGCTCGTAGGCCTCTCGGGTCTCGGCTTCCTCGTACCGGCGCGGGACGTAGCCGCGGTCCACCTGCTCGAGGACGAAGGTGACGCTCTGACCCGACTCGAGCTTGAACTCGCTATGCACGCCGTCGTCGTCGCACGCGATCGGAGTCGTCGCCTGCAACGCCAGGCAGAGGGTGTCGGACTCGAAGACGACGCCGTGCTCGTGCTGGCGCGTCTCGTGAGGGTCACGGCCATAGTTGAAGCGCGGCTGCATGACGAGGCCGAAGCGAAGCGCTCCGCGCACGCAGACGATGCGGCGGATCAGCCGATGCCGATGGCGCTCCTCGCCGCTCCTCGCGATCGGCATGAAGGCCTGCTGCTCCCCCACTCCGCTCGCGGTGAAGAAGCGGGTGATGAGGACGTTCGTGTCCGGGAAGTAGAGTTGCCGAGACGTCCAGTCCTCGTCGACCGGTGCGATGCCGTAGAAGCCGCCCTTCTCCTTGTCCAGAATCGCGGCGAAGACGCTCGGCGAGTCGAAGGCGGGGCAGCAGTACCAGTCGATCGTCCCGTTCGCTCCCACGAGCGCGACCGTGTGCAGGTCGCCGATGATTCCGTGATCCGCGATCGGCAGGTAGTCGTCCATCGCCCGCTATTGGACGTGGCCGGGAGGCCCTACGTCAAGCCCCCAGTTAGTGCGACTCGATCGAGTGGAGAACGTCTTCGGGATCGTCGTCCCGGGCGTAATCGAAGCCCCTGCCGCCGTAGACGTAGTCCTTGACGGCGTCGCGGGCATAGAGCTTGTCGTTGCCCCGGCCGCCGTAGAGATGGTCGCTGCCCGAGTCGCCGTAGATCGTGTCCCCTCCGGCTCCGCCCCGGACGATGTCGTTTCCGCCCTTGGCGGTGATGATGTCCGAGCCGCCGTAGCCGCAGATGACGTCACTCCCGCCGGTGCCGATGAGGAGATCTCCCCCGGGACTTCCCTTGATCGTGCAGGCCGGCGCCGTGCCTCCCTGCGCCAGCACCGGCACAGTGGCGAGCACCGCCACGAGTGCGAAGAACACGAGGCCGGAGACGAGGAAACGCACCCTCATGCTCGTAGCAAAGAGCACAGCAAGCCCTGGTCCCCTCCCTCCGAAGGGGGTATTTGGGTAACGAGCGGCTTTCCGATAGAACCGCTATGGGGCTCAGTGAGGGGCTTCGTCAATCCTTGGAGCGTTATCTCGAGCGCAGCGCCGCCGACCTCGACGACCGCGG
>JBKPFG010000082.1:0-9401 GCA_046728735.1 Actinomycetota bacterium
CCGATCCACCGCGGCGCCGAGAGCAGGTCGTAGTGCGTGAAGGAGTAGTACGCGGTCATGACCAGCGGATAGCCGAAGAAGATCGTGAAGCCCGCGATCCACGGGCTCATGAAGGCGAGCACCGTTCCGCGCCGGCGCCAGGCGGCTCGGCGGCGGGAGCGCCGTCGGTCGAACACCGGCGCCCCCGGAACGACGTGCGGCTCTGCGGCCGTCGTCACCTCACGGGACCTGACCGCCGCCGGCAGCTGCGAGCTGCGCGTCGATCGCCTTGTCCAGATTCACGAGGCCAGCCTGGAGATCGTCGACCTTGCCGGCCTGGTACTTCGCTGCGAACGCGTCGACGAGGTCCTGGTTTGCGCTCCCGACGATCGTCACCGGCGTCGTCCTCGTGTTCGGGTTCGAGAAGATGTCGAGGAAGATGTTGAAGTTCTCGTCCGGCTTGATGTCGGGAGACTTGAGCGCCTCAGAGGTCGTCGGCACGTTGCGGATGCCGTTCGTCATCTTCACCAGCGCCCCGGTGTCGGTCCCGAGATACTTGACCAGCTCCCACGCCGCGTCCTGGTTGTCCGAGGTCTTCGGGATGCCGATGATGCTGCCGCTCGTGTACCCGGAGCCGTAGAGGTCGGGCTGATCGTCGGCAACGGGGAGCGGCGCCGTGCCGTAGTTGAGCTCCGGATGCTCGGCCGCGACGAACGCGACGCGCCATTCGCCGTCGAGGTTCATTGCGAGCTTTCCGCGCTCAAAGGCCTGCTGGGGCGAAAACTCGTCGCCCGCCTTCGCCTGGAAACGAACGAGGTTGTCGTAGCCGTACCAGTCGATGAGCTCCTTCTGCCACTGGAACATCTGCGCCCATCCCGGAGTTGTCGAGAGGATCGACTTGCCCGACTCGTCGGTCCAGTCGACGCCCCATTGCGGCGCCCAATGGGCCGCGACGTTCTCGTAGAAGCCGTCGAAGGGGTCAAGGCCGACGACCTCGAGCGAACCGTCCGGATTGCGCACGGTCAGCTTCTTCGCGTAGTCCATCAGCTCGCTGACCGTCTTCGGCGGACCGGACAGACCCGCCTTGGCGAACATGTCCTTGTTGTAGTAGAGGCCGTAGGCGTCGGCGAGCATCGGCAGGGCGCAGCGGGTTCCCTCGAACTTCGAGTACTTCTGGGTGACGGGCGGGAAGATGCCCTCGCTCACGCCGTCGCGCTCCATGTAGTCGGCCAGGTCGATCCAGGCGCCGTTTCCGCAGTAGGCGCCCGCGTAGGCGCCGGCGTCGAACGAATGAGCCACATCGGGCGCATTCCCGCCGCGGATCGCCGCGACGATCTTGTCGTCGCTGATTCCGCCGACGACCTTGACGTGGATGTTCGGATGAGACTTCTCGAAGTCGGCGACCACGTCCTTCATGACTCCGAGCTCCCGGTCCGTGAAGCCCGTCCAGAAGGTGATGTCGCCCGACGCCTCCGACGATGTCGACTTCGACTCGTTCGAACCGCCGCATGCTCCGGCGACCAACGCCAGGAGCAAGATCACAGTTGCCGCCGCCAGACGTCTCATTCCGGCCCTCCTCGGGAGTGAACAGACGATACCGCGCACCTCCTGAGCCCTCGCTCGGGAGTTAGTTAACTTTACGAACGCGAATTTGATACTGCCTGCCGGTGAAAGTCAAGTTGCTGGGATTTAGCCGCCCAAGCAGTTAGTCTTACTAACAAGATGCAGACCTGGACGCCGACGCGCGCCACTCCGCCGCTGCTGAAGCGCATGAACGAGCAGACCGTGCTGGAGACCATCCGCGCCGGAGCGCCCATCTCGCGGGCAGAGATCTCGCGGCGGGCGGGAATCTCGAAGCCGACGGTCTCGCTCGCCCTGCGCTCGCTGGAGGAATCGGGCCTGGTTCGGCGCGCCGCGGCTCCGAGCGGGCCGAGCTACGGAGCGGTCTACTTCGAGCCCGTTCCGGAGGCGGCGCTCGTGCTCGGCATCGATCTGGGCGCGCGCTTCGTCCGAGGGGCGATCTGCGACCTCGATGGTCGCATCCGGGCCCGGCAGGACGTCGAGCTCGGGGGCGTCGACGCCGAGGTGGCGCTCGGGGCGATCGACGAGCTCCACGAGGGGCTGGTCGAAGCGACCGGGCTCGACTCGAGCCTGATCGATGGGGTGGTGGTCGGAGTGCCCGGAGTCGTGGAGGCGGGCACCGGCCGGCTCACGCTCGCCGAGAACGTCCCCGGTCTCGAAGACCGGGCCTTCGGGGACGACCTGGGGGAGCGCCTCGGCCTCCCCGTCGTGCTCGAGAACGACATCAACCTCGCCGCCCTCGGGGAGCAATGGCTCGGAGTCGCCGAGGGAGTGGACGATTTCGTCTTCCTCTCGATCGGAACCGGAATGGGTGCCGGCCTCGTGCTCGGCGGCAACCTGCATCGAGGTCACCACGGCGCCGCGGGCGAGGTCGACTACGCCCTCGCCGGGCTCGGCGTCGAGGTCGATCCATCCGCCGGCTCGCTCCACGAGGTCACCTCGCGGCTCGCGGAGAGCAGTGGCGCTAC
Organism: Actinomycetota bacterium; assembly: GCA_046728735.1. GTDB lineage: Bacteria > Actinomycetota > Thermoleophilia > Gaiellales > Gaiellaceae > JAIBJP01. Next base: position 2,529 of record JBKPFG010000082.1, read on the forward strand.
GGCGCTCCGGCCCCCGTACGAGGGCCGAGCGATCTTCGCAGCCGCTCGAAGCGGCGACGAGCTCGCTTGCAAGGTGGTCGGCGAGGTGGCCAGGCGGATCGCGCTCCACGTGGCCTCGATCTCGGCGGTGACCGACATCGCGCTCGTCGTGCTCGGCGGCGGCCTCGGGGTCAACGGCGACCTCCTGCTCGCGCCGGTGCGTGAGCACCTGGGGGGCTGGCTCCCCTACCCGCCCCGAGTCGAGGTCTCGAGCCTCGGCGAGGCGGCCGTCCTCACCGGTGCGCTGGCGATCGGGCTTCGCTCCGCGCTCGACAACGTCTTCGCGCGGCAAGCGGGCCCCGTCCCGGTCTAGCCGAGCGGGCACTCACCAGAACGGGTGCTCACGGGAGGACGGGGCCCAGGTCGTCCCCGTCGCGGAAGTGGAAGCGGAACATGCCGTTCTGGACGAGGTCGTCGATGTGGGACTGGAAGCGCTCGTACATGGCGTCCGCCTCGTCCTGGGTGAGCTTCCCGTCCTTGACGAGCTGATCCAACTGCGCCTTGGCCTCGTCGAGCAGAGCTTGCTTCAGCCCGTCCACTGACTTGCCCTGGGCCTTGGCGACCTCGGCGAGCGTCTGGCCGCTGTTCAGCTTCGTGCGCAGCTCGGCCTCCGTCAGCCCCAGATAGTCGGCCGCCGCCGAGAGCTTCTCGCCGAAGAGGAAAGGCGGCCCGCCGTGGAAGTGGCCGAAGCCCGGACCGAGCCGGGGCCCGAGGAAGGGCGCGAAGAAGGGCGGATAGTCGCCCGACTCGATCCGCTGCTTGAGGGCGTCGGCCTCGGCCTGCGTGATCTTCCCGTCCTTCAGCGCGGCGTCGACCTGGTCGATGGCCGCGGCCTTCGTCGCATCCTCGAGCTTCTGCGAGGAGATTCCGAGATGGCTGGCCACCGAGTCGAGAAACGAGCGTCCGGGCGAGGAGGAGTCCCCGGACGCCGCGATGGCAGCGCCGCCCCCGCCGACGACGGCGAGGGCGGCGACTCCGATTGCAAGCGCCTTGCGCGTGCGAAACCTGTGCATGCTCCGCATCAAAGCGCGCTTCTCTAAGACCGGCCTAAGAGGCTCCTAAGAGTTAGGTGGGCCGACTTGCAAGGGTGATCTCGACCGAGTGGGTCTGGCCGCCCCGGGTGTAGACGATGGTCACCTTGTCGCCGGGCTTCCTCGCCGAAATCGCGCTCGTGAGCGCCTCGCTGGAGGTCACCTTCTCCCCGTCGACGGAGATGATCGTGTCTCCGGCCCGGAGCCCGGCGTTCTCCGCGGGGGTGCCGCTCCGAACCTCTCCGACTCGCACGGAACCGTTCACCGTCTCGACGGAGACGCCGAGGTAGGCGTGCTCGGCCTTGCCGGTGGAGATGAGCTCGGAGACGATCGTCTTGACGGTGTTCGACGGGATGGCGAAGCCGACACCGTCGTTGCCGCCCGAGTCGCTCTCGATCTGAGCGTTGACCCCGATCACCTCGCCCGAGGAGTTCAGGAGCGGGCCGCCCGAGTTGCCGTGGTTGATGGCGGCATCGGTCTGGATCGAATCGTCGATCGAGAAGTTGTTCGGAGAGGTCATCTGGCGGTGAAGAGCGCTGACGATCCCGCTCGTGACCGTGTTCTCGAGGCCGAAGGGGCTGCCGATGGCCACGACGGTGTCCCCGACGGCCACGTCGTCCGAGTTGGCGAGCGTGAGGGGCTCGAGCACGGAGGTGGGTGCGTCCACCTTGATTACGGCGAGATCCGTGGAGGGGTCGCTGCCGACGAGCTGGGCGTCGTAGCTCTTTCCGTTCGAGAAGCGCACCGAGATCGACGTGGCTCCGTCGACCACGTGCTCGTTCGTGACGATGTGGCCCTGCTCGTCAAGGACGAAGCCGGAGCCCAGAGCCTGCTGGCTCTGCTGGCCTCCGAACGGAGTCGGAGAACCGCCCGAGGTCACGGCGATCTCGACGACACCTTTGTACGTGCGCTGGTAGATCTCGGAGACGGGCAGGCCGGTGGTGGCGGAGGCGGCTTCGCCGCCCGTGACGGTCACCTGGCGGACGACCGTCCTGGTCGAGTCGGGCGCGAGCCCGGCGTACGTAGCGGCTCCGCCGACGCCGAGACCGGCGGCGGCCACGAGGACGGCGGCGCCTGTGATGGTGCGACGGCGATTCATGTTCGTTCCTTTCGTTCGCTCGCCGTCCATGTCACCTGCGCCGGCTAAGCCCAAGGTGAAAAGGAGCTAAGAACTCCCTAAGAACGCGAACCTCGAAAGAGCTCGCTCCAAAATGGGAGCTGTGCCGCCGGCACCACGCCAACCGGCGCGATGCGGCCCGGCGACGAGCCCCATTCTGGAACAAACTCTTAGCCTGCTCTCAGGCTGATTGCGCACAATGGAACGAATGAAGATCCTGGTCGTGGACGACGAGCGCGCGGTGCGCGACTCCCTCCGGCGGGCGCTCCAGCTCGAGGGCTACGACGTCGAGCTCGCCGCCGACGGCGAAGAGGCGCTCGAGCGGCTCGGCTCGAACGGTGAGCCTGACGCGCTCATCCTCGACATCCTCATGCCGAAGATGGACGGGCTCGAGGTCTGCCGGCGCTTGCGCCGTGAAGGCCTCCGCCTGCCGGTGCTGATGCTCACCGCCCGTGACGAGGTGGAGAATCGGGTCGCCGGCCTCGACGCAGGCGCTGACGACTACGTCACGAAGCCCTTCGCCCTCGAGGAGCTCCTCGCCCGCATGCGGGCACTCCTGCGCCGCACGAGCAGCGGCTCGGGCGAAGTCCTGCGCTTTGCCGATCTGGAGCTCGATCCGAAGACACGCGAGGTGCGCCGAGCCGGAGAGCCGATCGAGCTGACGCGGACCGAGTTCTCCCTCCTCGAGCTCTTCCTCCTGAACCCGCGCCAGGTGCTCACGCGATCGGTCATCTTCGAGCGCGTGTGGGGCTACGACTTCGGCTTCTCTTCCAACTCGCTCGACGTGTACATCGGCTACCTGCGCCGCAAGACCGAGGCAAGCGGGCGGCCCCGCCTGATCCAGACGGTTCGCGGCGTCGGCTATGCCCTGCGAGAGAAATGAGCTTTCGCGCCCGGCTGGCCCTGGTTGCCGCGGCGGCGGTCGCGCTCGCCGTCGTGCTCGCGTCGGTCGTGGTCTACGTCGTGGTCCGCGACCAGCTCCGCGCCCCCGTCGACGATGCGCTGAAGGATCGCGCGGCCGACATTTCCCGCTTCCCGCTGCACGCTTTCCAGGCCGGCGACCAGGCCTTCCTGGAGCGCGGGCCAGGCCTCGGAGGCGCACCGGGATACATCCAGGTCGTCACCTCGGACGGCGACACGATCAGAGCACCTGACGCGACGGTCGAGCTTCCCATCACGCAACGCACGCTCGAGGTGGCGACGGGGAGAAGCGGTTCGTTCTTCGGCGACGCCCACGTTTCCGGGACACATGTCCGTGTCCTCACCATTCCGGGCAACTCCGGCTTCGCGGTCCAGATCGCCCGACCGCTCACCGAGGTCGACGACTCGCTCGGGCAGATCCGTCTGTTCCTCATCCTCATCGCCCTCATCGGGGTGGCGATCGCCGCGGTGCTCGGGCTGGCCGTGGCGCGTGCCGCGCTTGCGCCCGTGCGACGCCTGACGGCCGCGACCGAGCGGGTGACCGCGACGGGAGACCTCTCGGAGCGGATCGAGACCCATGGGGACGACGAGCTCAGTCGCCTGGCGACGAGCTTCAACACCATGCTCGGCGCGCTGGAGGAATCGACCCGGGCCCAGCGCCAGCTCGTCGCCGACGCCTCGCACGAGCTCCGCACTCCTCTCACCAGCTTGCGGACGAACATCGAGGTGCTCGCGGGCAGGGGCGAGCTTCCCGACGACGACCGAGAGCGCCTCCTCCACGATGTCGTCGAGCAACTGGGCGAGATGACGAGCCTGATCACGGAGCTGATCGAGCTCGCGCGACTCGGACGCCCCCCGGCCGAGCCCGAAGACCTGCGGCTCGACCTGCTCGCGGCCGAAGCGGTCGAGCGGGCCGCGCGAGGCCGGCCGGGCGTCGTCTTCACGCCCGATCTGCACGAATCCGTCGTCCTCGGGGAGGCCGCCGCCATCGATCGGGCCGTGGCGAACCTCCTCGACAACGCGGCCAAGTGGAGCCCGCCCGGGGCCGAGGTGGAGGTGCGGGTGCAGGACGGAGAGCTCACCGTGCGCGACCACGGCCCGGGCATCGACGAGGAGGACCTGCCGTTCGTCTTCGACCGCTTCTATCGCGCCACGTCGGCGCGGGGCATGCCGGGGTCAGGCCTGGGGCTCGCGATCGTGCGCCAGGTGGCGGAAGCCCATGGAGGCACGGTCACGGCCGAGCGCGCCGATGGCGGGGGCACCCGCGTCAGCCTGAGGCTGAACGGATCTCAGTCGGCCTGAGCCGCGGCGGGCTCGGCTATGCCCTCGGCGCCGGGGTGCTGCATGGGCTTAGGCTTGAGCAACGCGACGACGAGGGCGGCGGCGGCCGCAGCGAAGAGCGCGCCGAGGAGGAAGGCAAGGTGGTAGCCGCCGATCAGGGCGTCGGGTTGCGCCTCGCCCGAGGCGAGGAGAGAGTCGGTTCGGGAGGCGGCCGCGGCGGCCAGGATGGCGAGTCCGAGGGCGCCGCCCATCATGAAGGACGTGTTGACGATGCCCGAGGCGAGCCCAGCTTCCTCCGGCCCACAGTCGCCCATGGCCGCCAGCAGGATCGGGTTGAAGGTGATTCCACCCGCGAAACCCATGATGAGCATGCCTGGCAGGACGTCCATGAAGTAGTTCCCGTCCACCGGCACGCGCGCGTAGAGCAGCAGCCCGACGACGAAGAGGGAGAGGCCGATCAGCATGGGCGCCTTGATGCCGAGGCGCATAATGAGCTTGTCGGAGAGCCAGAGAGACGAGGCGCCCCAGACGAGCGTCGAGGGCAAGAAGGCGAAGCCGACCTCGAGCGGGCTGTAGCCGAGGATGAGCTGAAGGTACAGCGCCGAGAAGAAGAACCATCCGAACATCGCCGCGGGCATGAGGATCCCGGCGCCGTTCGCCACGGAAAGGTTCCGCAGCTTGAAGAGGCGCAGCGGCACGAGCGGAGCGGCCACGCGGGATTCGATGACGAGGAAGGCTCCCATCAGCACGAGCGCGCCGGCCAGCAGCCCGAGGGTCTGGCCGGACGTCCAACCGGCCTCGTTCCCGTTGACGATCGCGTAGACGGCGAGCAGGAGCGAGAGCGTGACGGTGACCGCGCCTGCGATGTCGAGTCGCGGCCTCTGCTCCGACTCCTGGTCTCGCGGCAGAAGATAGAGGCAGGCGACGAAGACGGCGATGCCGATGGGGATGTTGACGAGGAAGATCCAGTGCCAGCTGAGGATGTCCGTGAGGATCCCCCCGAGCAGCACGCCGGCCGTCCCTCCGCCGGAGAGAACGAAGCCGACCGTGCCCATCGCCTTGGCGCGCTCGGCCGGCTCGGTGAACATGATCATCAGCAGCGAGAGGACGACGACCGAGACGATCGCTCCACCGACACCCTGCACGGCCCGCGACGCCACCAATAGGCCCTGCGAAGTGGAGAGACCGCAGGCGAGCGAGGCAGCGGTGAAGATCGAGAGGCCGATCAGGAACAGGCGCCGGTGCCCGAAGAGGTCGCCGAGCCGCCCGCCGAGCAGCAGGAAGCCGCCGAAGGTCAGCAGGTAGGCGTTGACCACCCACGCGAGCGACGCCTGCGAGAAGCCGAGGTCGTCGCGAATCGACGGCAGGGCGACGTTCACGATCGTCGTGTCGAGGACGATCATCAGGTCGCCGAAGCACAAGACCATCAGCGCGATCCAGCGCTTGCGGGCGTCGAGGGCCATAGGCTGCCAGGCTACCTACACGCGTGGATAGGCTGTCTGCATGTGCCGAAACATTCAGACTCTTTACAACTTCGAGCCCGAAGCAACCGAGGACGACGTCCACGCCGCCGCCCTCCAGTACGTTCGCAAGATCAGCGGCTTCAACAAGCCGTCGAAGGCGAACGAGGAGGCCTTCCACCGAGCGGTGCACGCCGTCTCGGACGCTTCGAGCACTCTCCTGGCCGAGCTCGTGACCTCCGCGCCGCCCCGCGATCGCGAAGCGGAGATCGCACGACGCCGGGCTCGCTGGGCCGAACGACAGCCCGCCTGAGCACTCCATGAGCCTCCCCCGTGAGGTGGCGGTGATCGGAGCCGGCACGATGGGCGCCGGCATCGCCAGGGTGTTCGCGGACGGAGGAGCACGAGTGCGGCTCTCGGCGCGCCGCCGCGAGAGCCTCGATACCGCCAGGGGTCGGCTCGGGCGGGCCGAGGTGCTCCTGACGACCTCGCTCGACGAAGCGCTCGACGGAGCCGACCTGGTCGTCGAGACGATCGTGGAGGAGGTCGAGCCGAAGCGCGCAGTCCTGAGACGAGCCGAAGAACTCGCCGCGCCCGAGGCGCTCGTGACCACGAACACTTCCTCGCTTCGGCTCGCCACGCTCGAAGACGGGCTCGAACAGCCCGAGCGCTTCGCAGGCTTGCACTTTCTCAACCCGCCCGAGCTGGTCGAGCTCGTCGAGGTCGTGGGTGGTCGTCACACCAGCCCCGGCAGCCTGGAGACGCTGGCCGACTGGATGCGGGAGCTCGGGAAGGCGCCCGTCATCGTCCGCCGGGACACTCCTGGCTTCATCGTCAACCGGCTGCAATACGCGCTCCTTCGCGAGGCCTACGCCCTCGTCGACTCGGGCGTCTGCTCGTTCGAGGACGTCGATCGGGCCGTCGTCCACGGTCTCGGCGCGCGCTGGGCCGCAATCGGGCCGTTCGAAACGATGGACATGGCCGGGCTCGACGTCCACGCGGCCGTGGCCGCGAACCTCTGGCC
>JBKPFG010000193.1:0-13151 GCA_046728735.1 Actinomycetota bacterium
CTTCCCCATCGAGGAGCTCGAGCTCGGCGTGCGCAGCTACAACTGCCTCAAGCGCGTCGGCATCGAGACGATCGGCGACCTCGTCACGAAGACGGAGACCGAGCTCGCCGCCATCCCGAACTTCGGCAAGAAGTCGATCGAAGAGGTGCGCGAGACGCTGCAGGCGCACGGGCTGACGCTGCGCGAGGAGTAATGCGGCACCGCAAGTCAGGACGGAAGCTGGGGCGCGACGCCGCGCAGCGGCGCGCGCTCTACGCCAACCTCGCTTGCGCTCTCATCGAGCACGGGCGCATCAAGACGACCGAGGCGAAGGCCAAGGAGGTGCGCCCGATCGTCGAGGAGATGATCACACTCGGGAAGCGTGGCGACGTCGCCGCGCACCGGCACGCCGTCGCGTTTCTCCGCTCCAAGGAGATCGCCCACCTGCTCTTCTCCGAGGTCGCTCCGCGCTTCGCCGAGCGGCCCGGCGGCTACACCCGCATCGTCAAGATCGGCCCGCGCCAGGGCGACGCGGCGCGAATGGTCTACCTCGAGCTCGTGGACTACGTCCCCGAGCGCGCGCCCGTCGTTCCTGCGGGTGCGACCGCAGCCGCCGGCTAGTAGCTAACCTCCTCGTTCGGTCGAAGCGATCGTCGCGCCCCAATCCTCGGGGGTGACGTCGCGAATCGGCTGGCCGAAGAACCAGACGTGCCCTTCGGGATCCTTCGCCGTGAACCGGCGTTCGCCGTATGCCTGGTCAGTCGGCTCCTCGAGGATCTCCGCGCCGGCCTCTTGCGCACGCCGACAGAGATCGTCGACCTCGCCGTCCACGTAGACATAGATCCCGACAGTCTCGTTGCCGAGCTCGCGCGGGTTGCGGTAGTGATCGCCGGGGTCGCCCATGAAGATCCGCGCATCGCCGAGCTTCATCTCGGCGTGGTTCACGTAGCCCTGCTCGCCGGCGTACCGGAGCACCTCCTCGAAACCGAAGGCACGGGAGAGAAAGTCGAGCGCCGCTTCGCAGTCTGAGTAGAGGATGTACGGGATCACACGCGCCACTGTCTCCTCCTTTCTCCGCGACGCACTCAACCTACTACGGGAACCTCACTCGACGCCCCGGACATATCCAACTATCTCTTTCGACGCCGCCGGACAGGTCGTTCTCCTAGTCGCCGTCGGGCCCCGCGGCTAGCGCAAAGCGGCTGAGCACCTCGTCCCAGCCGGACACGTAATGGTCGGGGATCTCGTCGGCCGTGGCGACCAAACGCTCCCACCCGCGGTGCTCGAGTTCGACGACGGTTCCCTCGCCGGACGCGGTTAAGCGCACTTCGACCTCCTGGGAGGTCTCGGGGCCCCGGCCGGGATGCCAGGTGAACGCAAGCCGGTGGGGCGGCTCCCAGACGAGGATGTCGCCCCACTGATGCTCCTGCCCGCCACGCACCCGTTCGTAGACCCGGCCCCCCTCGCGGGGCTCGATGACGAGCGTCTCCGCCTCTTCCTGGCCGACCGACTTCGTGGCCAGCGGCCACCAGGAGGCGACCTCTTCGGTGAAGACGCGAAACGCGGTTTCGACCGGGACGGCCACGGTCACGCTCTTGCTGATGACGACGGACGCGGCGTCGCTAGCCATTCGCGGCCTCGACGTAGTGGCCGAGAACCTTGTCCCAGCCCCTGGTGTACTCCGCCACGGCGGCTTCCAGCCGGTCCCCGAGCTTGTCCCAGCCCGAATGGACGAGGTCGACGCGGGTTCCGTTCCCAGCCGGCGTGAAGGTGATCTCCACTTCCTGAGCCGTGTCCTCGCCGCGCCCGGGGTGCCAGGAGTAGACGATGCGTTGGGGAGGCTCCCAGACGAGCAGCGTGCCCCAGACGTGCTCCTCGCCGCTCTTCGCGCGCTCGTAGAAGCGGCCGCCCTCACGGCCCTCGAAGACGACGGTCTCGACATTTTCCTTCTCGATCGAGTGAGTCCAGTAGGGCCACCACGATGCGATCTCCTCCGTGAAGAGGCGAAAGGCCGCTCCGGGGGGACGGTTGACCGTGACCGACTTCCTGATCGCGGTTTCACTCGTCTGCTGACTCATCAGTCGCTCCTTTCTCCGCTGCCTCCTTGAAGGCGGCCAGCGCCTCCTCCCAGAAGTTCTCGAAGTACTCGCGCAGCTCCGCGAGCGCGTCGCCGTCGACGCTGTAGTAGTTGCGGGTGCCCTCCCGGCGTTCGCGGACGAGGCCAGCCTCCTTGAGGACGCGGAGGTGCTGAGAGACCGCGGGCCGGGAGACGGGTAGACCCCGCGCGATCTCCCCGACAGGACGGGGGCCCTCGCGCAGGCGCTCGAAGACGGTTCGCCGCGTGGGATCGGCCAACGCTGCTATCGCATCTCCGTAAGCCATTGCTTACGGTAAGTCTAAGCTTACATTCCTCGGTCTGTCAAGGGCTCGACAATTGCGCATGTATGCACGGGCTCGCGCTTCCCTCGCACCGCCACGTCGCCGACTGTGAAGAAGGACGCCACCTCGGCGGCCGCGCGAGCCGTGGTGTCGCTGACGAGGACCGGCTACCCGGTCTCCTTTGTCAGTGTCTGCAGCCGGCTGGCGAGGTTGACGGCGTCACCGATAACGGTGTACTCGACCTTGTGCTCGCCTCCGACGTTGCCCGCGACCACGTCACCCGTCGCGATTCCGATGCCGACTCGCAACTCCCGAAGGGCGGGATCCTGGCTGTCCCTGTTCAGACGCTCCACCGTGTCCAGGATGTTTAGTGCCGCTCGAACGGCCCGTCCGGCGTGATCGTCTGCGGGATTCAGCGGGGTCCCGAAGACCGCCAGGAGGCTGTCGCCACCGAACTTGTTCACCATCCCTCCCTCACCGGCGACTGTGGCGGACGCTGCCGAGAGAAACCTGTTCAGGCTTCGGATGAGCGCCTTCGGCGGGACGCGTTCAGTGAGAGCGGTGAAATCGCGAATGTCGACGAACAGCACGGTCGCCTCGACGAGACTCCCTTCGAGGCGCCCCTTGCGCTCGATCGCGAGGGCCGCGACCTCGGGTGAGACGTACTGGCCGAAGAGATCGCGAACGAGTCGTTCGCGCTCGAGCCCTTCTACCATGCTGTTGAACGACCGAGCGAGGTGCGCGATCTCGTCCTTGCGCCCGTTCGTCTCGCGCGGACAGCGAGGTCGCCGCTCTCGACACGATGCATCGAGTCCTCGAGCCTGCGCAGCGGCCGCACCAGCGAGCGAGCGACAAGGGCGGCCGTGGCGAGCGCCAGGACGAAGCTCGCGATTTGCTACGCCCACTTCGACGTGGGCGATGCGGATCCCGAGGATCTCCTCGCCGCCCGCCCGCCCTTCAGCGTGCTCCGTGGCGGGCTCGCTCGTCTCGCGCGCGGAGAGGTAGGCGAGAATCCCGATCGGAAGGAGGCTGACGAGGAGGAACGCGGCGATGAGTCGCGCGACGACGCTGCTTCGGAACGCGCTGTGTCGGTGGTGGTGGTTCACCGGCCGAAGTCTCGTTCTCACGCGAGCGGCTGGTCAAGACGTGCGCTCACGGTTCGCACTCTGAAGCCGTGCCGACTGTAAAGCTGACTCTCGAGTACGACGGGTCCGACTTCGCCGGCTGGGCGGCCCAGCCGGGGCTGCGAACCGTGGAAGGGGAGCTGCGCCGAGCTCTGGACGAGGCGTATTCCGGCTGGAACGGCCTCGCCGTCGCCGGGAGAACGGACGCGGGGGTGCACGCACGGGGACAGGTTGCGAGCCTCGTCGCTAGCGACGGGCCCCCACCCGACAAGGCGGCGGCGGCGCTCAACGCTCTCCTGCCCGACGATCTGGCCGTCCTCTCCGGCGAAGCGGCGCCGGACGACTTCAGCGCCCGCTTCTCGGCGCGCTCGCGCTCGTATCGTTACCGGATCTGGCGGCGGGCGACTCCGTCACCGTTCGAGCGCCGCCGCTCGCTCTGGTGGGCTCGCCCCCTCGACGAGGACGCTCTCGCGGCATCGGCCGAGCTTCTGGTCGGGGAGCACGATTTCAGATCCTTCACGCCGACCGAGACCCAGCACTCCTCCTTCCGTCGAACCGTGTTCGCTGCCGGCTGGGAGCGTCGGGACGAGGTGCTCGAGTTCAGCGTCACAGCCGATAGCTTCCTGCGCCACATGGTGCGAATCCTCGTCGGTACGATGCTGGAGCAGGACCCGACGGCGATCGCGCGGCTCCTGGACGGCCGTCCACGCGACGAAGCCGGCACGACCGCGCCGCCCTGGGGCCTCTATCTGGAACGGGTCCAGTACTGAGAATGCGCTATCCGACCGTGCTCTTCGATCTCGACGGAACGCTCGTCGACTCGGGCGCGATCATCCTCGCCTCCTTCAAGCACGCCGCGAAGACCGTGCTCGCCCGAGACGTCGAGGAAGAGCAGATCGCGGCACTCGTCGGCGGCTCGAACCTCCACGACCAGATGGCCGTGCTCGACCCGACGCGGGTGGACGAGCTCGTACGGGTCTATCGCGAGCACAACCGGCCCCTCCACGACGAGCTGCAGGCCTTCGACGGCGTGGAGGAGCTCATGGAGACCCTCTCCTCGCAGGGTCGCAAGCTCGGGATCGTGACCGCGAAGGGCCGCCAGACCGTCGACCTCGCCTTTGCGGTCCTCTCCCTCGAGCGTTACTTCGACGCGGTGGTCACGGCCGACATGACAAAGAGGCACAAGCCGGACCCCGAGCCGGTCCTGAAGGCACTCGAGCTGCTCGAGAGCGACCCGGACGAGGCCGCGTTCGTCGGTGACTCGCCTTACGACATCGGGGCCGGGAAGGCCGCCGGCGTCTTCACGGTCGCGGTCTCCTGGGGGAACATCCACCCCGCGGAGGCCTTGCTCGCGGAGGGAGCCGACGTGCTCGTCCACTCGCCGCAGGAGCTGCTCGATGTCCTCTGAGGCCGCCAAGCGAGTCGAAGAGCTTCGTGAGCTCGTCGACTATCACCTCTACCGCTACCACGTCATCGACGATCCCGAGATCTCCGACGCCGAGTTCGACGAGCTCTGGGACGAGCTCCTGGCGCTCGAACGCGAGCATCCCGATCTCCAGACCCCCGACAGCCCGACCCAGCGGGTGGGCGCGCCTCCCTCGGACAAGTTCTCCAAGGTCGAGCATCCGACGCCCATGGGCTCGCTCGAGAAGGTCACGACCGACGAGGGGCTCGAGAAATGGCATGCGGACGTCGTCAAGCGTCTCGGCACGGACGAGGTTCGCTACGTGACGGAGCCGAAGATCGACGGCCTCTCGATCAACCTCGTCTACGAGGGCGGCGTCTTCGTCCGGGGAGCCACGCGGGGGGACGGTTTCCGTGGCGAAGAGGTCACGCCCAACCTGAAGACGATCAAGGCCATCTCGATGCGGATGCAGCTCGCGAACGGGGAGACGCCGCCGCCCCTGCTCGAGGCACGCGGGGAGGTCTATCTGCCGCTCTCGGGCTTCAACGAGCTCAACGAGCGTCTCGTCGCGGAGGGCAAGAAGCCGACGCCGAACCCGCGCAACGCCGCCGCAGGCTCTCGGCGCCAGAAGGATCCGTCGATCACGGCCGCGCGGCCGCTCTCCATCTGGATCCACGGCCTGGGCAGGAAGGACGGGCTCCCGACCGAGGGCCACTGGGACTCGCTGGAATGGCTGCGCGAGCACGGCTTTCGGACCAATCCCTACGCCGAGGTCCACGACTCGATCGAGTCGGTCGCGAAAGCGATCCGGGACTGGGAGAAGCGCCGGATGAAGCTCGACTACGAGATCGACGGGATCGTCATCAAGGTGGACTCCTTCGCCCAGCAGGAGCGCCTCGGCGCGCTCCATCAGCGCCCGCGGTGGGCGCGCGCCTTCAAATGGGCGCCGATGACGGCCACCACGAAGCTGAACAAGATCCTCATCCGCGTCGGCCGCACGGGCGCCCTCAACCCCTGGGCGCTCCTCGAGCCGGTCGAGGTCGGCGGCGTGACCGTCTCGCGGGCCACGCTGCACAACGAGGAGGACATCAACCGCAAGGAGATCCGCGAAGGCGACATCGTCATCGTCCAGCGGGCGGGCGACGTCATCCCGCAGGTCGTCGGGCCCGCGGGCGAGCACGCGCCGGGCACAAAGCGCTTCCGGATGCCGAAGCGCTGCCCGCTCTGCAACACGCCCATCGTCAAGCCCGCAGGCGAGGCCATGCACCGGTGCCCCAACGACGACTGCCCCTCGCGGGGCCTGGAGTCCCTGATCAACTGGGTGCAGGCGGCCGCCGACATCGAGGGTGTGGGAGAGCAGTCGGTCCGCCGCCTCTGGGACCTCGGGCTCGTGCGGACGCTACCTGACCTCTACCGGCTGACGAAGGAACAGCTCATGGAGCTGGAGGGCTACGCGGAGATCTCCGCCACGAACGCGGTCGACTCGATCGAGGCCTCGAAGGCGATCCCCTTCTCCCGCGTCCTCTTCGGTCTCAACATCCCGGACGTCGGCTGGGTGACGGCTCAGAACATCACTCGCCACTTCGAGAACGTCGACCGGTTGCTCGTTGCCGACGCCGAGGCGATCGAGGAAGTGGACGGCATCGGGCCCGACCGGGCGGCTTCGATCGCCGGCTGGTTCGCCGAGGACCGGAACCGCGCCCTGGTCGAGGAGCTGCGCGGGCTCGGGCTCCGCTTCGAGCTGGGGGAGGAGGACCGTCCGAAGGAAGGGCCGCTGACCGGCAAGACCTACGTGATCACGGGCACGCTCGAGCGGTACTCGCGCGAGCAGGCCGCCGCCGCGCTCGAAGCGCAGGGGGCGAAGGTGACCAACTCGGTCTCCGCCAAGACGACAGCGTTGGTCGTGGGCGAGGACCCGGGCGCCTCCAAGCTGACGAAGGCCCAGCAGCTCGGCGTCGAGCTCCTGGACGAGTCCGCCTTCGAAAAGCTACTGGAGCCCGCCTCAGACTGAGGACCTGAGTCACCGGGCCACGCTGACGCCGTGCCATGCTCCGTCCTCAGTCGCGCGCGTATCTAGAGTCGATACGCGCGCTCCCTGCGTCCTTGCCTCACACGGCGCCATCGCGCCCCGGCAACGAGGCCCCAGCCTGAGACGAGCTCTAGGCCGCGCCGGCTAGAACCTGCGCGAAGCGGTCCTGGGACTGGCGGGCGTAGTAGTACGCGATCGGGTTGCCGTTCTGAAGGATTGAGAAGACGTAGCGGGTGCGGACGTAGCCCGAGAGGGCGGAGGCGCGGTCGGTCGTGCCAGTCTTGGCAAACACGTGCCGGTAGGCAGGTAGCCGCTCCATCCGGTCCTTGAGCGTGCCGTTGACGCCGGCGATGGGCAGCGAGGCGACGAAGTCGGGGCCGATCGCGCTGTCGCTCGTCGCCGAGATGAGGAGCTCGCCCAGCGCGCGCGCCGTCAGGCGATCGTAGAGCGAGAGGCCCGAGCCGTCGGCGATCCGCACGCCCGTCATCGCGACGCCGCGTTGCCGGAGCTCGGCTCGCACGACGGCCGCGCCTGCGTCCGTGCTCCCTTCTCCCCGCACCCGCTTCCCGATCTGCTTCAGGAGCATTTCCGCGAAGAAGTTGTCGCTGACGTGATCCATCCGGTAGACGATCGACGTCAGGTATTTGGAGCGGACCCGGGCAAGGACGGTCCCGTCCACGGGCGCTCTGCCCTTGCCGATGCTCCCGGGAGCCGCGATCCCGCCCGCCTTCAACGCGCGACGGAAGAGGAGCGCAGCCGCCCTCGCGGGCTCGTCCCACGTGTACTTGCCGACGCGCCCGCGGTTGACGACGAGCGCTGAGAGCGGGGGCGATTCCTCCTTGTAGAAGGACGACTTCCAGCCGGGGCCGACCCGTACCCGGTCGAAGTACGTCTCGTCTCCGAGGATGTGGCCCGTGACCTTCGTGATCCCGGCCGCCCGCAGCTGGGCGACCAATCTCTCGAGCATGGGCGTCCGCAGCCAGGGGTCGCCGTAGCCCTTGAGGAACAACGACCCGTGCAGAACCCCGGTCGTCCCGTCGAGCACGCCCCCGCTGAGCACCTTGGTTCTGATCCGAAACTGTGGCCCCAGGCGGTCGAGCGCCGTCACCGCGACGGTGAGCTTCTCGTTGGACGCCGGGCGAAACGAGACGCGGCCGTTGTGCCGATAGACAACGCGGCTGCGATCGAGGTCGTAGGCCCACGCCCCGGTAGCCGACCAGGAGACGCCGGGGGTATGCAGAGCACGGCTCAGCCGCTCGCGGAGAGTGGCGCCGGCAGGTGCGCTGAGCGTGAGCAGGAAGGCGAGCGCCGCGACGGCGACCAGCGTCCGCCTTCCAAATGTAGGCCCCCACGACTTGGAGGATGGGCCTCCCGGCCCATGTTTCTGCTCGCGCGCTTCTCGATAATCAAGCGTGCCGATGGGCCGCGACCTTGCCTCTCTCGTCGATCGCATCCGGCTGCTCCTCGAGCAGGACGCCGCCGACCCCCCGGTCCCGATCCTCACCGAGATGGAGCATACGCTGACCGACGGATATGCGGAAGCGCTCGGGCTGGAGGGTGAAAGGCTTCGGATCGAGCGCCGGATCGGCGAGCTCGCTCACGGCGTCGAGAGCCAGGAGCAGGCCGACGAGCTCAGGGAGCTCGCCGAGCGCCTGAGGAGCGCGGACGACGACCTGTCGAGCCTTCGCGAGGCTCTGCAGCCGCTCCAGCGCCGCATCGAAGCGGCGCGCACGGTCGCCTAACCCCCGGGCCGGCCAGGGCCGCTAGACGATCCCGGAGCGAACCGCGTAGACGGCAGCCTGGATGCGGTTCTCGATCTGCAGCTTCATGAGGATGTTCGAGATGTGGTTCTTGACCGTCTTGGGGCTGATGAAGAGCTCGCGTGCGATCTGGGCGTTGTCCTTCCCGTTGGCGATCAGCTTCAGCACCTCGATCTCCCGGTTGGAGAGCTCCGCGCGAATCGTCTCGGCCGCGTCGACGCTCGAGCTCTGAGAGCGGAGCCGGCGCAGCACCTTTGCCGCGATCTGGGGCGAGATGAGCGACTCGCCGGAGGCCGCCGCCCGGATCCCGCCGATGAGTTCCTGGATCGAGGAGTCCTTCAGGAGATACCCGCATGCGCCTGCCATCACGGCGTTCATGACGTCGTCGTCGTCGGCGGAGATGGTGAGCACGACGACCCGCGTCAAGGGCGCCATGCTGGACAGCTTGCGGGTCGTCTCCACGCCCGTGAGACCCGGCATGTTCAGGTCCATGATGATGACGTCCGGCGCGAGTTCGCTCGCGAGCCGGATCGCCGTCTGGCCGTTCGGCGCCTCTCCCACCACGTTGACGCCTTGCTCTTCGAGGAGCGTCTTCAGGCCCGTCCGAAACAGGTCGTGGTCGTCGACGACGAGGACTCGAACTTCTTCGAGTGCCTTGTCGGCCGGTCGGTGTTCGCTGGACGTCGTACTCAAAAGACCCCTGGGCAAAGGGTGTTGCGAGAGTTTAGTGGAGTGTGATCGTGACCGTGCGACGGCCCCACGCGAGCGCCTTGGCGCACGTCGGGAACCAGAGGTCGATCATCGCTCCCTGCACAGCCGAGCCGGTGTCCGCGGCGACTCCCTCCCCGTAGCCCGGCACGAACATGCGCGTCCCGAGCGGGATGAACGAGGGGTCGACCGCGACGACTCCCCAGCCGACGGGGATCCCGGTCGAGGTCGTGCCCTTGAGGCAGTAGCCCGTGGAGGAGACCGTGACCTTGCTGCCTCCCGCGGGCGGGGGCGGAGGAGGAGCGCCTCCGCTTCCTCCGCCTCCGCCGCTGCTCAGGTCCTCGGTCTTCTGCTCGCTCGCGGCGGCCTGGTCGGAGAGCTCCGAGATCTGTGCCTGGTTGAGATCCTGCTGCCGTCGCAGGCCGGCGAGATAGGCAGACTGCTGCGCTTGCACGCGGAGGAGGTAGGCGTGGGCGCTCTTCGCCTGAGCGAGCGCAGTCCGGAGCGCTGCCCGCCGCGTCGCAAGCGTCTCGAGGGCCGTTCGCAGGTCTTCCTTCGCCTTCGCGACTTGCTCGATGATCACGCGGTCCTGGTCGGCCAGGCGGTTGAGGCCGTCCAGCGCCGAGAGCGCATCGTCCAGGGACTCCGCGCCGAGGAGGACCGCGAGCGGGTCGACGTCACCCTCGATGTAGAGCTGCCTGAGCCGCTCGCCCAGCTGGCTGTGGGCGGCGGCCATGTTGTCGCGGGCGATCGCGAGCTGGTTCTTCGCCGATTCCTCTTCGCGCTCGAGCTGCTCGCTTCGAGCCTCGAGCGCATCCACCCGCTGCTGCGACTGGGCCAGCCGTGTCCGCAGGGAGTAGAGCCGAAGGAGAACCGCCTGCGATCTCGCAGCGAGGCTCGTGTTTTGCGCCCGCAGCGCATCGGCCTGGCTCGCCGGATCGTCGGCGCGGGCTCCCCCCGAGGCCAGGAGCGAAAGCACAACTGCCAGTCCGGCGAGCGCGACGCGAGCCGGACGCGATTGGCAACTCGCTCGCACGAGCCGAACACCCTAACAGGGGTCTGGGAGCCCTGGTCTCGTTTGCGCGTCGTCGGCGACCGTTGTTAGGGTGCCCGGCTGTGACGGCGTCTGCCCCCCAGTCAGCGCCTGCCATGGACCCAACCAGGGGGTCGTGATCCGAGCGACGAAGCGACAGGCGTTCATCGTTGCCGTTCTGATCCTCCTGGCGGGCTCCCTCTTTACAGCCTCTGCGGCTCGCCCTTCGCCGGTGACGTCGAAGCAGGCGCAGGCGAAGCAGGTTCTCGCGGAGATCCAGTCGATCGACGCGAACCTCGAGAAGGTCGTCGAGGCGTACAACGCCTCCGAGATCAAGTTGGATGCGATCAAGGAGGAGCAGCGGGTCAACGAGCGACGGCTGGAGGTCGCACGCTCGAACTTCACGCACGCGCAGACGTTCCTGCAGCAGCGGATCATCGCGCTCTACACCTCCGAGGATCAGTCGACGCTCGAGATCTTGCTGGGAGCGTCGAGCCTCGACGACCTCCTCGATCGCGTGGACACGGTCGACCGCCTCTCCGAGCAGGACACGCGGATCATCGGCGAGGTGCGCCAGTTCCGCGCAGAGATCAAGAAGCGGGAGGGTGAGCTCGCGAAGGCCCGCGCCGAGCAGGAGCGCGTGGTCGCCGAGCAAGCGGCCCAGAAGGCTTCCATCGAGAAGCAGCTCGCCGACCGCCAGCGGCTCCTCTCTTCGATCAAGAGCGAGATCGAGCGCCTCAAGCGGCAGGAAGCAGCCCAGCAGGCCCAGCTGGCCGATCAGGCGCAGGCGCGGCTCTCGAGCGGCGGAGGGAATCCGGCGGGCCACGCGGGCGGCGTCGTCGGGATCGCCATGCAGTACCTCGGGGTTCCGTATGTCTGGGGGGGCGCTTCTCCGAGCGGGTTCGACTGCTCCGGCTTCACGATGTACGTCTTCGCCCAGGTCGGCATCTCGCTGCCGCACAACGCGGCGATGCAGTACGGGATGGGGAGCGCCGTCGGGCGACAATTCCTCCAGCCCGGCGACCTCGTCTTCTTCAACGGGCTCTCACACGTCGGGATCTACATCGGCGGGAACCAGATGATCCACTCGCCGCACACGGGCGACGTGGTCAAGATCTCCTCGCTGACCGGCTGGTACGACTCGACGTACGTCGGCGCTCGACGGCTCTAGCCGGGCGTACGAAACCGCTTGCGCATGCGGACGTGGGTGCCGTCGCCCGTCTGCGCGAACTCGACCTCGTCCACGAGGGCGAGCATGATCGGGATGCCGCGCCCGCTTTCGGCCAGGCCGCCTGTCGCAGGGGACGCCGCGAACGGCCCTCGATCTGCGACCTGGACGTCGATGATGCCGTCGTAGCCCTCGAGAGTCACGTCCACGACGTGATCGCCGCCCTGCGCCTTCTTGACGGCGTTCGTGAGGGCCTCCGTGGCTGCGAGCTTGAGGTCGAAGCGCCCCTCCGAGTCGAGGCCGCACCGCTCCGCGATGTGGTCGATCGCTCGGCGAAGCTCAGCCGTGGCACCGGGCCGATTGCCGAGCTCGAGCTCGATTCGCGCTGCCTGGTGGATGCCTGAACAATCCCTTCCGTACCCAATGGAATACCCAACAGCCTTAACGGTTCAAACTCGTAAAGGGATTCGGCCGCAAAGCCAGAAACTATGCGGTTCTCAGCTACCCTTTGGGAGCGGCCCATGCGCACGATCTGGAACGGATCCATCAACTTCGGCCTGGTCAACATCCCCATCGGGTTGGCCGTGGCCCAGCAGCGCAAGGACACGGCCTTCCGCACGCTCCATCGCGAGTGCGGGACGCCGATCAAGCAGAAGCGCTACTGCCCGTTCCACGAGCGCGACGTCGAGGCCGACGAGCTCGTCAAGGGATGGGAGTTCTCCAAGGGCCAGTTCGTGCTCGTCGAGGACTCGGACCTCGAGGCTGTCGCGCTCCAGCGCTCCCAGTCGGTGGACATCATCCGCTTCGTTCCGATCGATCAGGTCGACCCCATCTACTTCGACCGCACCTACTACCTCGCGCCGGCCGGCCCCGAGGCCCAGCGGCGCCCGTACGTGCTGCTTCTCCGCGCGATGCAGGAGGCCGGGATGGCGGCCGTCGGGAAGTTCGTCCTCTGGGGCAAGGAGAACCTCTGTCTGATCCGCCCGCTCGGCGAGTCTCTCGTCCTCGAGACGCTCTACTTCGCCGAGGACATCCGGCCGCGCCAGGAGATCGACGAGGCGGTCGAGGAGACCGAGGTCAAGGGCCCCGAGCTGGCGATGGCGACCCAGCTCGTCGAGAGCCTCGTCGGCGACTTCGATCCCAAAGACTACGAGAACGACTACCGGAACGAGCTACGCGCGATGCTCGAGGCCAAGCTCGAGGGTAAGGAGATCAAGGCCCCCGAGCCCGCCGCTGAGGCGCCCGTCGTCGACCTCATGGAGGCGCTCAAGCAGAGCGTCGCCCAGGCGCAGAAGGGCAAGGACAAGCCTGCGCCCGCCAAGAAGAAGGCGGCTTCCGGCCGCAAGCGCGCGGCCGCTCGTTAGTTCGATTTACCGGCTACTCGGCTGACGCCCCGGCTGATCTCCGACGCCTCGAGCTGAGCCTGGAACAGGCTCTTCAACATGGGGGAACCCATGGTTCCCCCATGGACCCCCTCCTTAGCTACTAAGCCGCAGACGCCCGGCTGATCTCCGACGCCTCGAGCTGAGCCTGGAACAGGCTCTTGTCGATCTTGCCCTGGTAGAT
>JBKPFG010000227.1:0-5609 GCA_046728735.1 Actinomycetota bacterium
AGCCGTAGTGCGCCTGGACGTCGAGCAGATACCACCCCTCTCCGAGGATGTCGGAGACGTCGACGACTCCCGAGGATTCTTCCTCCTGGGTGAACGGCGGTGGGGTCGGCGGATAGAACCGGGCCGGATCGGCGTTGGCGATCTGCTCGAGCGAGTCGTCGGCCAGGTCGTACTGCCAGATGCGCGCGAGATAGGGCTGATTTCCTGGGTCCTCCTGGATGACGAGCTGGCCGCGCCCGTTGGCGGTCAGGTTGTCGAGCATGTGATAGCGCTCGAGCGTGCCTCCCGTCTCGTCTCCCTCGAGAAGCATCGAGATCGTTCCGCCCTGGGCGGGATCGGTCGGGTCCGTGAAATGCAGCTTCCAGAGGCGGCTCTTGCCCGGGAACGAAGCCGTGGTCACGAAGTAGAAGTCGTTCGGGCCCCTCGCGTCCCAGACACCGTCCTCGGGGCGGTTGAAGCGCGTCACGAGCGCCGCGTTGCTCGCGGCGTTCAGCTGCATCCCGGTCAGGTTCGAGACATCGCCGAGGCTTTGGGCGGTAAAGGGTGCAGGGAAGGCGAAATCGGCGGGTGCCTGGTCCTCTCTGGGGAATCCGGTCACCTTGATCCCATACAGTGTTCCGCCGGTGAGGCCCGCTTTCTCCACCGGGTTTCCGGACGACCCCTTGTCGCCGACGTAGACGTATACCTGGCCGAGTCCTCCGCTGTCGTCCGTCCCGACGACCACCGTCTTGTCGCCCGTGAAGCCGTTCGCGACCTGATTTTCCCAGGCAGCCTTGCCGAGGGCCGGCAACTCGTAGCTCGTGCCGTCGAGCAGATGGCCAAAGGCTCGACCGGTCATGTCATCGACCTCCTCGCCATCCATGAAAATGCGGCCGTCGAAGCCGTTGCCGGTCTCCGCGTTGTAGAGAGCAGACGGTGCCGGCAGGGTGGCCGAGCAGAGCCGGCGGAGCACGATGCCCGTGTCGGGCGTGTTGTAGGTCGACGTGGACGTGTTCCACGTCGCGACCTGCCTGATCAGGTCCTCGCCCTCGACGACCGACAGGTCGTCCTTGCGAATCGTCCATTTCGAGACGAAGGCGCCTCGTGCCCCATGAGCGTGGACCGCGCCGGCGGTTGCGCCCAGCTCGTGGTTCATGAGCACCGTGAACGTTCCGTCGCCGTTGTCGAACGCCCCGAGCCCGTCGGGCAGGCCGACGAGCCGGTAGGAGCCGCCCCCGGCTGTGGGCACGCCATCGCCGACGGTGAGGATCGACTTGAGAACGACGCCCGGTTGTGAACGGACGAGATACGGAGACTCCGAGCTGCTCGGACCGGTCGAGCCTCCCGGAGCCGCCAGGGCAATCGCCGCGACCCCAACCCCTAGCGCGACGACGAGGGCAGTGAGGGATCCCCTCATGATCGACCTCCGGTGTCTTGAGACAGCGGCCGATCATCGCACGCTTTGCAGCAAAAGTAACTACCTCGCCGGCAGGGGAACGACGTAGCGAGCGAAGGCGGAGGGGGAGGGATTCGAACCCTCGATCCGCCTAACGACGGATAACGGTTTTCGAGACCGCCGCATTCGTCCGCTCTGCCACCCCTCCGGATGACGCGGTCGCGACAGTGTAGCCGCGGGTCCGAGGAGGCCTTCTACGCCGACAGGGGCAGCTCGAAGAAGAACGTCGAGCCGGGCCCCTCGCCCGAGGCGACCCAGATCCGGCCCCCCATGCGGCGCACGAGCTCGCGGCAGATGTAGAGGCCCAGGCCGGTGCCGCCCACGCCGCGCGTGAGCTGCGGATCGAGCCGGTAGAACTTGTCGAAGATCCGGGCCTGCTCGGCCGGAGGGATGCCGAGGCCGCGATCGCGCACCGAGAAGCGCATGCGGCCTTCCTGAGCGTCGAGGCGCAGCTCGACCTCGCCGCCGTCGGGCGAGTACTTGACCGCATTGTCCAGAAGGTTGGCGAGCACCTGGCGTACCTTGTCCGGGTCGCCCGCGACCGCCGGCGCCGACTCCGGCGCGTGGAAGGCGATCGTGACGTTCGGGGGGAGATGCGCACGCGCGGCGGCGACGATGCCCGTGGCGAGCTGGACGGCGTCGAAGCGGTCGATCGCGAGGGTGAGGCGTCCCGAATCGACGCGGCTGGCCCAGAGGACGTCGTCGACGATACGCGTGAGCCGGTCGGATTCGCTCGCGATGATCTCGAGGAGACGGGCACGCGCCTCGTCGCCGATGATGTAGTCGGTGCGCATGAGCGTCATCGCAGCGCCGTAGACGGCGGAGACCGGCGTGCGCAGCTCGTGGGAGGCCGTGGCGAGGAAGTCCGCCTTCATCTCGTCGACGCGGCGCTCGGCGGTCAGGTCGCGAAAGGCGTAGACCGTTCCCTCCTCGAAGCCGACGCCCGCGAGCGAGACCCAGATCTCGCCGCTGCCGAGGTCGAGCGGAACCGCCTGGACCGGGTTGTCGCCCGCACCCGGGGTCGCACCCACGGGGACGAGAGCCTCCACAGCTGTCCAGCCGGGGATCGCCTCCTCGAGCCGGCGGCCGAGCACGTCGCCTGCGGGAAGACCGGTGATGGTCTCGGCCGCGCGGTTCCAGAGCCTGATGACACCGTCGCGGTCGACCAGGAAGACCCCGTCGTCGACGTGGGAAAGGACGAGTGACGCGTGCGCTCGCTCCTCGGCCTCGGCGAAGAGCCGAGCGTTCTCGACCGCGAAGCCCGCCCGTTGGGCGAGCTCCTGCACGAGCTCGAGATCCCGGTCGTCGTAGCGCCGCCCTGACTCCGCCGCGACGAACGTCATCGTGCCGAAGACGCCGTCCCGGCCTGGAATGGGGACGGTCATGACGGACTTCATCGCGAGGCTGCGCAGGATCTCCAGGTGCTCGTCGTCGCGTGCCGCGGCCACCAGCATCTCGTCGGTGATCTCCGGATAGAGCTCGCTGCGCCCGGAATGCAGCACTCCGGCGATACCGGCGGTGTCATTCGGGTCCGGCGGCCAGCGGATGCCGAGCTCCTCCGCCCACTGCACCTTTTCGGGGCTCGCATGCGCAAGCACGAGCGGCTGGATGGCGCCGTCCGGTCCGATCCGGTGCACCACGCACCAGTCGGCGAGCGTCGGAACCGCCAGGTGCGCGAAGCTGGTCAGCATCTCGTCGAGGTGGAGGGAGCGGTTGAGGATCTCGGTCGCCTCGGCCAGAAAGCGCTGAGCCTCCTCCGCTTTCTTCAGGTGCGTGATGTCTCGGAAGATCGAGAGCGCCGCCTCGACGTTTCCGTCCGCGTCCCGCAACGGCCGAGCGGAGGCGATCGACCAGCGCTCCTCGCCCGTTGCGCGGATGCGGAACCGCAGGGTCACCGAGGGAGGAGATTCCTCCCCCAGGAGAGCGAGCCGTCCGGGGAGCCTGCTCTCCGGAAAGGGGTTGCCCTCCTCGTCCATTAGCTCGAAGCGCTCGAGAATCTCGCCGAGCGGGGTGGCCATGAGCTCGTCCATGGATGAGGCGCCGAGCGCCCGCGCCGCCGGCTCGTTGGCGTAGCGAAGCTGGCCGTCCCGGCCGAAGACGATGATCCCGTCGCCGACGCTGGTCAGGATCGCCTCGAGGAGCGATCCCTGGTCTCGTGCTGTCGTTGTCAGAGGAGAGTCCATCTCTGCCCCTCGCTCCACACTCCGCGACGAAGCGGAGAAGGAGGGATTCGAACCCTCGAAGGAGGTTATTACCCCCTTAACGCCTTAGCAGGGCGCCGCCTTCA
Organism: Actinomycetota bacterium; assembly: GCA_046728735.1. Taxonomy (GTDB): domain Bacteria; phylum Actinomycetota; class Thermoleophilia; order Gaiellales; family Gaiellaceae; genus JAIBJP01. The sequence continues at coordinate 3,723 of JBKPFG010000227.1, forward strand.
GCCACTCGGCCACTTCTCCGTGAAAGGCCATCGTAACAACCGTCCTGGGCGGGCCCCTCGCGATTCAGCGGGATCGGCGAAGACGCCCGTCGCGGCGGCGGACATACACCCACGGGCGCTCCCTGCCCGGCTGAGCGCGAGGATGGAAGTAGACGACGTCGATTCCGGGCGCCTCCGAGGCCGCCGGGCGCGGCGGATCCTCGGCGACCTGCAGGTCCAACGGCGGCGGCGCGTCCGACCCCGTGTCGTCAGCGGGCTTGCCTTCGGCGATTCGCCGAGCAAGCGCGCGTGCGCCCGCCACGTCCATGCTCTAAAGGGTCTCTCCTCCTGGTCGAGGACGCGACCCTCGCCCGTAGCTTTTTGCCTAGCCGATTGGGTGTGGCGGCCTAGACCTGGAAAAACCCCTGCTCTAATCGGGATTTCGACGCGTGCCTCGTTCTAGTGCTCGTATCGTGGGCCTCCGCGGTCGATCTCATCTGAGCGGGGCCGGAGCCCTTAGGGGGATGACGGTGGGCTTCGGCCTCGCTTTCCGGGGCGTTTCCGCGCCGCCCGCCTACGAACCGTGGCTCTACGGGAACGGCCGATCGTGGCCCTGCGCGAAGACGTACTCATGCCGTTCGCGCACGCGGACGTACTCCGGGGGGGTCATCGGGACCCGTTCCGTGCAGGACGAACGGTCGCACTCACAAAGGAAGGCTCCACCCTCCGCCGCGACCGCCCACAGCAGATTGTAGGTCCGGTCGTTGGCGCTCCGGGAAACGCTCTGCTTCTGGCTGTCAGTCTCCACGGCCTCTCTTTCCTGCCCTCGGCCAGATTGGCCGGAGGGTCAAAGAGGTCGGGGAGCGTTGGGGGTGCGTCGAGTCTAGCGCTAACGGCGCGAGGCATCGGCCTCCCGCTCCGAAAACGCGGGTCGGCCCTCGGAGGAGTAGAGTGGGACCCCTGGCCCCGCTCACGGATTTCGGCCTGAGCCCGCATATCACACCGACGCGCTGAGGCGCGCGAGGCGAGGAGCTTTAGGCGAACGGATTCGTGTGTGGGGCCAGTCCCTTTAAACGACGAAGCCCCGCCTCGGGTGTATGGAGCCGCAAGTCCGAAACGGGTCTTCGCCACACACCGCCTCGCGGACGATGTGATTCCCGTTCGTTCTGGAAGCAGCGGCCTAGGAGCTCACTCGGGCTGCCCAGGCATCGGGATTCATCGCCTCCCAGACGCGCAGATAGAAATCCAGCTCAAGACGCGCTGCCGCATCGTCAACAGGAATCGGTTCGCGAAAGCGAGCCTCGAGCGTCCGCTCACCGGTAGTCGCGACCTCAAAGCACAGGCCACGGAGGAACTCGGCAAGGTCCTCGGCCGTCGAAGAGTCGCTGAACTGAATTTTGATGCCGCAAGGACGACGCCGAGACTGCCGCAGGCCGACCACCCTCCCCTAATCCAAGTGTGCTCAGCCTCGGAGCGGCGTCAAGGCCAGATTGGCCTATCCCTTTGGGGAGCGGGCCGCTGCTGGGTGGAGTAGAGGGGCAGCACTGGCTCCGCTCTCAGAACCTGGCCCTAAGCCCGCATAACACACCGACGCGCTCATGCGTGCGAGGCGAGGAGCTTTAGGCGAACGGGTCCGCTAGCAGGGCCAGCTTTGCTCCTAAGTGAGCGCGGATCGGAGTGAAGAATGCCGCCCGAGGGAGCGGTGGGAGGAGGTCGTCAACCAGGCTGGAGACGGTTCGTTCGCTGCCATCGTCACATGGCCTCAGACGGACCAGCAAGGTTCATTCCATGCGGTGGTGAGGTGTAGCGGCGAATCAGAGCGCCCCGGATGGTGCCAGCAACCTAGGTCGTGGCCGTTGCGTACTGCGGGCGCCCGGTGGGCCGGTAGACCTGGATCGTCACCCCCTT
>JBKPFG010000078.1:0-6579 GCA_046728735.1 Actinomycetota bacterium
AGCTCGAGGTGCAGGAGTTCATCAAGGAGGTGCGGCAGGTTCACGACGCGACGATCCTCCTCTGCACCCACGACCTCGACGAGGCCGAGGCGCTTGCCGACCGCGTCGGCATCCTCGCGGACGGTGAGCTGATCGTCCTCGGCACTGTGGACGAGCTGACGGCCCGCTACGAAGTGGAGACGCTGGAGGAGGCGTTCTTCGCGGCCACCGGACGCGCGCTCGGCGACGACGAGGGGAGGGAGGAAGACTGATGCGAGGAGCAGCAGCGACGCTTCGCGGCGAGCTGATCGGCCTGGCCGGCGTCGTCGAGCGAAACGTCTACCTCGTCCGCCGCTACGTCTGGTGGGAGATCGCGTTCTTCATCTGGACGGTCGCGAACACGCTCACGATCGTCTTCATCGCCAAGGGGATCGAGGCGGCCGGCGGGACCATCGACGTCGAGCGCACGACCACGATCCTGCTCATCGGAGCGGTCATCTGGGCCTACCTCGGAATCATCTTCGAGATCCTCACCGAGACCGTTCAGTGGGAGCGCTGGGAAGGAACGATCGAGTACACGTTCATGGCCCCACTCTCGCGCCCGGTGCATCTTGCGGGAATGGGCGTCTTCGCGGTCGTCTACGGCGTCGTCCGGGCCGCGTTTCTCTTCTTCATCGTGGCGGCGATGTTCGGGCTTGCGCTGCCTGATGCCAACTTCGGGGCAGCGGTGGTCGTGCTGGCCGTCGCCTCGGTCTCGTTCGTGGGGATCGGGATGATGACCGCCGTTCTGCCCTTGATCTCGCCGGAGAAGGGCGTGCAGCTCGGCTTCATCGCGCAGGGCATCCTCCTCGTCGTCTCGGGCGTCTATTACCCGGTCGACGTCCTGCCCGGCTGGATGCAGGCGCTGGCCGTCATCTCGCCTGCCACCTACGCCCTCGAGGGGATCCGCGACGCGATCCTCGACGGGGCTGGGGTGGGGGACGTCTGGAACGACATCTGGCCGCTGATCCTGATCGGCGCTGTCGCCGTTCCGCTCGGGCTCGAGGTCTTTCGCCGCGGCGAGCGCTACGCGAAACGCCACGGCAAGCTCAAGCGCTCTGGCTGAGTTGCGTCTTCGGAAACGCGTGTAGACTCCGACGAAGAAGGTTGAGGCGACGAAGCCTCGGGCGAATCCGTCCGGGGCTCTTTGCATTTAAGGAGGAAGCGAATGGCGATGGTCGAGCGAAAGTCACGAGCGACGAGCGATCCCGAAGCGCGGCAAGGCGTGCTCAAGCGCGTCCAGGACGAGCGGGTCGAGTTCGTCCACCTCTGGTTCACTGACATCGAGGGCCATCTGAAGAGCTTCGCGATCACTCTCGACGAGCTCGAAGGCGCCCTCGACGACGGGATGGGCTTCGACGGCTCGTCGATCTCCGGCTTCAACGCGATCGAGGAGTCGGACATGGTCGCGATCCCCGATCCGCGGACGTTTCAGCTGATGCCGAACGGCGGCCACGTCGTCGCGCGCATGATCTGCGACGTCGTCACGCCCGACGGGGAGCCGTACGACGGCGACCCGCGCCACGTGCTGCGCCTTGCGCTGGAGCGCATGAAGAGCATGGGCTTCGACACGTTCAACGTCGGCCCGGAGCTCGAGTACTTCCTTTTCAAGAGCGACGAGGGCACGGAGACGCTGGACGAGGGCGGGTACTTCGCCATGACGACGATGGACGCCGCGAGCGACCTGCGCCACGACACGGTCAAGGCGCTCGAGTCGATGGGGATTCCGATCGAGTACGTCCATCACGAGGTGGGACCCTCACAGCACGAGATCGACATGCGCTATGCGCCGGCGCTCGAGATGGCAGACCACACGATCACGTATCGGCTCGTGGTCAAGGAGATCGCGAAGAAGGCCGGGTATCACGCGACCTTCATGCCCAAGCCGCTCTTCGGCGAGAACGGCTCCGGGATGCACACGCATCAGTCGCTCTTCGCAAACGGGAGCAATGCCTTCTTCGACGAGGACGACGAGTGGCACCTCTCGGACGTGGGTAAGGCGTTCATCGCCGGGCAGCTCCACCACGCGCGAGAGATCTCGGCGGTGTTCGCGCAGTGGGTCAATTCGTACAAGCGTCTCGTGCCCGGCTACGAGGCCCCGGTCTATGTCGCCTGGTCGCGCCGCAACCGCTCGGCGCTGATCCGCATCCCGCTCTACAAGCCCGGGAACGAGCAGGCGACGCGAGCCGAGATTCGCTGCCCGGATCCGGCCTGCAACCCCTACCTGACCTTCGCGGCGCTCCTGCACGCCGGTCTCGAGGGGATCGAGCGAGGCTACGAGCTGCCACCGCCGATGGAGCAGAACCTCTATCACCTGACCGCCGAGCAGCGGCGCGAGCGCGGGATCGTCGGCCTTCCTGAGACGCTTGGAGAGGCGATCGACGAGCTCGCCGGCTCCGACCTCGTCCGTCGCGCCCTCGGCAAGCACATCTTCGAGCGCTACGTCGAGCTGAAGCGGAAAGAGTGGGACGACTACCGGGTCCAGCTAACGCCCTGGGAGATGGAGAAGTACCTCGGGGTGTTGTAAGATCTCGCCCGGTGTCGCCGCTTCTCCCTGAAGCGGGGGACTGACTGACGGCCGACTACGAGCTGCGTTCTCTCGAGAAGCGGCTCGTGGTCGTTAAGCGCGACTGGTCGACGCCGGCAAAGCCGGCGTCTGACGACGCTGGCGGCAGGATCCTGCGCTCACGGTGCCTCGCCGTACCTCGACGTACTGGGTCGGCCCCGCTTCGCTTGGCTCCTTGGCCAGCGGCGTCCCAGACGCGCTTAGCGGTGGCCGTTCTTCTCGTTCCCGTTCAGCGCCCGTTGCAACGCCTGCTCGAGGTCGGGCAGGGCGAAAGGCTTCACGAGGTAGGCGATCGGGGTGAGCCGCCGCGAACCGGCGTCTGGAAGCTCGATGCTGGCGCAGACGACCGGCGTTTTCTCGTCGACGGCCCTGAAGGCCGCGGCCCGCTCCACGCTGGGGGCATGCGCCGGCTCGAGGACGATCGCGTCCACGGGCCCGAGCTCCGCGTCGTCGTGCACCGGGTCATGACCGAGCCGGATCACGACTCGGCTCAGAAGCTCTCGCACCTCGGGATGCGGCTCGCAGATCAGAACCCTCGCCATTCCTTCATCATCGGCCAATGTCGGCTCCATCTGGTATGGAACGGGTATGAAGCGAGCCTGCGTGCTCGTCGTCGACGACGACGCCGACATCAGAGGCCTCTTGAAGGAGCTTCTCGGGCGCGCCGGCTACGACGTGGTGGAGAGCTCCAACGGCCGCGACGGCCTCCGGACCCTCTACGCGAGCTCGCCCGATCTCGTGCTCCTCGATGTCTCCATGCCGGAGCTGGACGGCTGGCAGACGCTCGAGCGCATCCGTGACATCAGCGACGTTCCGGTCGTGATGCTCACCGCACGCGCGGCGGAGCTCGAGAAGGTGCGGGGCCTCAAGGCCGGTGCAGACGACTACGTCACGAAGCCGTTCGGCCGGCAGGAGCTGCTTGCGCGTGTGGAGGCCCACCTACGCCGGAAGGGCGAAAGGGTCGAGCAGCCCGGGACCTACGCGGACGGTCTGCTCACCATCGACTTCGCACAGCGCGAGGTGACCGTGGCGGGCACGAAGGTCTCGCTGACGCCGCTCGAGTTCAAGCTCCTCTCCACCTTCGTGCGGAACCCGAATCAGGTCCTCTCGCACGATCAGCTCCTCGAGCTGGTCTGGGGGGACGCGCTCACCGGGTCGCGTGCGCGCACGAAGCTCTACGTGGGCTACCTGCGCCAGAAGCTCGACGTCGGTGAGGGCGGCGAATCGCCGATCGAGACGGTTCGAGGCTTCGGCTATCGCTACAGGCCCAGAGCTGTCTGAATCCGCGCGCTTAGCTCCTGCGTCGAGAAGGGCTTCTCGACGTAGTCGTCCGCTCCCGCCTCGATTCCGCGGGCGATGTCGGCCTCCTGGACGCGGGCCGTCAGGAGAATGACAGGGAGGTGGCGCGTCGCCTCCTCACCGCGCAGTCGCTCGGTCACCTCGTAGCCGTCCAGCTTCGGCATCATCACGTCGAGAAGCGCCAGGTCAGGTGTGCAGGCGAGTGCGCTGGACAGAGCCTCTTCGCCGTCGCCGGCGGCGACGACGTCGTAGCCCGAGCGCTCGAGCCGCAGGGTCACTAGCGCGAGGATGTCCGAGTCGTCGTCCGCGACGAGCACGAGCGGGCGCCGTTCGGCGGTCACGAGGCGACCTCCGCCTGCTCGGCCTCTTCGGGCTGCCTCTGGCGGATGGGGATCGAGACCCGGAACGTCGTCCCGGTTCCTTCGGCGCTCGCCACCGTGATCTGCCCACCATGGCCGTGCACGATGGCCTTGGAGATCGCGAGCCCGAGGCCGGTGCCCGGGATCGCCTGCTCCGTGGCCTGTGCGGTGCGGAAGAAGCGCTCGAAGAGATGTTGCTGATCGTCTGAGGGAATGCCCATGCCCGTGTCGCGCACCTCCACCACGGCCTGCCCGCGCTGACCGCGCACGCGCACGTCGACGCGGCCACCCGCCGGCGTGAACTTGACGCCGTTCGAGATGAGGTTGTCGAGCAGCTGTGCGAGCCGAGCCCGGTCTCCGGCGATGAGCGCCAGGGGCCCGGTCGCGAGCGTGATGGTGATGCCCTTCTCTTCTGCGAGCGGCCGCGCGGTCTCGACGCTCTCCGCGGCGATTGCCGAGAGGTCGACGGCGCCGATCTCGAGGGAGAGCTTGCCCGCCTCGATCTGCGCAAGGAAGAGGAGATCGCCGACGAGCGCCAGCAGTCGGTGGGCGTTCCGCTCCACGACGCCGAGGAATTGTCGTTGCTCGTCCGTGAGGTCGCCCGCTTCACCTTCGAGCACGAGCTCGAGGTAGCCGCGGATCGAGGTCAGCGGAGTGCGCAGCTCGTGGGAGACGAGCGCGACGAACTCGTCCTTGAGCCGGTCGAGCTCGCGGAGACGTTCGTTCTGATCCTCGAGCTCAGTCACGAGCTCCTCACGCTCGCGACGAGCATGCCTCTCCTGGGTGATGTCGCGCGCGATGGTCGAAACTCCGACGACCGCTCCCGCCGCGTCCCGGACCGGCGAGATCGTCAAGGAAATATCGACCCGCGTTCCGTCCTTGCGCACGCGCACTGTCTCGAAGCTGCGAATGTCCTCGCCGGCGACCACGCGCGCCACGAGCGCCGGACGCTCGTCACCCAGCTCTTCCGGAACGTGGAAAGAGAAGTGGTGTCCCAGGGCCTCGGCGGCCGAGTAGCCGTAGAGTCGCTCAGCGCCCTGATTCCACGTCGTGATGCGATCCTCGAGGTCGGTTCCGATGATCGCGTCGTCCGAGGACTCGACGATCGCTGCAAGCTTTATGCGCTCGCGCTCGGCCTCCCAGCGCCCGGTCAGGTCGAAGATGGCTCCGTCGAGCTTTCGCTCCCCGGCGCGATCGATGATCGCCTGTCCGCGCTCGACGACGTGGTGGATCTCCCCGTCCCGATGGATGACGCGGTACTCGATCGTATAGGCGCGGTCCTCCTGCACCGCTTGCTCGACCTCGCGCGCGAGGATGGGGACGTCGTCGGGATGGATGATGCTCGCGAAGGTCCGAACCTTGTTCCGGATGAACTCCGACGCCGGGTAGCCGACGACGTCCTCGATCTCGTCGCTCAGGAACTCCATCGTCCAGTCGTCGTCGATGGCGCAGCGGAAGATGACCCCGGGAACGTTGGCCACGAGCGTGCGGAACCGTTCCTCGCTGTCCGCCAGGGCGACCTCGGCGGCCTTGCGGTGGGTGATGTCGAGAAGGAATCCCTGCGCCTGCACGGGGTTCCCGTCCGCATCTGTGACGACGATGATCTGGTCCTCGACCCAGACGAGGCGGCCGTCCCTGGCGACAAGGCGGTACTGGCTCGAGAAGGCTCGTCCCACGGCGTAGCCCTCACGGTGCTCGGTCCGGACGCGCTCGACGTCGTCCGAATGCACGACGCGCCAGAAGAGGTCAGGGGTGGCAAGCCACTCCTCCGGCGTGTAGCCGAGCAGTCCTTCGATCTGCGGGCTGACGTAGGTGCTGAAGCCCGGCCTGTCGATCGCGCTGACGTACGTGACCAGCGGCAGCTGCTCGACGAGCGCCTGGTAGCGCGTCTCCGCGTCGCGCAGGCCGGCCACGGCCTGGCGCCGCTCGTCGAGGGTGCGCTCGAGGTCCGCGGCCTGCTTCTCCAGCCGCTTGCTGCGCTGCTCGAGCGCATTCGTGACCTGGTTCAGGATGGGGAAGAGGGAAGCGAAGAGGAGAACCAGCGCGAGGGCGAGGGCGATCGCGATCGGCTTGACGGTCGAGCTGGCCTGAGCGGCGATGGGCGCGTAGTCGTTGTAGAACTCTAGAATTCCACGCGCCTGCGCCTCCCCTTTGAGGCGAAGCGGCACGTAGGCGGAGATGACCTTGACGTTCTCGCCCGTCCCGCCCTCGTCGTTCAGATGGCCGACCTCCCGTACCGGCTGCCCCGCGAGCACCTCTTGGAGCTCGTCGCCGTCGACGTGGCGCCCGATCAGCGTGTGGTCGTTCGAGTAGACGACGGTGCCGTCCGGGCGCCAG
>JBKPFG010000013.1:0-5612 GCA_046728735.1 Actinomycetota bacterium
GGGAACTCGATCCACGCGGGGATGGTCGTCGTCGCGGATGGAACCGACGACTGCGCCGAGCGTCTCGAGCGCGTGCTTACGACCGATCCGGGCACGGGCGTGCTCCGGCATCTCGACGCCGGCTACGACGAGGCGCGCGAGGCTGCCCGCGAGCACGGCCTCGAGGCGCCGGGTCAGCCCGCGGGCGAGCAATAGTCCGCGCGCCGTCCCTCTAGGGTTTCGCAAGCGTGACGAGCCTTCTCATTCGCGATCTCGCGCAGGTCGTCTCACCGGGGGGCTCCGGCGCGCCGCTGCGCGGCCCGGCCGAGATGAGCGCGCTCGACGTGGTGGAGGACGGCTACATCCTCTGCGAGCAGGGACGAATAACCGCGATGGGGCCCATGGCCGAGCTCGGAAGCCTCGGTGGTGAGGTCGAGGAGCTGGATGGAAGCGGGCGCGCCGCCGTCCCCGGGCTGGTCGACTGTCATACGCACGCATGCTTCGCCGGCGACCGGGCCGACGAGTTCTCGCTCAGGGCGGCCGGCGCGACGTACGAGGAGCTGCACGCCGCCGGCGGCGGGATCATCTCGACCGTGCACGCGACGCGCGCCGCCGGCGAGGAGGGGCTCGCCGAGGCGCTCGCCCTCCATCGCTCGTGGATGCTCGCGGCGGGCACGACGACCTTCGAGGCGAAGTCGGGCTACGGGCTCGACAAGGAGACCGAGCTGGCACAGCTCCGCGTGATCCGTGCTGCCGGTGGGGTCCCGACCTGGCTCGGGGCCCACGCCGTGCCGCCCGAGTTCGACGAGGCCGACTCGTACCTCGACTTCGCGCTCGGCGAAGTGCTCCCCGAGGCGGCAAAGCTGGCGGAAGCGGCCGACGTCTTCCTCGAGCGCGGCGCATTCGACGTCGCGCAGGCCCGGCGCTACCTGGAAGCGTGCGCGGCGGCGGGCCTCGAGCTCCGCTTGCACGCGGATCAGTTCACCGAGGCAGGCGGCGTCCCGCTGGCAATCGAGCTCGGAGCGCGGTCGGTCGACCATCTGGAGGCGACCGGGCCAGAGGGCATCCGGATGCTGGCCTCGAGCGAGGTCGCCGCCGTCCTGCTGCCGGTGGCCGCTCTCTTCCTCGACCGCCCGATGCCGCCGGGCCGAGACCTGCTCGAGGAGGGTGCCGTCATGGCTCTCGCCACGGATTTCAATCCCGGGAGCGCGTTCTGCCACAGCCTGCCCATTGCCATGACGCTTGCCTGTACGCAGCTGGGCGTGGCACCCGAGGTTGCACTGACGGCGAGCACCGTCAATGCGGCCCACGTCCTCGGCCGTGCGGATCGCATCGGCCGCATCGCTCCCGGCTACGCCGCGGACGACGTCCTGCTCGAGGCCGCCGACTGGCGCCACCTCGCCTACCCCTTCGGGGGCGACCTCGTCGCGGCCGTCGTCAAGGACGGCGCCGTCGCGTGGCGCGCGGCAGGCGGCGTGAGCGCGGCATAATCGGCTCATGCCGAGCCGGAAAGTCCGCCGCCGCCGCGAGAAGCTGAAGCGGCACGAGTACGAGTACGTCATCGAGACCGACGAGGGCGAGGAAGTCCTCGTCGAGCGGCCGACCGCAGAGCCGAAGAAGGACGGGGCCAAGGCGAGCTCCGCCACGCCTCGCGCTCGGGGCGGACGGGAGGTTCCCAAGCCGACCCTCGCGCGGGTGCTGCGACGCACCGCCATCTTCGCGCCGCTCATCCTCGTGGTCGTCTTCCTCACGAGCGGGAAGGACGCGACCACGGCCGCGAAGATCTACACGGCGGGGATGCTGCTCGCTTTCTTCATCCCCTTCAGCTACCTGGTCGACGTGGTCATGTACAAGGCGCTGACGCGCAGACAGCAGCGCGCCCAGGCGAAGCGAGGCTAGGCGCCGCTGCTCGGAGTCCCGCGGTAGTGGCCCTCGCCGGGCCAGGGCGCGAGCAGCAGGAGGATCTTGGCGCCCGCGTCGCTCCGCACGGAATGGCGTTCGTCGGGCTCGAAGTGCGCAAGGGTCCCCGTGGAGGCCTCGATCTCCTCGCTCCCAGCTCGAATTCGGGTCGTCCCGTCGACGACGAGGAGCCACGCGTGCTCCTTCACCTGGTGGTCGCCGAGCTCCTGCCCCGGCTCGAGGCCGATCAGCACCGCGCGGGCCTCGTCCTCGCTCATCAGGACGACCGGCGAGCGGCTCCCGGAGGGCGTGTCGATCCCGGGCAGATGCCAGCTTTCCACGGCGGGGCAGTCTAGCGAGGCGTCGTTAGACTCACCCGCGCGATGAGCCTGGACGTGACCCAGCTCGACGTGGGGCCCTACGCGGAGAACTGCTACGTCGTGCGCCTGCCCGATGCCGAAGAGGCAGTCGTGATCGATCCGGGCTGGCCCGGTGCTCTGGAGCCCATCGAGGAGACACTCGGCGGAGCGCGATGCGTCGCGATCCTGATCACGCACGGCGACATCGATCACGTCGGCGGAGTGGCCGAGCTCGCGCGGGCAACCGGCGCGCCCGTGCACATGGCCGCTGAGGAGCGCGAGCGTCTGGAGCGGATCAACGACTTCCTCCCCGAGAGCCTGGGAGCCGCCGAGTTCGAGGCTCACGTCCCCGAGGTGCTCCTCACGGGCGACGAGGAGCTGGACCTCGCAGGGATCCGCTTCGAGACCGTGCGCGTGCCGGGCCATACCGAAGCGCACTTCGCCTTCGCGGCCGAGGGCTCGCTTTTCTCCGGCGACGTGCTCTTCGCGGGCGGAGTGGGGCGAACGGACCGGCCCAATGGGGACTGGGAAACCTTGCTCGCATCGATCCGGGAGCTCGCCGACCGCTTCCCGCCCGACACCGTTGTCTATCCCGGGCACGGCGCACCGACCACGCTTGGGCGCGAGCTCCAGTCGAACCCCTTCCTCACCGAGCTTCGCGCCGGCCGCCCGTGAAGTTCGAGGCTCCGCCCGGGACGCACGACGTTCTGGCGAAAGACTGGCCACACTGGCAGCGGATCCTCCGTGGGGTCGAGCGGCTGTGCCTCGCCTACGGTTACAGGCCCATCGCGACCCCCGTGTTCGAGGAGACGGAGCTCTTCCAGCGCACCTCGGGCGGGGGCTCGGACGTCGTGCAGAAGGAGATGTACACGTTCGTCGATCGCGGCGAGCGGTCGCTCACGCTCCGGCCCGAAGGCACCGCCCCGATCGCGCGCGCGTACATGCAGCACGGGCTCCACCGCGAGCCTCAACCGCAGAAGTTCTTCACGGTCGTCCCCATGTATCGGTACTCCCGCCCCCAGCGGGGGCGTTATCGGGAGCACTGGCACCTGTCGGTCGAGGCGATCGGCTCTGCGGACCCTGCGATCGACGCCGAGCTGATCCAGCTCTACGACGCGCTTCTGCAGGCGCTCGGCGTCACGGAATACCGCCTCGCAGTCAACTCGATCGGGGACCGAAACTGCCGGCCTCGCTACGTCGAAGAGCTCGTGAAATGGCTCGATGCGAACGACGCGAAGCTCGACGACGAGGCCCGCGAGAAGAGGCAGACGACGCCGTTGCGCGTGTTCGACGTGAAGGACGAGGGGGTCCGGCGCGCGCTGGCCGAGGCTCCGAGCATCGACGAGTTCCTCTGCGACGAGTGCCGCGTGCACTTCGAGGCGGCCCGCGAATACCTCGACGCCTATGGAGTCTCCTACGAGGTCGACAAGCGCCTCGTGCGCGGGCTCGACTACTACACGCGCACGACCTGGGAGTTCATCGGCCCGGAGGAAGGCGCGCAGAGCACGATCTCCGGAGGCGGCCGCTACGACTATCTCGTCGAGGAGATCGGCGGCCCGCCCACCCCGGGAGTCGGCTTCGGGGCGGGGATTGAGCGGCTTCACCTCGCGCTGGGGGACGCGCCGCCGGAGCCTTATTCGATCGATGTCTTCTTCAGCTGGAACGAGGACACGGACCGTGGCCGCATGCTTGCGTGCATGGCGACGCTCCGGGCGAGAGGAATTTCGGTGGACACCGATTATGCGGGCAGATCGGCAAAGGGGCAGCTGACGCAAGCGGAACGGCTCGGCGCCCGGGTGACGGTGTTCGCAGGCCTAGACGGCGCCACGATTCGACGGCGTGGCGTCGCCGATCAACGGGTCTCTTACGAGGAGCTGGTCGAGCTCCTTTCGCATTGAACTGGCGCGACCTCATGTGCGGCGAGGTGCAGCCGGAAGATGTGGGTCGGCGCGTGACGCTGGCAGGCTGGGCCGACTCCAGGCGCGACCATGGCGGGCTGGTCTTCATCGACCTGCGCGACCAGAGCGGCATCTGCCAGCTCGTGATCAATCCGGAGCGCGCCCCGGAGCCCTCGAAGACTGCCCACGATGTAAGGAACGAGTTCGTCCTGCGCGCCCAGGGTGAGGTCGTCAAGCGGGCGCCCGACGCGGTCAACCCCAACATCCCCACCGGCGAGGTCGAGGTTCAGGTCGACGAGCTCGAGGTCTTGTCCCGCTCGACGCCGCTTCCCTTCCAGCTCGACGAGGAGGGCGTCGACGAGACGCTCCGCCTCCGCTACCGCTGGCTCGACCTGCGCCGGCCGAAGATGCAGCGCAACATGGCCCTTCGTGCGCAAATGGTCTCGACGATCAGGCGCACGATGGAGGAAGCCGGCTTCCTCGAGATCGAGACGCCGATCCTCTTCAAGCCGACCCCGGAAGGGGCACGCGACTTCGTTGTCCCGAGCCGCCTCCAGCCCGGCCGCTTCTTCGCTCTGCCGCAATCGCCGCAGATCCTCAAGCAGCTGCTCGTGATCGCGGGCTTCGACCGCTACTTCCAGATCGCGCGCTGCTTCCGGGACGAGGACCTGCGTGCGGACCGGGTGCAGGAGATCACGCAGCTGGACGTCGAGATGGCCTTCCCCGACCAGGACTTCATCCTCGGTCTGATGGAGCAGATGATCCAGGCCGTCTGGCGCGAGACGATCGGCGTGGAGCTCGAGACCCCGTTCCCACGGCTGACATGGGAGGAGGCTGACCGCCGCTTCGGCTCCGACAAGCCGGACCTCCGCTTCGGCCTCGAGCTCGAGGATGCGACCGCGGTGACGCGCGGGTCGGAGTTCGGTGTCTTCGCCAACGCCCCCTGCGTGCGCTTCCTGCGCGTGCCGCAGGAGTACTCCCGCGCGCAGCTCGAGCGCCTGGAGGAAGTGGCGAAGGAGTGGGGGGCGAAAGGGCTCGCGTACCTCGTCTTCGACGAGACCGGCGAGGTGCGCTCACCGATCGCGAAGTTCCTCTCGGAGGAGGAGCTCGCCGTCTTCCGCTCTGAGCCCGGCTCGACCGTCCTCTTCGCAGCCGACGAGCCGCCGATCGTCTCCCGAGTGCTCGGCCAGCTCCGCCTGCACCTCGGGCGCGAGCTCGGCCTCATCGACGAGAAGGCCTGGAGCTGGCTCTGGGTGACCGATTTTCCGATGTTCGAATGGAAGGAGGAGGAGCAGCGGTGGGTGGCCGTGCACCATCCCTTCACGCGGCCGACGCGCGAGTGGGAAGAGCGATTCGACGAGGATCCCAGCAACGCACGCGCTCTCGCCTACGACCTGATCGGCAACGGCAACGAGCTCGGAGGCGGGTCGTTCCGGATGCACGAGGCCGACCTCCAGGCCCGTGTCTTCGGCGTCCT
>JBKPFG010000103.1:0-1576 GCA_046728735.1 Actinomycetota bacterium
GAGCTCTATCCGTTCATCGAGGGCACGACCGACTCGGAGGTGCTCTTCTTCCTCGCGTTGACGCTTGGCCTCGACGAGGATCCGCCCGCCGCGGTCGCCCGCACGCTTGGGCTGGTCGAGGAGGTCGGTCACCGGCACGACGTCGAGGTCCCGTTCCAGGGGACGATCGTGACGACGAACGGCGAGCGGCTTTGGGCGTTTCGCTATTCGAGCGAGGGAAAGTCGCGCTCGCTCTTCTACTCGAGCACGTATGAGACGCTCAAGGAGCTCTACCCCGACGACGAGCGCCTCGACCTCTTCGACGAGGAGACGCGGCTGGTCGTCTCCGAGCCGCTCGGCGATCTGCCTGGCGTCTGGAACGAAGTGCCTGAGGCGAGCTACGGGATCGTCCAACCCGGCCAGGACGAGCTGCACCCGTTCCAACCGGTGGTATCCGCGCGCGTCGCATAGTCGCACCGAGCGTGGACGTGATGCTCTCGCACGGGGCGCCACGCCCATTTTGAGCGAAGGTGTGGGTTTCTGGGCGCTCAGCAGTTGTTGTCTTGGTGGAGAACGCGCCGCAGACTGTTGGGAAGGAGTTGGGGGAGGAACACCGGAGGTCCGAGAAGCGCTCAACCAAGCCAAAGTTCGGACATGCAGGCGCAGGAATCGCACCCAGGAGGTCGCCGGTTCGAGTCCGGCTAGCTCCATGAAAACCGCCGCAAATCGGCGGTTTTCTTTAGGCCATACAGCGCCTGCCTCAAATCCAGGCGCTCGGTCGCGAGGTGGACTCAGATGTACTCAGATGCCCGTTGTGACGGATCGAGAAGTGTCCGTGCAGGCCGAATGAGCTGCAGAGTGTTGGGGAGATTGTTGGGGGCTGACCGACGCCCAGGGTGTGCTGCACCTCCGCGCTTAAGGAAAGGATTAGCGCGGGTCCGGAATCGCTTGAGGAGAGCTCCGCTGGAGCGGGCCGCGAAGGTCACGCGGTCGTCCAGGGCGTTGACGAGGTTGAGCGTGTCGTTCGCGACGTTTTGGAAGAGCGTGACGTCGGTGCCGAGGGAAGCGCCGGCGTTGTCATACGGCTCGCCGCTCTGAGCCGATTGCCCCCGCGTGATCGACGAGTTTGTTCGCCGCCGCGGCGTTTGCCAAATGAACAGTTGCGAACGGCCATTGGGCCTCACATCCAGGCTTGGATGACCATTCGCCCGGACTTTCGAACCCAGCTTGTCGGCTGAAAGAGGGATGGGTTCGCGCGCGGGTTGTTTTCTCAGCTGCGGGTTATCTGAGAACCCTTCCGAGGGGACCGCTTCGCGCTCGACGATCGGGTGGCATTGCTCTCAGAGCGTGAGCAGGCAGCCGCCGGCCGAAGTGCCCGCGTATGCCTGCGAGGTCGTACAGGCCTCTCAGGGGGAGTGCCAGCAGCGCAGGCGCGATCGTCCGCAGCCGCCCACCGGGGGTCTCGCCCAGCTCCGACTCTGGTCTACCCACATGCGACGTTCGTGCACTGGGCGGGGTTGCCGTTGCCGTGCGCTTTGTTCCCGCCGCCGTCGGTCACGCCGAACACAGCCTCGATGCCGAGGTCGCCGTTGTGCAG
>JBKPFG010000023.1:0-2791 GCA_046728735.1 Actinomycetota bacterium
CGAAGTCGCGGGTACCCTTCCCGAGGGCGTCGAGTTAGCCCTTCAGGCCGAGCCGCGCGGAACGGGTGACGCCGTCGCGGCCGCCGAATCGACACTCGCTGGCTTCTCCGGTGACGTCCTCGTCCTCGACGGAGCAGCACCGCTCTTGACCGCGGAAGTGCTCCGTGACCTGCTCGCCGAGCAGCAGCGAGCGGAGGCAGCCGTGACCGTACTCTCGATCGAGCCTCCGGAGCCGCTCCCCTACGGCCGCGTGCTCCGCGACGAGAGGGGCAACCTCCGCGCCATCGTCGAGGAGGGCGACGCGAGCCCCGACGAGCTGGCCGTGCGGGAGCTGAACACCTCGATCTACGTCTTCTCCTCGGACGATCTCTGGCCCGCGCTCGCCGGCCTCGAGCACGAGAACGCGCAGGGCGAGCTCTATCTCACCGACGCGGTCGGCGAGATCGTCGCTGACGGGAAGCGCGGAGCCGTGTACCGTGCGCCGGACCCGATCGTGGGCCTCGGCATCAACAACAGGGCTGAGCTGGCGCAGGCGGCGTCGGAGCTGCGCGACCGCCTGCTCGAGAAGCACATGCTCGCCGGCGTGACGATCGTCGACCCGGCCACGACATGGATCGAGGAGCCGGTGGAGATCGAGCCCGATGCGGTCATCCATCCCTTCACCGTCCTCCGGGGACGAACGGTCATCCGCGGAGGAGCCCAGGTGGGCCCGCACGCGGTGCTCGTCGACGCCGAGGTGGGCCCCGAGGCAGCCGTGGGGCCCTTCGCGTACCTCCGGCCCGGAACGGTGCTCGGCGCGGGTGCCAAGGTCGGGGCCTTCGTCGAGGTGAAGAACTCCAGCATCGGGGGTAGGACCAAGGTGCCCCACCTCTCCTACATCGGTGACGCCGAGATCGGCGAGGACACGAACATCGCAGCGGGCGCAATCACCGCCAATTACCGGCCTGAGCTCCCCGAGGGCGGGAAACACCGAACGGTGATCGGCCGCAACGTCCATACCGGCAGCGACAATGTGTTTGTTGCGCCCGTCGAGATTGGCGACGATGCTTGGATCGGAGCAGGATCAACGATCACGGAAGACGTCCCTGCGGGAGCGTTGGCGATCGCGCGGGCGCGACAGGTCAACAAGGACAAGCATGGTGGAAAGCGGAACGACTGAGCTCACCAGGCTCCCGGGTCTCGAGATGCCGGAGATGCAAGTGACCCAGCCGAGCGGCGAGCGCGGCCGCTGGATCGAGCGCGGGCCCTCGGGGAAGCTGATGCTCTTCTCCGGCCGTTCGAACCCGGACCTCGCGTTCAAGATCGCCGACCAGCTCAACATCGAGCTGGGAGAGGTCGAGCTCGAGACCTTCGAGAACGGGGAGACCTACTGTCGCTTCCGCGAGTCGATCCGCGGCGCGGACGTCTTCATCGTCCAGTCCTGCCACAGCAGGGCCACGAACGACCACCTGCTCGAGCTCGTGATCATGATCCAGGCCGCGAAGCTGGCCTCGGCCAACCGCATCACCGCCGTCATGCCCTGGTTCCCTTACTCGCGCCAGGACAAGAAATCCTCGCCGCGGGAGCCGATCACAGCCCGGCTCGTCGCCGACATGCTCGAGGCGGCCGGCGTCGACCGCGTCCTGACGATGGACCTCCACGCCGGTCAGATCCAGGGCTTCTTCAACGTGCCGGTCGACCACATGACCGCCCTGCCGCTCTTCGCCCAGTACTACCGCGACAAGGGGCTCTACGGCGAGGGAGTCGTGGTCGTCTCGCCCGACCCGGGTCGCGCCAAGATGGCGACGAAGTTCGCCGAGATGCTCGAGGCCGAGTTCGCGCTCATGCGCAAGACGCGACCGGCCCACGACGTCGCCGCCGTGACCGAGGTGAGCGGCCGGGTCGCCGGCAAGACCGCGATCATGACCGACGACATCATCGTCACCGGCGGCACGCTCGTCTCCGGCGCGCACGCGCTCCGGGAGCAGGGCGCGACGGAGGTCTACGCCTGCGCGACGCACGCACTCATCCCCGAGAGCGCGTTCGAGAAGCTGGGCAAAAGCGAGCTGCGCGAGATCGCCGTCACCGACACGGTGCCCATGAACCCGCTCGACCGGCCGGACAACCTGCCGCCGCCCCTGACGGTCTCGCTCCTCCTCGCGGACACGATCAAGAACGTCTTCTCGGACGAGTCGGTCTCCGCCATCTTCGCCGGCGAGAACCAGCTCTTTTAGCAATCCTTCGCGTTCATGCGGGTTCGCGCCTCGCTTGCTCACGATTTGCTCACCAGCGCTGCGGCCACCGTCTCGGCAGCAAGCTCGTCTGACTGCGGCAACAGGTGCGCGTAAGTCGCGAGGATCGTCTCCGCCCTGTCTCCAAGCTCGTGCGGCAACGATGTGGACGGGAACGCCCGCCGTGAGCGCAAGCGTCGCAGCCGTGTGACGGAGAACGTGCAGCGTTCCAGTCGGCGGACTGGCGGCCTTGCGCAGCCGTGTGAATGACTCAGTGCCGTTGCGGGTGAATCGGGTCGCCAAGCTCGTCGGCGAAGACGAGATCGCGGACGACGTAGGCTCCAGCCGCAAACACGCGCTCGGTCAGCTGTACATCGCGGTGCTTGCGGAGAACCTCCACCGTCTCGGCGTCGAGCGCCACCGTCGAGGCCGGGATGGTCAGATGCGCTCGTTGCGGCGAGCGGATTCTTCCCGGCGAGCCCTGGGACCTCGGGCACGTCGATGGGACGGAGCGGACGGTCTACGCAGGTCCAGAGCACCGGCGCTGCAACCGGGCTACCGAGACGCACAAGCGGGAGCGC
>JBKPFG010000126.1:0-30731 GCA_046728735.1 Actinomycetota bacterium
GGTCCGCGAGTGAACATCCTGCCGCGGCGTCTAACTGAACGCGGACGCCTATTTTGAACGCGGACGCGTATTTGCCCGGCCGCCCAGCGCCGTTAGTCCTCCGTGAGCTCGCCGGGGTCGGTCATGGCCTCGATCGCGTGCTGGGCGTCCTCGAGGGAGCCCTCCGGAACGAGGATCTTCTGCGGAGCGTCATCGAGCTGCGTCGGATGGTGCTCGACCGCCGGCTCGAGCTCCGACCGGATCCCGGCCGAGTTCAGGATCGTCTGAATCTCCTCGGCCTCCGCGAGGTCCCCCGCCACCACCACCTGAACCATCCCCTCCATGCGAGTCGGCCTCCTCGCGCTTGCCGAGCGCCCCACCCTTGACGAGGCGCGGTCCACCCCGCTCCGGAAAGCGGACGTCGATGATATCGAAGTCCCGCGGCACGACCGTCTCGGCGAAGACCGCCCGCGCCTCACGGGCGATTTCCGGCCCGAAATAGCGGTTGGAGAGGTGCGTGAGGGCGAGCATCTTGACGCCGGCCGCCTTCGCGAGCTCGGCCGCTCCTGCCGCCG
Source organism: Actinomycetota bacterium (assembly GCA_046728735.1). Taxonomy (GTDB): domain Bacteria; phylum Actinomycetota; class Thermoleophilia; order Gaiellales; family Gaiellaceae; genus JAIBJP01. The sequence goes on from JBKPFG010000126.1 coordinate 555, forward strand.
TCGCATGCAGCGTCTCCTCGGCACGCGCGCCCTCTTCGCTCGCGAACGTCGCCTCGTGAACGAGAACGTCCGCGTCGCGGGCGGCCTCGAGCACCTCCCGGCCGGGACGGGTATCGCCTGCGAGAACGATCTTCCGCCCGGCGCGCGGAGGCCCGAGAACCTGCTCGGGTGCCACGGAGCCGCCGCCCGGAAGCTCGACGGTCTCGCCCGCCTGCAGGCGCCCGAAGAGCGGGCCCTGGGGGACGCCCAGCTCGCGGGCCGTCTCGACGTCGAAGCGACCCGGCCGCGGCTCCTCGATCAGGCAGTAGCCGTTCGAGGTGACGCCGTGCTCGACCGCGAAGGCGAAGATCCTGTGGTCCCCGCGCGCGAGCGCCTCCCCCGGCTGGAGCTCCCTGAGCTCCACTTCATAGGTCAGCTTCCCGAAGATCCGCCGCAGGACGCCGAAGAGATCCTTGAGTCCCGGCGGCCCGTAGACCGTGAGCGGCAGCTCGCGGCCCCTGAGCGCGAAGGTCTTCAGCATCCCGGGCAGGCCGAGGTAGTGGTCGGCGTGGTAGTGGGTGAGGAAGATCTCCTGCAACTCCACGAGCCCGACGGACGAGCGCAGCAGCTGCCGCTGAGTGCCCTCGCCGCAGTCGACGAGGATGCGATCGCCCCCCCGGCGCACGAGCGTGCCCGCCAGGCCACGCCTCGCGGTGGGAACGGAGCCCGAGGTTCCGAGGAAGACGATGTCGAGGTCCACGCGCCAAGTCTAGGAGGGTTGGACGAAATATCGCCTGTGGCGTCGCGTGCGCGCTGCGCCCCAACGCATCCGCGTTCAGTCAGACGAGTCGCCCCCGTATCTAGCGTCGATACGAGGACGCCCTGTCTCTTTGAACGCGGACGCGTTGGAACGACCAGCGCGTCCCGACGACGAGCAACCTTCCGCCCAACCCTCCCGGGCGGCGCAGGACTCAAGTCGGCGCGCGAGAAGTCCGATTCCAGGTGAGGTAGTGGCGCGTGTGACGATGACCCAGCGAGTGGCGCGCTCGCTCACGCTCCTGTGGGCTCTCGTCGGCGTGGCTGCGATCGTTCTGGCAGCCGGAGGAATCATCCTCGGCTCGATCATGACCGGAGCCCTCCGCGACCAGGCCGTCGACGATGCGAAGAGGTCGCTCTCGGAATACACGAACGGCGTCCTCTCCCCTAGGCTCGTGGAAGGAGACGACGTGCACGTCGGAGAAGACGTGACGGGAATCGTCCGCCGGGGCCTCGCCGGACGGCCCGACATCCTGAGCGTCAAGGTCTGGCGCCGCGACGGCGTCCTCGCCTGGGCCTCGCTCGCGCCCGAGCGCATCGGCAAGCGCTTTCCGCTCGGTACGGACCTCGAGGAGGTCATCCAGACGGGAGAGGCTGAGGGCGGGCTCGAGGACCTCGCGGAGGCCGAGGACGCAGTCGAGGCGAAGCTTCCCGTCGACAGCGTCCTCGAGGTGTACGCACCGCTCTTCTCGGACTCCGACAAGGTGATCGGGGCCTACGAGGTCTACGCCGACGCTTCGCCGCTCGAGGCCTCGATCGCGGACCGCAGGCGGGAGCTCTGGACCGCGATCGGCGCCGTCTTCCTCCTCCTCTGGGCCCTCCTCGTCGTGCTCGCCCGGAGCGCCTCCAGCACCCTTCGCCGGCAGACGAACACCCTGCGCGAGCGCTCCGTCGCCCTGAGCGACTCCTATCGCCGGCTCGAAGAGAGCTCGCTCGAGGCAATCGAAACGCTGAACGCGACCGTGGAAGCGAAGGACCCCTACACGGCCGGCCATTCATTGCGGGTGCAGCGAATCTCCCTCTCGATCGGGAAGGAGGCGGGGCTCACGATCAAGGAGCTCGACGCCCTCCGGTACGGCGGGCTCTTCCACGACATCGGCAAGATCGCCATCCCGGATGCCCTCCTGACGAAGCCCGGCCGCCTCACCGATGAAGAATTCGAGCTGATGAAGCGCCACTCGGCGGAGGGTGCCCGCATCGTGGGCAAGTTCAGCCGCCTCAGCGACTCGGTGCCGATCATCAGGCACCACCACGAGCGCTGGGACGGGCGCGGCTATCCGGACGGCCTGGCAGCCGAGGAGATCCCGCTCGCTGCGGCGATCGCCGGCCTTGCCGACGCGTGGGACGCGATGACCATCGAGCGCCCCTACCAGCGCGCGCTGTCGACAGAGGACGCCCTCGCGGAAGTCCAGGCTTGCCGGGGCTCCCAGTTCGTGCCCGACGTCGTGGACGCGTTCTTCGAGGCCGTGCGCAAGCGGCCCGGCGATTTCGGAATCGCCGAGGCCACCGCGCTCATCGCCAGCTAGCCACCTAAACTCGGGTCACTGCGGCAGATAGAGCACGGTTCCGGGTTGTAGCACTCCGCCGGCGAGGCCGTTCCGCTCGGAGATCCGCCAGACCGCCTTGCGCGGATCCCCTGCGTAGCGGTCGGCGGCGATGCCCCAGAGGGTGTCTCCCGGGCGAACGACGTAGCGCGCCTCCCGTCCCGCGCCGCTCGAGGGACGGGCCGTCAGTGCGGCGGCGACGAGGATCAAGGCCAGAAGCAGGGCGGTTTTGACAAGGTGACCGAACATATGTTCGTATAGTACAGAACCGTCCGGACGTCAGGCGGAGATCGTCACGAGCGTCGGCTCTCCGTCCTCGAGAACGACGATCGTGTGCTCCGGCGCGCGGCGGCGCTCGGTCGGGCTCCCGGGATTCAGGATCCACGTCTCCCCCACGCGCGAGACCTCGGGCAGATGGGTGTGCCCGTAGACGATCACGTCGCAACCGGGGAAGAGCGCCTGGAGACGCTCGTGCCTGCTCGCGGCGCCGCCTGCATCGTGGACGAGCCCGATCACGAGGCCCTCCGCCTCAACGACGCGCCTGCCCGGCAACGCGGCCCGCAGTGTCGGCTCGTCCATGTTCCCGTGCACGGCGGCGACAGGAGCGAACGCTTCGAGCTCGTCCAACACGGATGCCGCGGTGAAGTCACCGGTGTGGAGAATGAGGTCGGCGCGCGCGAGGACGCGGAGGCACCCCTCGGGCAGACGCCGCGCGCCTCGAGGCAGATGCGTATCTCCGATGAGGGCGATCAGGACAGGTCTGCCAGGAACTCTCCGTCCCGGTAGACGAGCTCTCCGTCCGCGTAGACCTCGCTGCCCGAGCGCAGGTCGCAGACGAGATCCCAGTGCAGCGCCGACTGGTTCACTCCGCCGCTCTCAGGGTAGGACATGCCGAGCGCGAGATGGACCGTGCCGCCGATCTTCTCGTCGTAGAGGGTGTGCCCGGTGAATTCCCGGACCGCCTCGTTCATCCCGAAGGCGAACTCTCCGACACGCTTCGAGCCGTCGTCCATCGCCAGCATCTCCTCGAGGAACGGCTGGCCCTCGTCCGCGGTCGCCTCGACGACCTCTCCCCGCTCGAAGCGCAGCCGGATCCCGCGAATCCTGCGACCGCCGAACGAGGCCGGGTAGCTGAAGGAGACGTGGCCCTCCGCGCTCTCCTCCTCGGGGCCCGTGAAGACCTCGCCGTCGGGGAAGTTCTCCTTGCCGTCGCAGGGAATCCAGGTGCGACCGGCGACACCGAGGCTGAGGTCCGTCCCTTCCGCCACGACGCGGATCTCCCGCCGCTCGCCGAGCCACGCGGCCAACCGGCCCAGGCGCTCCCCGAGGGCGCGCCAGGCCGCCACCGGGTCGTCCTGATCCAGGAGACCGGCTCGGTAGACGAAGTCCTCGTAGTCGTCGAGCGACATCTCGGCGTCCTGAGCGGAAGCCAGCGTCGGGAAGGCAGTGACGACGGAGCGCAGCTCGCCCAGGCGCGAGCGCTCGAGGTAGCGCTCACGGAGACTCTCTCGAGCCAGTGAATAGCGAGCCTGGCGGGCAGGCTCCACGCCTGTCAGCTCGCGTGTGTTCCATCCCGCCTCGACGGCGATGCGGATGTCGACCTGCTCGAAGTCTTCCCGGCGCATGGGATTCACCCATTCCAGCTGCTCGTCCGAGCCCTGGGAGAGGAGTGCTTCCGTCGCACCGTCGAGAGCGAGTCGAACCTGCGGGTGCGCCCCGGCGGCGAGCACGCGCCGGTAGACCTCGCGCAGGAGAGGCGTGGCCAGGGGGGTCGTCTCGAGCAGCACGAGCTGTCCCGGCTCCACTCCGGTCGAATAGTCGACGAGAACGTCTGCGAGCCGGCCGACGCGCGGATCAGCCATGCTCGGCGGCCTTGACGGGCTCGGGCGCCGCGGGCTCCGGATCGCGGAGGAACCGCCCGGCTTTCCAGATGAGCTCGCCGTCCGCGTAGACCTCCCCGTCAGCGCGGAGGTCGCAGATCATGTCCCAGTGCAGGCCCGAGGTGTTCGACCCCCCGGCCTGGGGAAACGCCGATCCAAGGGCGAGGTGCATCGTCCCACCGATCTTCTCGTCGAAGAGGATGTTCCGTGTGAAGCGGTCGATCTCGTAGTTGAGGCCGAAGGCGACCTCGCCGAGCACCCGCGCCCCCTCGTCCATGTCGAGGAGCGAGCTCAGGTACTCGTCGCCCCGAGCGGCTTCGGCGGCGACCACCCGGCCCCCCTCGAAGCGGAGCCTGATGTCCTCCACCTCGCGCCCGTGGTAGATGGCGGGGAACGTGTAGCGGATCTCGCCCTCGGTCTCGGTCTCCGAAGGGCTCGTGAAGACCTCTCCGTCGGGCATGTTGTATCTGCCCTCGGCCGAGATCCACTTCCGGCCCTCGACGCCGACCACCAGATCCGTGTCGGGCCCGACGATCCGAAGCTGGCGCACCGACTCGAGCCCCTCGGCGATGTTGTTCAGCGAGGCTGCGACGAGCCGCCAGTGGGCTGCGGGATCGTCCTCGTCGACGTGGCACGCGCTGTAAACGAAGTCTTCGTAGGCGCCGAGCGACATGTCGGCGTCCTGCGCGTGCGCGTTCGTGGGATACAGCAGCCCGCACCATCGAAGCTCGCCGGCCGAGATGCGCTCCCAGCGGCGGTTCGAGAGCTGGCGCTGCGCTTTCAGGAAGCGCGCGTGGCGCCCGGGATCGACGCGGGTGAGCGAGCGCGTGTTGGTCTCGGACCAGACGGTGGCCAGCGCGTCGATCGTGTCGATCTCGTGCAGCTGGAGGGGCGAGACATGGGTCAGCTGCTCCTCGCTCCCTGCGGCGAGGAGCGTCTCCAGGAGCCCGTCGACGGATACCGTCGAATACGGGAACGCGCCGACCGCCAGGGCGGCTCGGTACAGCGACAGGATGAGCGGCGACGCGACGTCCGGCCCGTCGATTCGGAAGATCTGGCCGGGCTGGAGCTCCAGGGAGTACTCGACGATCAGCTTGCCGAGCCGCGTCACACGGGGATCGGTCACGTGCTCGTTATATCTGAGGGAAGCCGGTCGAGTACAACGTCTAAAAGCGATCCAGCGCCGAAACGGACAGGGTCGTCGGCCGGCAGGCCCGTCTCCTCCGCGACCTCTGCGACCGCCCGTCGGGCCTCAGCCTTGTCCTGGCCGTAGGTGTTGAGCGCGATCGCAGCCACTCTCGCCGGCCGCGCGGGCAGAGCAAGAGCCTCGTGAAGGCTGACGAGCTCGCTGAGCGGAGGGATCCTGTGGCCGGGAGACCCCTCGATCTCGCACGCTCCCGCCTTGTGGCAGAGCACGAGGAGGTGCGGCGCGCTGCCGTGGTAGAGACCCAGCGTCACCCCGGAGAACTGCGGGTGGACGATCGATCCCTGTCCCTCGACGAAGAGCAGGTTCCCGCGTTTGGCTCCCTCGACGACGAGCCGCTCGGCCGCGCCCGCCAGGAAGTCGGCGACGACGGCGTCCACGGCGATCCCCCAACCTGCGATCGCGATCCCCGTCTGCCCCGTGGGGACGAAGACCGATCGCAGGCCGCGCGCCCGCGCTTCGCGGTCGAGCTCCACGGCCACGGTCTTCTTCCCGACCGCGCAATCGGAGCCCACGGTGAGGACGACCGCTGCCTCATGCGTGAGGTTCTCGCCCGTGGGGACACTGAGGTCGTCCGGCGGCTTGCGAAGATCGCGAATGCTCACGCCGTTCCTCGCGGCCAGGGCGGCGAGCTCGGAATCCTCGGAGAGGAACTCGTGCATGCCCGACTCGAGATCGAGCCCCGCGGCGAGCACCTCCTCGAGCATCGCGCGCCACTCGGGTGGCAGCCGCCCTCCGGCAAGGGCGACCCCGACGAGCGCCGTCGTCGGCCGAGGCTCGAGCTCCAACGCTGCGGCCACCGAAGCGACGACGGGAACTCCTTCGACCTCGGCGCCCGCGCTCTCGGAGTCGACCACCGCGACGACGGGGTCGGGCCCGTAGAGGATGACGCCCCGGGCTGTCTTCCCGTAATGCGGGTCGAGCGCCCGGCCTTCAGCTAGGACGAGATACCGCTTCTCTCGCGCCACTGGCCGGCCGCCTAAGCCGGGCGGAGCCTGGCTCCGGCCCGGCCTGACGCCGCTCGCGGCAGGAGACTTCGCGGGAATCGCTTGGCCGCACTCATTCGTGCTGTCCCGCGCGCTGCCCGCTCGCCTCCCTGGCGACCGAAGCCCCGGAGGCACGAGTGACACCGAGGCCAGGCTCGAGGGATGGAAGCTGCACGCCGTCGGCGAGCTCGACTCCCTCCCAGGGATCGTCGGCCAGGAGCAGGTTTCCGTCGAGGTCGACATGGTCACAGAGGCTCGCTACCTGGCAGGCGGCCGCGATCGCCAGGCTCGACTCGACCATGCACCCGAGCATCACTCCGAGCTCGAGAGCGCGGGCCGCGTGCGCGATTCGAATGGCCTCGCGTATCCCGCCGGACTTCGCGAGCTTGATGTTGACCCCGTGAGCGCGCTGCGCCGCCTCACGGACGTCTCCGGCGGTGTGGACGTCCTCGTCCACGTAGATTGGGAGCGGCGACTCCTTCTTCAGCCGCGCGCCTTCGGGGTGACCCGCCGGCAAGGGCTGCTCGACGTACTGGACGCCCAGGTCGGCGAGCGCCTTGACGTTCTCGAGCGCCTCGTCGATCTCCCAGTACTCGTTCACGTCCACCTGCAGCGGGAGGTCGGTCACCGACCGCACCGCGCGCACACGCTCGACGTCGAGGCCGTCGCGCGCGCCGAGCTTGAGCTTCAGCCGGCGAAACCGTTTTCCGACGCGCTCGGTCCGCCGGGCCATGTCGTCCGGATCTCCGAGCCAGATCGTCCACGACGTCGGCGGGCCCGCCCGCTCGAGCCCGAGCAGACGCCAGACGGGCTGCCCGGTCACCTTGCCGCACAGGTCGTGGAGCGCCGAGTCGAGCGCCGCCTTGGCGGCCATCTCGCCGGGCACTTCCGCGAAGCGGCGTTCGATCACCGCAAGGGCGAAGGGGTCGTCCCCGAGCAGGCTCTCGGCCTCGTCGAGGAAGGCGGAGGCCGAGTCGACGCTCTCCCCGTACACGTCTTGCGGCGAGGCCTCGCCGTACCCGACCACGCCGTCGAGGTCGAGCTCGACGAAGATCTCCTCGACTTCCACGTCGGTGGAACGGGAGATCGTGAAGGGCTCCTCGAGGCGCAGAGTTGCCGGACGATGCGTCAATCGCACGGCGGTAGACTACGACCCTCGGCGCCTGTAGCTCAGGGGATAGAGCGTGCGCCTCCGGAGCGCAAGGTCGCAGGTTCGAATCCTGCCAGGCGCATTTTCCCGCGGAAAATCACCGCTTACGCGCGTTTTTCCGCGGAGGAACCGATGCCCTCCGAGCGAACGAGTTCCCCGCGAGAAATCGAGCGTAAGCTTAGATTTCTCGCGGTCGAAACAGGGTTTGCGGGTAAAATCACGTACTCGGAATGCGACTCGACGACCCCCTAAGTACTTATGGCAAGGCCGACTCTTCCCCGCATCAGGCGTGGACGGACCCGGGGGCCCTCCGGGGAGGTCGTCGAGTCCCTCGAGCCGCGCATCGCCGAGCTCGCCGCTAACGGCCTCACCTGGATCCACGTCGACCAGCCCGGACCGCTCGAGGCGGCCCTCCTCGCCGAGCGCTTCGGCTTCCACGAGCTCGACATCGAGGACGTTCTCTCGAAGCGCCAGCGCCCGAAGATCGACGAGTACGAGTCCTACCTCTTCGTCGTCCTCCACTTCCCTATCTACGACAAGGCTGTCCAGCGTCTGAACGCGGCCGAGCTCGACGTCTTCATCGGCCCCGGCTTCCTGATCACGCTCCCGAACGCCGAGCTCCTCCCCGTCACGTACCTCTTCAATCGCTGCCAGGACGACGAAGAGCTCCGTGACGAGATGTTCTCGAAGGGGCCGGGCTATCTCCTCTACCACGTACTCGACGACCTCTTCGACTACTGCTTCCCGATCCTCGACAAGATCGGCTGGAAGCTCGACGCGATCGAGGACGACCTCTTCGAGGGTCGCTCGGAGGAGATCGTCCGGGACATCTCCAACGCGAAGCAGGAGATCATCGCCTACCGGAAGATCATCAAGCCCGAACGTGCGACCTTGCGGTCGCTCGAGCGCTACACGCAGCGCTTCCTGCCGGAGGATCTGGAGCTCTACTTCGACGACATCGTCGATGCAGGCGAGCGGATCTGGGACCTGCTGGACAACTACAAAGAGGTCGTGGAAGCGCTCGAGCAGACGAACGAGTCGATCATCTCACACCGCCAGCAGTACCGCCTGCAAATCCTCACGGTCTTCTCGGTCATCTTCCTGCCGCTGACTCTCATCTCGGGAATCTTCGGGATGAATTGGGGCTTCGCTTCGCCTGGCTTCATCGCGACCGTTTCTGCGATGGTCGCCCTCTTCCTCACGGCCATCGGCGTCTTCCGCTGGCGCCGCTGGCTTTGATCGGCCCACCCTTGCTCGGCCCTCCCGCGCCCCGACGCGAAAGTGACTCGCAAGGGAGGAGCCTGTGAAGCAACTCTGGGCGCCCTGGCGCCTCGAGTACATCGAGAGCGCGGACGAGCAGGACGGGTGCGTCTTCTGCCGCGCCCGTGACGGAGACGACGAGAAAAGTCTCGTCGTCCACCGCGGAAAGCGCGCTTTCGTCGTCTTAAACAGGTATCCGTACGCATCGGGTCATCTGATGGTGGCTCCCAACCGCCACGAGGGCGAGTTCGGGGACCTCGAGGCCGAGGAGGCGCTCGAAGTCCACCAGCTCGCCGCGGCCGGGCTCGCGGCGCTGGCCGAGACCATGCGGCCCCAGGGCTTCAACGTCGGTTGGAACCTGGGACGGATCGCGGGCGCGGGCGTGGTCGACCACGTCCATCTGCACGTTGTTCCACGCTGGGCGGGCGACACGAACTTCATGCCGGTCCTCGCCGACGTGAAGGTGCTGCCCGAGGCTCTGGAGGCAACCAGGCAGAAGCTCGCCGAAGCGTGGCCCGCCTGACCCTGCGCCGCTGGCGCTGCTGGTGGCAGCCGCCGTTCGGTCACGTCGATGAGCTGATCGACTACGTGGACGCGCTCAGCGGTCGTTGGGCCGCTCGCACGCGCTGTGCCCGCTGCGGGCGCGAGAGCGGTCTCGCGGTGGGGTATGCGAGGCACGGGGCCATCTTCCCGAACAACCCTCTGGCGACGATGCTCTCACGACAGGGTGTCAAGGTTTCGGTGCCCCCGTCGGAGAAGCTCGGATTCGGCCCTCCACCGGACCGTCCCGGCGGCATGGAGATCGAGGGCCCAGGTGGCCGGGGTGTCTATGTTCGCCGCCTTCACGCCCGATTCGCGCTCGGTCGCGAGCGGGACATCTACCAAGCCATCGTGCTCGAGAGGGGCGCCTCGCCAGTCTTCGAGCGCGACCTTCGCGCGGCGCTCACGAAAGCGCTCGGCGGCACCGACGTGGACTGGCTCGAGCGGGCGACCAGGCAACTGGAAGCCGAGCTTCCCGTGGGCTCGTAGCATGCCCGCGTGACGCTCGACCCCAAGGTCTTCAAGGCCTACGACGTCCGCGGCCTCTATCCGTCGGAGCTCGACGAGAAGGGCGGCTACGCGATCGGGCGAGCCTACGTTGAGCAGTTCGAGCCGAGGCGAATCGCAGTCGGACGCGACATGCGGGTTTCCTCTCCTTCCATGGCCCAGGCAGCCATGCAAGGAGCCTCCGACGGGGGCGCGGAGGTCGTGGACATCGGGATGATCGGCACCGAGATGCTCTATTTCGCCGTCGGCCACCTAGAGCTGGACGGTGGCATCACGGTCACGGCGTCGCACAACCCGAAGGACTACACGGGCATGAAGATCGTGCGCCGGGGCGCGCTCCCCGTGGGCGGCGACTCTGGGCTCCTCGAGATCCGCGACCGCGCGCTCGGCCTTACCAGCCATGGCGATTCGGGACACTCGGGTCTGACCCCTGCTGTGGAAAAGGTCGACATCTACCCACAGTTCACCGAAAACGTCCTGTCCTTCATCGACCCCTCGGCGTTCGAGCCGCTCCGCATCGTCATCGACGCGGCCAACGGAATGGCGGGCGCCATGCTCCCGCCGGTGCTCGCGCGCATCCCCGTCGACGCGGTGCGCTGCTTCTTCGAGCCCGACGGCACGTTTCCGAACCACGAGCCGAACCCGCTGCTCCCCGAGAACCGCGAGTTCATCGTCGCCAAGGTGCTGGAGGAGCGGTCTGATCTCGGGATCGCCTTCGACGGCGACGCCGATCGCTGCTTCTTCGTCGACGACACGGGTGAGTTCGTGCCCGGGGACTTCGTGACTGCACTTCTCGCCGAGTCCATCCTCGAGAAGGAGCCTGGCGCGAAGGTCATCTACGACGTCCGCGCGAGCTGGGCTGTCCGGGACACGATCGAGCGCGCGGGCGGGATCCCGCTCGTGAACCGCGTCGGCCACGCGTTCATCAAGCACCGGATGCGCGAGGAGGGAGCCGTGTTCGCCGGGGAGGTCTCGGGCCATTACTACTTCCGCGACTTCAACCAGGCCGACTCGGGGACGATCCCGGCGCTGCTCATGCTCGAACTCGTCTCGAAGCGCGGCGCCGCCCTCTCGCAGCTCCTCCGGCCCTATCGGGAGCGCTACTTCATCACCGGAGAGATCAACACGCCCGTCGCCGACGTCCCTTTGAAGCTCCAGGAGCTCAAGGAGCGCTTCGGCGAGGAGGGCGAGGTTTCCCACCTCGACGGCCTTTCGATCACGGCCGAGGACTGGCACATGAACGTGCGCCCTTCGAACACGGAGCCGCTCCTGCGCCTCAACCTCGAGGCCCTCGACAAGGAGCTCATGGAGCGCAAGCGAGACGGGGTCCTCGCCGTCATCCGTGGCGAGGACCCCGTCTCCTAACTCACTCCTAGCCGAGGAGGTATTCCATCGCCCGCCCCATGAGGGCATTGCGGGCGCCTGGAGTCGAGACTCCCTCGAAGCCGAAGCCGAAGTAGAGCGTGTCGGGCGTGGCCACGACCGGGCCCTCCTTGAACGAGCCAGCCGGTCGCACCTCGAAGTTGTTCGGGTTCGGCGCACTGCCCGCGGGCGGCCCCGTCACGGTCCACCCATCGAGCACGTTCCCGTCGTTCTCGAACGAGGTCGTTCCTTCGCCCGTGGAGACTGCGATGTCGTCGACGAAGACGCCGAGTCCCTGCGTCGCCCAGTCACTGACGTACGAGATCGAGATCTCCACTTGCTTTCCGGCATACGGCGCGAGGTTGACCGACCACTGCTGCCAGCCGCCAGAGTTGCCGGTGGCCGCGTTCCATGCGCCCGTCGAGCCGGTGGGAGTGCACGTGTTGTCCGCGTTGTGGGTCTGGTAATGCGTGATGAACGGGTGGATCTCCTCCCACCCGGCCGGGCAGCTCGCCAGATCGGGATCGTTCGGGCCGGTGCTCTGGCTCGTATGCCCGCTCTGGTCGGGCAGCGTCGTCCAGTCATCCTGGCCGACTGTGTGCGCCTCGACGAAGACGAAGTCCCAGTCGGCCTCGGTGTCGTACGACGTCCAGAAGGACATCGTCGCTCCGCCACCCGGAACCGTGATCGTCCGCGTGATCCTCTTCCAGGACTGGTCGCCGATCTGCGAGTACATGTACTGCGAGCCGGTGTGCGGCTCGAACGGACCACCGGTCCGGTCGAATTTCGCGGAGATCCAGCTCGGGATCTGATCGGGGAACTGGGCCGGCGGCAGGAGCGTGCTCGTGGGAATGAACGAGGCGTTGTGATCCTGATTACCGGCGCTCGGAGTCCCGATAGACCAGGACATGCCGTCCTCGAACGGCGTGTCGATCCCGAGAATGTCGTAGATCTTGCCGTTCGGAGTCATGCCCGCGTCGTCGTTGTAGATGTACGCGCCCAGGTAGTACTGCTGGAAGTCGTCCGAGAGAGCCTGGCAGCCGTCATCGTCCGAATTCGGGTCGCAGGGCGCGTTCGTCTCGATGTTGAATTCGTAGCCGAAGGCCTGCTCGTAGCCGGCGTACTTGCCCGTGTAGAGGAGGCGCCCGCCCTCGTTGAGGAACGCTCGGACGGCGAGCATCTCGTCGTTGGCGAGCCGGGAAGCCGTCCCCGGCACCATCCCGGGCTCGCGAGTGATGAGATCGTCGCCGGTGTACCAGATGACCGCGGCGTAGTGGCTGAGGACGCCGAGCTGGCTCGGGGCCTTACGCCCGTTCGCGTCCACGTCGTAGACGTCGGCGCCGATCCCGTTGGCCGCCAGCGCGTTGAGGTAGTAGGACAGGTACGTCGGCCCGGAGGTCTTCTTGTAGACGACCGAGAGGCCGGTGTAGTCCTCGGCGGCCATGACAAGCACGCGGTTCGAGGACTCGACCTTCGCCGTGTAGGTGAAGGAGTCGCTTCGGACCGCCGTGTTGCTGGTGTCGACAAACCACACCTTCACGGAGTCACCGGGCTTCGTCCCGGTCACCTGACCCTGCATCACGCGGTAGTAGACGTCACCCGTGTCCCCATACCGCTCGCCCCCGTCCCACTCCGCAGTCGGTTTCGACTGCACCGCTCCGCCGTTGATCTGGTAGCGGAGCGTCACCGCACCCAGGCTTCGCTTGGCGAGGACGCGCACACTCTGCGGATCGCCATAGGAGACCGAGAAGCGGAAGTCGCTGATGGGGTTGTTGGTCTTCTCCGGGTCCATGCTCGAGGTCTCGAGATAGAACGGGTCCACGGTGTTCCCCAGGTGGGAGGTCGGATTCGCCGGATGCGGAGCCGACCTGGCGAGATCGAGCGCGAAGGGAAGGTTGTGCTCGAACGCGGCCTGGATCTTCGCCTCGTTGTCCGGGAAGACGAAGCCGCACCCGTCGCAGCCTTCCTCGAGCTCAGGCGTCCAGGAGAGGGCGCCTGTCTTCGTGTACGAATAGTCGTCCGTGGTGCCGTTCGTGATGTAGAGGTCGGCCGCCACGCCTGGGTCGACCTGGGGCCCTTCAGGATCGGACTTCGTGATCGCCGGATTCGCGTCAGTCCCGGTGTAGGCGATGTACAGCGGGTCGTCCGCGGTCGGCGTCTGGATCTGCCAGCCGAATGGGTAGAGCAGGAGCGGTCCGAACGAGTGGTACGTGATGAGGAATTTGAAGTCGAGACGGTCGATCAGGGCCTGATGGGCCTGCACCTCCGGCTCCGAAGCGGGCCTCGTCCCCCGGTAGGTCTCGCTGGAGATCTGCGATGACGAGCCTTCGTCGTCAAAACCCCACTTGATGTCGTAGTTGCGATTGGGGTCGACTCCGTCAGCGTTGGTGATCTGGCCGTCGTGGTCGTTATCCCGCAGGTTCTTCCGCCAGAGGCGGTCGCCGTCGAACGTGTACTGGTAGCCGTCGGGGTTGGCGACCGGCATGAACCAAAGCTCGCGCGTGTTCACGAGATTGGTGATGCTGGCCTTCGAGCCGTAGTTGTCGACGAAGTAGTGGAGCTCGCGCCGCACGACCTCCGTCGCGATCCACTCCCTGGCGTGGATCGTGCCCATGTAGAGGACGTCCGGGCGCGTGCCGTCGGCGACCGTGTTTGCGTCCCCGGTCACCTTGAGCGCGATGATCTCCCGGCCCTGCAACGTGTGCCCGATCACTTCGAGCTTCACGATGTCCGGGTGGCTCGCCGCGATCGCGTAGAGCTCATCCCGGATTCCGCCCGGCTCGTCGTAGGAGCGCCAGACGTTGAAACCGGAGGCGGCCTGTAGCGCTGCCCGCTGCTGCGCCGTATGGCCTGCTCGGTCGCGCACGAGCCTCACGGAGATGCCCTGAGCCGCGAGCTTGGCTTTCTCACTCGGAGACAGGACCAACTGAACCTCGAGGCCGGCGAAACCCTGATGCACAGCCGCTATGTCGTATCCCGAGCGCGACAGCGCAGCAGCCTGGCCCGCGTCGACCCTCGCGCTGTAGAGATTCAGCTTTCCGTTGTCTCCGCCCGCCAGCGCACTCGTAGAGAGCGAAAGCGCGCAGGCCAAGGCGCACGCCAAGAAGATCGTCTGCCTCATGACTCCTCCCCCAGTGGATTCCCGGCCGGAAATTCGCGGAGAGATTGTCAGATCGTGCCAAAAAGAGCAACCGATCCCAGGGGCTAGGATTTCCACCCATGAACCTCGGCCGGCCGACCGATCGCAAGCCGCCGTTCAAGTTCGCTTCCCTCACGCGCGTCGGGTTCTCGGACACGGACGCCCAGGGAATCGTCTACTACGGGCGGTATCTCCCCTACTTCGACGATGCGCGCGTCGAGTACCACCGCCATCTCGAGCTCCTGGCCTTCGACACGGGCCCATCCGAGTTCGTCATGCGTGCCTCGCATGTCGTCTACGAAGCGCCTGCGCGGTTCGACGACCTCCTCGAGGTGTTCGTGCGCACGAAGCGCATCGGGACCTCGAGCATGACCAATGAATACGCGGCCTACCGGGTCGAGGACGACCTCCTCATGTGCACCGCGGAGCAAACGATGGTTCTCGTCGAGCTCGACGAACGCTGTCCGACCGTTATCCCCGAGACCTACAAAGAGGTCATCGCCGGCTTCGAGGGCGCCGACCTCGAGCTCGCGGTGCCGCGATGAGCGTTCGGTGAGTGACTACAGCGGCGCCCTGGAGGCGATCGACCGCGTCCTCAACCGCGAGAGCGAGGCGGACGAGGTGCTGCGCCAGACGGTGGAGATCCTCCACGACCGCTTCGCGCCCTACTCGTGGGTGGGGATCTACTTCGTGGAGGGCGACGAGCTCGTGCTCGGGCCGTGGAAAGGGTCGCAGGCAACCGAGCACGTGCGCATTCCGGTCGGTCAGGGCGTTTGCGGCGCCGCAGCCGCCAGCGGCGTGACCGAGGTCGTCGACGACGTCAATGCGGACGAGCGCTATCTCGCCTGCTTCGCCTCCACTCGTAGCGAGATCGTCGTGCCGATCGCCTACGAGGGCCGCGTCGTCGGGGAGATCGACATCGACTCGGATCAGCCCGCCGCGTTCGACGCGGAGGATCGGGTCTTTCTCGAACGCGTCGCGATTCTCATCTCCGCGCACACCCTCGTCGGCTGGGACACGAGCGGTGTCGCCTGGCCCGATCTCTGAACGCGCGGAGTCCTAGGCCGCGTCGCCGCCGAGGGCGTCGAGGAGCACCCGCTCGGCTTCCTGCACCGCGTCTCCCTCGAGGGGAACAGCGACGCTGTTCCGCCCGCTGAACTTCGCGCGATAGGCGGCGCGATCGGCCAGGCCAATCAGGTCCTCGGGGGTCTGCTCCACGCCCTGTTGGGCCGCAACCCCGACCGAGACGGTTATCCGCGGGTCCGCTGCCATCTCCACGAAGGCACGGATCCGGTGGGCCACCACCAGTGCGCCCTCCAGGTCGGTCTCCGGGAGGAGGACGCAGAACTCGTCGTCGCCGAAGCGGGCTGAAATGTCGTACTCGCGGGTCGCTCTCCCGAGCGCCTCGGCGACGTTCTTGAGCGCGCGATCGCCGGCGAGATGCCCATGCGCCGTGTTCACGGCCCGCAGGTGGTCGACGTCCACCATCAGGACTGCGAGCGGCCGGTCGAAGCGCTTGGCCCGCTCGAGTTCTTGTGAGACCACTGCGGTGAAATGGCGCAGGTTGTAGAGCCCGGTCTTCGGCTCGACACGCGTCGCCTCGATCAGCCCCGGAATCGCGAGCGACCGATACGCGAGCGCCAGCGGCAGGAGCGTGAGAGCGACGAGCGCCTGGTTGACGTCCCAGAGGGCCGCCGTCAGCGCTCCCAGCGAAACGAGGCCGGCGTCGATGAGAACACAGTCGAGACGAACGGTGTCCGCGGCCCGGACACCCCGAGCGAGCCGGAGCATGACGGCGAGCAGGCCGTAGTGAACGGCCAGGAAGACCGCGATGGCCACCAGCGCGGCGAGCGCCCAGTTCTGCCCGGAGGATCCGTGCAGCCAGTCGAAGGCCGCTCGAGCGAGCAATGCCGGGCCGACGAAGTTCGCGACGTTGAAAACGACGATGTACCAGCGCGGGCGTGAGCGCAGCCACTCAGGCACGAAGGCGATCGCGATCGTGAGCGCGGCCAGCGCCGGGGGCAGGATCAGGACCGCCGCGAAGATCGGCGCGAGGGAGAGGTGGGAGCCCTGGTGCTTCTGGCGCTCGGCGCCGACGGGGTGCACCGCGGCGATGATCGGAAGGAGGACCGCAAACGCGAGCCAGTCCTCGCCCGTGATCTCGCCCGGCCAGCCCGCGAGAGCGACGCCCGCGATCGTCATCCAGACGACCACGAACTCGAACGCGGCCGCAGCCGGGTTCAGGCTTCCGGTCGATTGCTTCGCGATCCCCCGCATGGTTCGGACAGATCGTGCCCGAGGGGGCAAGCGGCCGTATCCCCTCTTCGGGAGACGAAACGGGGCCTCTTGATCCCTCGAATGAGCGATTTCGTCCCTCGAACGAGGGAAACTCCTCCCCGAACGAGTGAGTATCCCACCATGTCCGCACCGCACCCAGGGCTCGCCTGGATGGAGACGACGGCCGCTGGGCGGGCCTGGCTCGCCCGCCTACCTGGCCTCGTCGAGGAGTGCGTGGATCAGTGGTCGCTCGAGCTCGGGACTCCCTTCCCGTACGCGTATGCGTCCCTTGCCGCACCTGCGCTGCTCCCCGACGGCGGCGAGGCGGTCCTCAAGATTTGCTTCCCGCACCGAGAAAGCGAGCAGGAAGGCGAGGCGCTACGCACCTGGGATGGAAACGGCGCCGTGCGGCTCCTCGCGCACGACACCGAGCGCTGGGCGCTCCTGCTGGAACGCTGTCGGCCCGGGACCTCCCTGCGTGAGGCGGGCCCCGAGGCGGCGCTCGACGTCTTCACCGGCCTCCTCCCGCGTCTCTGGGTTCCGGCCGGGCGGCCGTTTCGCCCACTCGTGGAGGAGGCAGCCTGGTGGGCGGAGAGCATGCCCGAGAACTGGGCACGTTCCGGGCGACCGTTCGAACGACGGCTCCTCGACGCGGCGCTCCGGGCGCTCCACGAACTCCCGTCCAGTCAGGGCGAGCAGGTGCTCCTGCATCAGGACCTGCACGCCGACAACGTCCTCCGCGCCGATCGCGAGCCCTGGCTCGCGATCGATCCGAAGCCGCTCGCCGGCGAGCGCGAGTTTTCGTTGGCGCCGATCGCTCGCTCGTTCGAGCTCGGGCACTCGGAGCGCGCATTTCGAGCGAGACTCGACCGGCTCAGCTCCGAGCTAGGCCTCGACCGCGAGCGCGCCCGCGGCTGGGCGATCGCGCAAACGGTCGCCTGGAGCTTCGACAGCGAGTACCTGGCGCAACACGCGGAGACGGCGCGCTGGCTGCTTGATGCTTAGGAGGGGTTGGCGGAACGTTGCTCGTCGCCGATGTTTCGTCAAATCCTCCTAGGACGGCGTGATGCGAAAAGCGTCAACGCGAACGCGTCGGTCGTACTCGCCGATTGCGAACCCGTGGTCAGCTCGGTGTCGACGCGCCCTTACGAGGGAGTCACGCGGAACGCATCGAAGACTGCGTCCACGTTGCGGAGTGCGTTCAGCAACCCGCGAAGCGCCTTGATGTCGCCGACCTCGGCGACGTACCAGTTCTTGGCCATCTGATCCTGGACGTGGCCGCCGTACTCGACGATGTTCGCCCCGTGCTCGGCGAACGTCCGGGCGACGTCCTCGAGCAGCCGCGGACGGTCCCAGGAGACGACGGCGATCTGAACCCGGAAGCTCTGTGAAGCCCCGCCGTCCCACTCCACGGCGGTGAAGCGCTCCGGATTGCGCATCAGCGACTTCACGTTCGGGCAGTCGCGGCGGTGGATCGTGATTCCCTTGCCGAGGGAGATGTAGCCCGCGATGTCGTCGCCGGGGACCGGCGTGCAGCACTTCGCGAGGCGCACGAGCACGTCCTGAACTCCCGGGACGACGATGCCGAAGTTCTCCGACGAGACCGCCTCGCGCGCCTTCGGCCTCGCCGGGGCCGGCTCCTCTGCGATCCCTTCCTCGGTCTTCAGCCGCTGCAGGAGCTTGTTGACGACCTGCGAGACCTGGAGCTTGCCGGAGCCGAGCGCGAGGTAGAAGTCTTCGGCCTTCTTGAAGCCCATCTCGCGAATGACCTGCGCGAGGAGCTGCGAGCCGGCGAGCTTCTTGTAGGGAAGGTTGTGCTGCTTGAGGTTCGTCTCCAGGCTCTCACGGCCCCGCTGCTCGGTCTCCTCGCGCGTCTCGCGTGTGAACCACTGACGGATCTTGTTGCGCGCGCGCGAGGAGGCTGCGAGCGAGAGCCAGTCTCGCGACGGCCCGCGGCTCGCCTGCTTCGACGTGAGGATCTCGACGAAGTCGCCCGTCTGCAGGCGGTAATGGAGCGGGACGATGCGCCCGTTCACCTTCGCGCCCACGGTCCGGTGGCCGACGTCGGTGTGCACCGAGTACGCGAAGTCGATCGGCGTCGAGCCCGAGGGAAGGTTCTTGAGCTCGCCCTTGGGCGTGTAGACGTAGACCTCGTCCGAGGCGAGCTCCGGGAAGGCGCGCTTGAACTCTTGCGGATCCGGTTCCTCGCGCTGCCACTCGGCGAGCTGCTGCATCCAGGCGAGCTGCTCGGCGCCGTCCTTCTTCCCCTTGCTCTTCGGGCCCTTGTAGACCCAGTGCGCTGCGATCCCGTACTCCGCGGTGTCGTGCATGTCGCGCGTGCGCACCTGGATCTCGAGCGGCTTGCCCTCCGGCCCGATCACGGTCGTGTGCAGGGAGCGGTACATGTTGAACTTGGGCATGGCGATGTAGTCCTTGAAGCGCCCGGGCATCGGCTTCCAGAGCGAGTGGATGACACCGAGCGCGCCGTAGCAGTCGCGCTCCCCTTCCTTGCCCGCACGGTCGACCAGGACGCGCATCGCGGTCAGGTCGTAGATCTCGTTGAACTCCTTGCCGCGCTTCGCCATCTTCTCGTAGATGGAGTAGAAGTGCTTCGCGCGCGAGGAGATCTCGGCGGGGATCCCGACCTTGTCGAGCTCGCGGTTCAAGACCTTGCCGGCGTTCTGGACGAACTTGTCCCGGTCGCCTCGGCGCTGGTTGACCATCGCCTGGATCTCCGAGTACTTGCGCGGGTGCAGCGTCTGGAACGCCAGGTCCTCGAGCTCCCATTTGACGGTGTGGATTCCGAGCCGGTGGGCCAGGGGGGCGTAGACCTCGAGCGTCTCACGGGCTTTCTGCAGCTGCTTTTGCTTGCCCAGGTACTCGATCGTGCGCATGTTGTGGAGCCGGTCGGCGAGCTTGATGAGGATGACGCGGTAGTCCTCCGCCATCGCCATGACCATCTTCCGATAGTTCTCGGCCTGCGCCTGCTCGCGGCTCTGGAACTGGATGCGGGTCAGCTTCGTCACGCCCTCGACGAGATTCGCGACCTCCTCGCCGAACTCCGCCCGGATCTCCTCCACGGTTGCATGCGTGTCCTCGACGGTGTCGTGGATGAGCGCGGCCGCGAGCGTGGCGTCGTCACGGCCGAGCTCCGCCAGAATCTTGGCGACGCCGAGCGGGTGGAGGATGAAGTCCTCCCCACTCCGGCGCTGCTGGCCCTCGTGCCGCCCCGACGCGAAGACGAACGCCCGCTCGAGCAGCTCCCGATCGACGTCGGGGTTGTACTCGGCCACCTCGGCCAGAAGCTCCTCGAAGAGGTCGCTGTGCCGCTCGGCGGCTGCAGTCAGAACCAGATCCGCCATGAACCCATCTTAGCTACGGGGTATTTCGACACCCCGGCCGTTTTGGATTACGCGGCGAGCGGGAGCGGCGTCTCGAGCGCCGAGAGGAATGTCGGCGACTCGAAGAGCGAGCGCCACGCGGCGCCCTCGTCGACGCCGAGCTCTGCGAACACCGCCCGCGCCTTCGCACTGCGCGAGCCCGGGGCCCGCGACCACTCCTCTGCGAGGCGCTCTCGAAGGGGTGCGTACTGCTCGTGCGTCTCGAAGACGCGCTCGATGCGGAGCTCAGGCGACTCGCTCCCGTTCCAGCGGTTGATCGTCAGCTTGAAGACGACGTCGTAGAGCGTCGGCCTGCGGAGCCTGTCGACGTCCCCACCGCGTCCGAAGGCGATTCCGCCCGGAAGCGTTCGTCCGTTCATGCGCAAGCCCACCCGGAGATGCTTGCCGCCCTCTCCCACCGCTGTGAGCTCGGAAACCTCACAGCCGCCGACCAGCAGCCGCACGGCCGGGTTTCCGAGCCCGAACGGCGCGAGCTGCGCGAGCTCCTCGCAGAGCCCCAGGGTGAGCTCCCGCCCGTCGACGGCGGCGTCGACCCGGGCGACCGGGACGAGGTCCTCCTCGGAGAGCACCTCGCCGGCGTGGGCGGCGAAGGCCTCGGCGAAGAGCTCCAGGTTCTCCTCATTGATCGAGAGCCCGGCTGCGGCCCGGTGGCCTCCCCACCGCTCGAGGTGCCCCGCGCAGGCGGCAAGCCCCCCGTGCAGGTCGAACGCCGGGATCGATCGGCCCGAGCCGGTCCATTCTCCTTCGGTGCCCGCGATCAGGACGACCGGCCGGTGGAAGCGCTCGACGAGCCTCGAGGCGACGATTCCGATCACCCCGCGGTGCCAGTCCTCGCCGGCGACGACATAACCCCGACGGCGGCGCTTCGATTCGGGCCATTCCTCGACTTGGGCGAGCGCCTCGTGGAGGATCCGCTCCTCGACGGCCTGGCGGTCCCTGTTCAGCCGCTCGAGCTCGGCGGCCAGACGCTCGGCCTCTTTCGGGTCCTCGGTCAAGAGGAGATCGAGCGCTGCGCGAGGATGACCCAACCGCCCGGCGGCGTTGATGCGCGGAGCCAGGCGGAACGAGACCGAGCCGGCGTCGACGAGCGCAGGATCGACCCGCGCCGAGGCCATCAGCGCGCGCGGGCCCGGCTTCTGGGCCCGCGCCAGCAGCTTCAGCCCCGCGGTGACGAGACCGCGGTTCTCATCGACGAGCGGAACGACGTCGGCGACCGTCGCCAGCGCCACGAGATCGAGGTGCTTGTCGATGCCCTCCGCCCCGAGGGCCTGGGCGAGCTTGTAGACGACACCGGTGCCGCAGAGCTCAGGGAAGGGATAGTCCGAAGGTCGCGTCGCAACGACCGGACAGTCCGGGAGCTTGTCGCCCGGACGGTGGTGGTCCGTGACGACCACGTCCAGCCCCGCCTCCCTTGCTTCCGCGATCTCATCGACGGCCGTGATGCCGCAATCGACCGTGATCAAAAGGCCGACTCCCTCTCGCGCGAAACGCGCCAGCGTCTCGCGCGACACTCCGTAGCCCTCCTCGAAGCGGCTCGGGAGGTGCCAGTCGACCTCCGCGCCGAGCTGTCGCAGGACGAGCACCGCCAGCGCCGTGGCGCAGATGCCGTCCACGTCGTAGTCACCGTGCACGCAAATCCGCCGTCCCGCCCGGATGGCGCGGTGAATCGCTTCGCAGGCGCCCTTCATGTCTCCGAGCAGGAAGGGATCGTGAACAGGGAGCTCCGCAGCGAGAAAAGCCCTCGCCATCTCGGGGTCGCCATATCCCCGCCTGACGAGAACGCTCGCGGTCGTCTCGGTGAGGCCGAGCTCCGTCGAGAGGGCGACGACCTCGGGGCGGGGACACGGAGGAAGCCTCCACGTGCCCTCCTGCATGGATCAAAGGCTAGGACCCCGGTCGGACGTTATCCTCAGAGCAGATGAGCGAGGCCATCAACTACGTCTCCGGCGAGGACTTCGTGGTGGAGTTTCTCGGGTACCGCTTCAGCTTCAACGCGATCGACTTCGAGCAGCGCGTCAACGCAGCGGCGGTGAAGCTCGGCCTCGTCGAGCCCGGCGAGCTCGAGGAGGAAGAGACCGCCGATCTCGTCGAGCTGACCGCGCACGGCCACATCGCGGAGCCCCGCAGCGCGCTGGGCGCCTACCTCGTCCGCAACTGGGAGCGCGTCTCGATCGTGGGAGACGAATCGCTCGTCTACTGGCTCAGAAAATTGATCTTTCGGGGCGCCTGGCTCGACCATCGCGTGAAGGAGAACCTGCTCGAGGTGGCCTGGGACGAGGACCAGTCCGACTTCGGCTACCGCGATCCGCGCGGCGGCCGCGCGCTCCTCGAGTTGGCCCCCGTGCCTTCCTGGCACGAGCTGCAATACAGGCGCTAGAAGAGGCTTGCTTCGTCGGTAACGGCGACGCCCGCGCGCTCGCGGCCGAGCTCGGTGACGATCCGGCCGCGCGGCGTCCGCTGGATGAGCCCGAGCTGCAGCAGGTAGGGCTCGTAGACGTCCTCGATCGTGTCGGGCTCTTCGCCGAGGGAGACGGCGAGGGTCGAAAGGCCGACGGGGCCGCCGCCGAACTTGTGCGCGATCGCCGAGAGGAGCTCTCGGTCGATGCGTTCGAGACCCGACTCGTCGACCTCCAGCAGGGCGAGCGCCTCTTGAGCGATCTCGAGGGTGACGGCACCGTCATGACGCACTTCCGCCACGTCTCGAACTCGCCTCAGGATCCGGTTGGCGACGCGGGGCGTTCCTCGAGCCCGGCGAGCGATCTCGCCCGCAGCTTCCCCCTGGATCTCGACGCCGAGGATGCGCGCGGAGCGCCTCACGATCGTCCCGAGGTCCTCGATGCCGTAGTAGTCGAGGCGGTAGGTCATCCCGAAGCGGTCGCGAAGAGGCGTGGTGAGCAGGCCCGTTCGCGTGGTCGCGCCCACGAGCGTGAAGGGAGGCAAGTCGAGCGTGAGGGTGCGCGCTGCGGGGCCCTGGCCGACGACGATGTCGAGCCGGAAGTCCTCCAGCGCTGGATAGAGGATCTCCTCGACGGCGCGGCTCAGGCGGTGGATCTCGTCGACGAAGAGCACGTCTCGCTCCTCGAGCGAGGTGAGGATGGCGGCCAGATCCCCCTTGCGCTCGAGCGCGGGGCCGGCGACCGTACGGATGCCCACGTCGAGCTCCTCCCGGACGATGTACGCGAGGCTCGTCTTGCCGAGCCCCGGAGGCCCGACGAGGAGCACGTGGTCGAGAGCCTCCCCTCTCCCCTTTGTCGCCTCGAGGGCGACGGAGAGCTGCTCCTTCACCCGAGACTGACCGACGAAGTCCGCCAGGTGGCGGGGACGGAGGGAGGCATCGAGGTCCTGCTCTTCAGGAGCCAGCACCGCCGTGGTCAGCCGCTCCTCGCTCATGCTGCTCTCAGAGCCTGGCGGACCCGCTCGGCCGGAGGCATGTCGGGATCCGTGTCGGAAAGCCGCTGCTCGGCTTCTGCGAGCGAGTAGCCGAGCTCGACCAGGGCGTCACGAGCGACGATGTGGCCGTCGCCGGCGCCGAGATGAGGAGCTTCGACCGCCGCGAGCGGCGTGATCTTCTCCTTCAACTCGAGGACGACCCGCTGCGCCGTCTTCTTGCCGATACCGGGGATGCTCTGGAAGAGGTCGGCGTCCTCCCGGACGATCGCGCGCTTGAGCTCGCCGGGCGAGTAGCCGGAGACGATCGCAAGCGCGACCTTGGGCCCGACACCGCTGACTCCGAGCAGCTGCTCGAAGAGCTCACGCTCGGCGGGCTCCGCAAAACCGAAGAGCTGCAACGCGTCCTCGCGCACGTGCAGGTGCGTCTCGAGCGAGACCTCGTCGGCGCCGTCCGCCAAGCGGATGGCGCTCGGGGTCGCGAGCAGGCGGTAGCCGACGCCGCCGACGTCCACGACGAGGCCCTCGGCGTCCCAGGCGAGCGGTCGTCCACGGATTCGGGAGATCACCCGGCCGCCTCCACGAGCGCGGCGAGCCGCGGCGCGCTCGCGTGGCAGATCGCGACGGCGAGCGCGTCGGCTGCGTGATGAGACTCGGGTGGCTCGGCAAGGCCGAGGATCGCCTTCACCATCTGCTGCATCTGGCGCTTCTCGGCCCGCCCATAGCCGCAGACCGCGGCCTTGACGTTAGCGGGCGCGTACTCGGTGCAGGGCACGCGTGCGGTGGCGCAGGCGACGAGTACGGCGCCGCGCGCCTGTCCGACGGAGAGCGCGATGCGGGCGTCGGCGCCGACGAAAGACTCCTCGAGCGCGACCGCATCCGGCTCGTGCCGGGCGATGAGCTCTGCCACCGCGTCGTGGATCCGTTTCAAGCGCAGCTCGGGACGCTGCCGTGGCTTGGTCTGCCACCAACCGAACTCGACCGCCTGGAGGCGCACGCCGTTTGCGAGGACTATGCCGTAGCCGCACGCTGCCGTACCCGGGTCGATGCCGAGGACCTTCACGCATCGAGGTTAGGGACGGAGGCGGACGTTCCTCCCTAGAACCTGCCCGTGACAGGGGCTAGGCGCTCTGGGCAGCCTGCATCCTGCGAGCGCCGTCCAGAGCGGCTAGCCGAGGATGTTGGCGCGGGCTCCGGGATGATCTGCGCACCATTCACGCAGGTGCCGGAAGATCTTCAGACGGTCGCCGTTGTCCGTGCGGACGGTCTCCGCAGGCCAGAGCACGCGCACCTCGAACGTCGCCGCGCTCTCCTGCTCGCTCGGACAGCCGTTGCGCTGAAGATAGCCGCGCAAGTCCTCGAGAAGACCGGGATCACTCACTTCGATTCGCACGCTTTTCCAAATATCGGAATCGCGCGAATGGCGACGTATCCCCCTTTGGGCGGCTGACTTTAGGCGGCTGACTTTAGGCGACCGCTTCCAGAATGCCTTCGGGGATGTCGAAATTCGCATAGACGTCCTGGACGTCGTCGTTCTCCTCCAGCGCGTCCATGAGGCGCAGGAGCTTGCGGGCGGCCGCCTCGTCCTCGATGTCGACGGTCGTGCGCGGCAGCATCGTCAGCTCCGCCGAATCGACCTCGATCCCCGTCGCCTCGAGCGCCGACCTCACTGAGGCGAGCTCGTCCGGAGGCGTCGTCACCTCGTAGCTCGAGCCCTCGAGCTGCACGTCGTCGGCGCCGGCGTCCGCGGCGGCGAGCATCACCTCGTCCTCGTCTTCCGTCGAGGGGACGAGGATCACGCCCTTGCGCTCGAAGAGCCACGCGACGGCGCCGCTCCCGCCCAGGTTCCCGTCGTTCTTCCCGAAGATGTACCGGACGTCCGCAGCTGTGCGGTTGCGGTTGTCGGTCACTGCCTCCACGAGCACCGCAACTCCACCCGGCCCGTAGCCCTCGTAGGTCACGGTCTCGTACGCCTCGGCGTCCGCGCCGGCGCCCGAGCCACGCGCAATGGCGCGCTCGATGTTGTCCTTCGGCATCGAGTTGTCGCGGGCCTTCTGGATCGCCGCGGCCAGCGTCGCATTGGCGTCGGGGTCGGGCCCCCCCTCCCTCGCGGCGACGATGATCGCGCGCGACAGCTTGGAGAAGAGCTGGCCGCGCTTGGCGTCGGCGGCGCCCTTCTTGTGCTTGATCGAGGACCACTTGCTATGGCCTGACAACACTTTTCCCTTTGAGGAGGGGGCTCGCGGGGGGACCAGGGGTTCCCCCGCGATTAGACCACTTGCTATGCCCCGACATGGGTTTCCTCTCGGATCAGGTCGAGGAAGAGCTCGTGGACGCGCGCATCGTCGGTCAGCTCGGGATGGAAGGACGCAACGAGGAATTTCCCCTGGCGCAGGAGCACAGGCTCGCCGTCCAGCGTCGCGAGCACCTCGACGCCCGGGCCGTACTCGGTCACGCGCGGCGCCCGGATGAACACGCCCCGGAGCGGAGGCTCGCCGTCCGCTAGGGCGAGGTCGGCTTCGAAGCTCGCCACCTGGCGTCCGTACGCGTTTCGCGCCACCTCGAGGTCGACGAGGCCGAGGTGGTTGCGGTCGAGCAGGATCATTCCCGCGCAGGTTCCGAAGACGGGCCCCTCGAAAGCCCGGACGGCGTCCTCGAGGCCGTAGAGCGGCAGGAGTCGACCGATGGCGGTCGATTCCCCGCCCGGGATGATCAGGCCGTCGAGCCCCTCCAGCTGCTCCGCCTTGCGTACCTCCACCACCTCGACGCCGAGGCGGCGCAGCACCGCGACGTGCTCGCGGAAGTTGCCCTGCAGCGCAAGAACTCCGATTCTCACGCCTCTGATTCTAGAGTCGAGCTAGATGAGCTCCGCCGCAGGGATGGTGTCCCTGCGCCGGCGGGCCAGGACGACCGCAAGGACGAAGAAGAACGCGCCGAGAGCGGCGAAGATGAGCGGGCCGAGCCACTGGTGCTCGTGCGTCGCGCCGAAACTCTCTGAGGCGAACAGGAACGGGAAAACGTAGAAGACGGAAAAGAACGTCTCGCTCACGCTCGACCACTTGTCCGCGAAGTGGCCGGCCGTCTGGAGAAGCCCCCACGCGCCGAGGACGACCCAGCTCGAGCGCTCGAGTCGGTCGCCGAAGGCGATGTACGCGAGCCCGGCGAGGCCGACGAGGATCCAGTCCACGTCTCCGTCGTGGAAGAACCAGAGCAGGCCTCCGCCGATCGTCAGGCCGGAGGCGACATGGAGCCAGAAGCCGCTCACTCTCGACTCGCCCGCGTCGGCGGCGACGGCGGCCATGAGGAGACCGAGCCCGACCGCGATCGTCACGATCGCGCTCCAGTTCCCCCCGTTCGAGATGAGGTCGGTGACGAAGACCCAGGCTGTCGCCGCCACGGCGAAGAGGAGGAGCGGGAAGCGGAATATCCGCCAGGCCGAGAGCGCAGCCAGCAACGTCAGGAGCTCGAGCACGAGCAGCCAGAAGTGGAAGCCCTCGAAGGAGGTGCTGGGATTCTCGAGCCACCCGAACCAGTCCAGCAGTGAGCCGACGAAGACTGCGAACGCGACGACCGAGGTGAGTGCGAGGAGGCCGGCGATCACACGATGGCCGGTCCCCTTTGCGCTAAACGCGAGTGCGCTGAGAACCACGTAGGTCAGAGCCGCCCAGAGGACGAATGCGCCCGGCCCGTGGTCCTGCGCCTCGATGCCGAGTAGCGCCACCGTGGCGAAGAGGACCGTGAAGCCTCCAAGGTACGCCAGGAAGGAAGCGCTCGACCAGGGGACGCGGATCGCCTCCACGCCGTGAGGGTGACCGGCGAGCCGGACGGCTCGCTACCAGCCGCGCGTTTCGAGCAGCTCTTCCGGAGCGAGGCCGGCTGCGGAAAGACCCCGCATCGCCTCCCCGAGGCCGGTAGAGACCCGGGCCAGGATCTCGGGGTCGTTGAAATGCGTCGTCGCCTCGACGATCGCCTTCGCCCGGGACATCGGATCCTCCGACTTGAAGATCCCCGACCCGACGAAGACGCCGTCGGCGCCGAGCTGCATGCAGAGAGCCGCATCGGCCGGAGTCGCGATGCCGCCCGCAGTGAAGGTCACGACCGGGAGCCGGCCGTGCTCGGCCACCCACTTGACGTACTCGTACGGCGCCGCGAGCTCCTTTGCCTCGGTGAAGAGCTCGTCCTCCGCCAGGGAATGCAGGCGCCGGATGCCGCCAAAGACGGCCCGCATGTGGCGCACCGCGTTGACGATGTCGCCGGTGCCCGCCTCCCCCTTCGTCCGGATCATCGCCGCGCCCTCCGAGATGCGTCGCAGCGCCTCGCCGAGGTTGCGGCACCCGCACACGAACGGCACGCGAAACGCCCACTTGTCGATGTGGTGCTCCTCGTCCGCCGGCGTCAGCACTTCGCTCTCGTCGATGTAGTCGACCTCGAGCGCCTCGAGCACCTGCGCCTCGACGAAGTGCCCGATCCGCGCCTTCGCCATCACGGGGATGGACACGGCCTCCTGGATCTCCTGGATCTTGGTCGGGTCGGCCATGCGGGCCACGCCGCCTTCCTTGCGGATGTCGGCGGGGACGCGTTCCAGGGCCATGACCGCGGCCGCGCCGGCATCCTCGGCAATGCGAGCGTGCTCGGCGTTCGTCACGTCCATGATCACCCCGCCCTTGAGCATCTCGGCGAGGCCGCTCTTCACGCGCATGGTGCCGAGCTCGGCCATGGAGTTGATTCTAGCTAGGCCTTGAGGAGGTCAAGGGCTGCCGTCGGCTCCTTGAAGGGCGGGATGATGTAGACGCCGGCCGCGCGCCGGCGTGCCTCGTCCATCAGCTCCCTGGCGAGCTCGAAACCGACTGCCTTCGCATCGGCTCCCGCGTCCGCGAGCTTGCGCTGGATCTCCTCCGGGATCGTGATCCCCGGGACTTCGTTGTGGAGCCGGAAAGCGAGCTGGAAACTCGTCAGCGGCCAGATCCCGACGAGGAGCGGAAGCGGAGACTTCCCTCCGAGCTTCTCGAGGAACCTGTCGAGGTAGGCGATGTCAAAAAGCGCCTGCGTCATCCCGAAACGCGCCCCGGCTTCGACCTTGGCGCGGAAGCGCTCGAGCTCGGTCTCGAGGTCCTCGGCCGACGGGTTCACCGCGACTCCGACGTAGAACGAGGTCGGAGCGTCGATCGCCTTGCCGGAGTAGTCGTCGCCCTCGTTCAGCCGCGTGACGAGGCCCGTCAGGCCGACGGCATCCACCTCGTACACCCCGCTCGAGCCCGGGTAATCGCCCACGTGAGGCGGGTCGCCGGTGACCGCGAGCACGTTGCGGACGCCGGCAGCGTGCGCGCCGAGCAGCTGGGACTGGAGGCCCATCACGGAGGCATCGCGCGGTGTCACGTGCGGGATCGTCTCGAGCCCGATCGTTCCCTCGATCGCAACGGCGGCCATGAGCGCCGAAAGGCGAGCGCGCGCCATCGGGTTGTCGTTGATGTCCGTTGCGTCGACGGCGCCCGAGTCCTTCAGCCGCTCCGCGCAGCGGAGCATCGACTCCATGTTCGTCCCCTTGGGCGGGTCGAGCTCGACGGAGACGACCCATTCCCCGGCCTCGAGCTTCCGCTGCAGCTGCGACCTCTCGGCCCGACGCAGCGTCGGAGCCGCCTCCTCGCGCTCGACGACCAGCATGGGCACACGCGGCTCGCGGAGTTCCTCCACGGCCGCTCGGATGGCGGCGATCTGCGACGGAGTGGTCCCGCAGCAACCGCCGATGATCCGCGCGCCGAGGTTACGCGCCTGCGCCGCGAACTCGGAGAAATAGTCGGGCGTCGCGTTTGGATAAATGATCCGTCCGCCCGAGCGGCTGGGCAGACCCACGTTCGGCTGCGCGGTCAGAGCGATCCCGTCGGCACGCTCGCTCATCTCGGCGAGCGCCGCAAGGGCGGCCTGGGGTCCGACCCCACAGTTCGCACCCACGGCGGCGACGCCGAGCGTCTGCAACTTCTCGACGGCGTCTCGGGCGGAGACGCCGGCCAGGGTCTCTGCGTCCTCGTCGAACGTGAGTTGGGCGACGATTGGCGCCGACGAAGCGTCCTTGACTGCTCTGATCGCCGTTTCGAGCTCCTCCAGGTCGAAGAAGGTCTCGACCATGAAGAGGTCGACCCCGCGGCCCTCGAGCAACGCGGCCTGCTCGTGGAAGACGTCGTAGGCGTTCTCGGCGCCGTGGCTCCCTTCCAGGTCGCCGAGCGGCCCGATCGAGCCGGCCACCAGTACCTCGGACCCCGAGACGTCTCGCGCCTCGCGGGCGAGCTTCACGCCCGACTCGAGGATCTCCTCGAGCCTGTCATCGAGGAGCTGGGCGGAGAGCTTGCGCCGGTTCGCCCCGAACGTGTTCGCCTCGATCAGGTCCGCCCCGGCGCGGATGAAGCCGAGATGCACCTTGACCACGGCTTCCGGCGCCTTGAGGTTCGCCTCTTCGGGGCAGCGCAAGCGCGGAACGGCGGCGGTCAGGAGCGCGCCCGTGCCGCCGTCACCGACGACGACAGTTCCTTCGTGCAGCCGCTCGAGCGCCCGGCTCATGCCGCTGAACGTAGTCGCGCCGACTTGCAGTGGGCCCGCCAGGATTCAGACCCCGACCTTCCCCTCAGGGGTTGCCTCCAGCGGAGCCATGGAGTGAGCTTGAGTGCTCGATCAGGATGCGCTCGAGGGTCTGCGGATCCTCCGGAGTGATGGTGGGGTGAATCCGTCGCCCGGTCTCGATCACCAGTGCGAG
>JBKPFG010000250.1:0-2964 GCA_046728735.1 Actinomycetota bacterium
CCTCTCGGACGGCACCCGGCTGGCCACGCGGATCTGGCTTCCGGAAGATGCGGAAGCGGACCCCGTCCCGGCGCTGCTCGAGTACTTGCCCTACCGCAAGGTCGACGGCACCGCCGTCCGCGACGCCAAGCGTCAGCCCTACCTCGCCGGCCACGGATACGCGGCGGTGCGGGTCGACATGCGCGGCACAGGTGAATCCGACGGGATCCTCGAGGACGAGTACACGGAGCAGGAGCAGGAGGACGCGCTCGAAGTGATCGCTTGGCTCGCCGAGCAGCCGTGGTGCTCGGGGGGCGTCGGGGTGTGGGGAATCTCCTGGGGCGGGTTCAACGCGTTGCAGATCGCCGCTCACCGGCCTCCCGCGCTGAAGGCGATCATGACGCTCTGCTCCTCCGACGACCGCTACGCGGACGACGTCCACTACCGAGGCGGCTGCGTCCTCGCGCTCGACATGCTCCACTGGGCCTCCTCGATGCTGACTTGGATGGCGCGGCCGCCCGACCCTCGTCTCAGCGGAGAGGGCTGGCACGAGCAGTGGCTCGAGCGGCTCGAGGCCTTGACGACCTGGATCGAGCCCTGGCTCACGCATCAGCGGCGGGACTCGTACTGGCAGCAGGGCTCGGTCTGCGAGGACTACGCCGCGATCGAGTGTCCCGTGTACGCCGTCGGCGGCTTCGTGGACGGCTACACGAATTCGGTGCCCCGGCTGCTCGAAGGCCTCTCCGCGCCCAGGAAGGGGCTCATCGGGCCGTGGGCGCACGCCTTTCCCGACGACGCGCTGCCCGGGCCGAGCATTGGCTTCCTCCAGGAGTCGGTGCGGTGGTTCGACCACTGGCTCAAGGGGATGGACACGGGGATCATGGACGAGCCCATGTTCCGCGTCTGGATGCAGGACTCCGTCGAGCCGCGCCCGAGCTACGACCTTCGGCCGGGACGCTGGGTGGCGGAGGACGAGTGGCCGTCCCCGCGCCTCGATCGTCGGGCCTGGGAGCTGCCTCTGGCGTCACCGCGAAGTCTTCGCGCCGTCCAGTCGACGGGCACGCAGTCCGGTGTCTGGTGCGCCGAGGGACAGGCCGGCGAGCTTCCGGGCGACCAGCGTCCCGACGACGCGCTCTCCCTCGCCTTCGACTTCGAGCCTCTGACCGAGCCCCTCGAGATCCTGGGGATGCCCGCGGTCAACCTCGACCTCGCCGTGGACAGGCCGCAGGCGCTCCTTGCCGTTCGCCTCTGCGAGGTCTTTCAGGACGGGACCTCGGCGCTGGTAACACGCGGCGTTCTCAACCTCGCTCATCGCGAGAGCCACGAGGAGCCGAGCGCGCTCGAGCCGGGCGCCCTGTACACGGTTCGTGTCCCGCTGGACGTCACCGCTCATTCGTTCGCGAGCGGCAGTCGCATTCGCGTGGCAGTCTCACCTGCCTACTGGCCGTGGCTCTGGCCGTCGCCCGAGGAGGTGACCCTCACCCTTCACTCCGGCTCGCTCGAGCTGCCGGCCCGGCCGTCCCGGGCAGAAGACGAGGAGCTGCCCGCGTTCGGCGAGCCGGAGCACTCGCCTCCACTCGCGACCGAGGAGCGGGACCCGGGCCCGGTGGCGCACACGCTGCGGCGCGACCTGGCCACCGGTCTCGTCGAGAAGGTCTTCGACTGGGATCTCGGCGGATCGCTACGGCTCGTCGGTGCCGACCTCGAGACCTCCGACGCGAGCCACTGCGCCTACTCGATCGTCGACGGCGACCCGCTCTCAGCGAAGGTCGAGTTCCGCGCCTCCTCGGGCATGGGGAGAGGCGGCTGGAGCATGCTGTCGGAGGTGACGAGCT
The DNA here is from genome assembly GCA_046728735.1 of Actinomycetota bacterium. GTDB lineage: Bacteria > Actinomycetota > Thermoleophilia > Gaiellales > Gaiellaceae > JAIBJP01. The sequence continues at coordinate 1,815 of JBKPFG010000250.1, forward strand.
CGATGACGAGCGACCGCGAGTCCTTTCAGGTCGAGACGCGGCTGGAAGTGAGCGAGAACGGGGAGGAGCTCTTCTCGCGGGACTGGAGCTTCACCATCCCCCGCGACCACGTGTAAAAAGTAGGCCCATGATCGACTGCGACATCCACCCGCAGATCGGGGATCCCGAGGAGCTGCTCGCGCACGTCGAGGAGGCGCAACGGGACTGGTTTCGGGGGCAGCCGTACTTCGGGCTTCCGGGCTACTCGTGGACTCATCCGTCCTCGTGGTACCGGCAGGACCTGGCCGCGGTCGGCCGTCCGCCGGGTAGCGACGCCGAGTCGGTCCAGCGCGAGCTCCTCGATCCGAGCGGGACGACGGCGGGGGTGCTCAACGCCGACGACGCCGTTCTCGTCTCGCTGATGCCGAGCCCTTACCGCGCCGCGGCCCTCGCGCGGGCGCACAACGACTGGATCCGCGAGGACTGGCTCGAGCGCGACCCTCGTTTCCGGGGGGCGATCGTCTGCCCGGCGCAGGATCCGGAGGAGGCGGCCCGGGAGATCACGCGTGTCGCGGAGGATCCCCGCTTCGTCCAGGTGCTCCTCTGCGGAGGCTCGGAGCGCCCGTACGGGGAGCCGCGCTACCTGCCGATCTTCGAAGCCGCCGCCGAGCTGGGCTTGCCCGTCGCCATCCACTCGGGCGGCGAGGGCATGGGAATCGCCGCCGCTCCTGGAGGCGCCGGACCGGTCACCTTCTACATCGAGTGGCACACGCTGGGATCGGCCTGCAGCACGATGGCCCACCTCGTCTCCCTCCTCGTGCACGGGACCTTCGAGCGCCTGCCGGGCCTCAAGGTGCTCCTGATCGAGGGAGGCGTGGCCTGGCTGCCGGGGATCCTCTGGCGCCTCGACACGAACTGGCGCGCTCTGCGTGCGGACACCCCCTGGCTCCAGCGGAAGCCGAGCGAGGTCGCGCGCGAGCACGTGCGCTTCTCTACGCAGCCGCTCGAGCACACCGATGGCCGGGACGACCTCCTCTGGGAGATGCTCGAGGCCGCGGGCGCCCCCGACGTCCTCTGTTTCGCCTCCGACTATCCCCACTGGGACTTCGACGACCCCGCGTTCATGCTCAAGCGGCTGCCCGAGGAATGGCGCGACCGAGTTCTGCACGAC
>JBKPFG010000020.1:0-7978 GCA_046728735.1 Actinomycetota bacterium
GCCGATCATGCCCGCCTCCGCGTGGTAGCGGAACTTCCGCATCGCGCCCCCGGACGTGGTGAAGATCGAGGCGGCGTTCCCCTTCGGCGATGCGTTCATGATCTCGAGGGCGTGGTCGAGATCCCGCGCCCGCACGAGGGTGAGGACCGGCCCGAAGATCTCCTCTTTCGCGAGCTCGGAATCGGGATCGGCTTCGATGATCGTCGGGCCGAGGAAGTGGCCGTCGTCGGTCCCCTTGCCGCGTCCGTCGAGAACGAGCTCACCTCCCTCGGCGAGACCCCTGTCGATCCACTCGAGGATGCGCTCGCGCGAGGCGCCGGAGATGACGGGCCCGACCTCGACGTCCGGATCCGAGCCCTCGCCCACCACCATCGCGTCGCCCTTCTCCGCCAGGCGGCGCTTGAGCGGCTCGTACGCAGCGCCGACCGCCACGCACACGGAGTTGGCGAGGCAACGCTGGCCGGCCGCATGGAAGGCCGACGAGAGCACACCGTCGACCGCCGACTCGAGCTCCGCGTCCGGCATGACGACGACGTGGTTCTTCGCCCCGCCGAGGGCCTGCACGCGCTTGCCGTGCTTGGCTGCGGTCTCGTAGATGTGCCGGGCGACGGGAGTCGAGCCCACGAACGAGACGCCGTCGATCCCCGGGTGCTCGAGGATCGCGTTCACGGAGTCGTGACCGCCGTTGACGAGGCTGACCACTCCAGGAGGAAGCCCGATCTTGTCGAGGAGCTCGAAGGTGAGCTCGCTCGCCAGCGGATCCTGCTCCGAGGGCTTGAGGATGATCGGGTTCCCGCAGGCGATGGCGAACGGCAGGAACCACATGGGCACCATGAAGGGGAAGTTGAACGGCGTGATCGCGGCGAAGACGCCGATCGGCTGCCGGATCAGGTCCGAGTCGATTCCGCGGGAGACGTCCTCGAGATTCGCGCCCTGCATGAGCGAGGGAATGCCGGTCGCGACCTCGACGCATTCGATCCCACGCCGAATCTCTCCGGCGGCGTCCTTGGCCGCCTTGCCGTTGTCCTTGGTGACGAGCTCCGCCAGATCGTCCCTGCGCTCCTCGAGGAGGTACTTGAGCTGGAAGCAGGCGCGGGCGCGCTCGAGGGGCGGTGTGGCGCGCCAGCCCGGGAACGCTTCCCGAGCGGCCCGGACGGCACGATCGACGTCTGCGGCCCCGGAAAGCGGGACTTCCGCCAGCACTTCTCCCGTCGCCGGGTTGGTGACGGGAAGCCGGTCGCTTGCCGCGGCGTCCGTCCATGCTCCGCCTGCGTAGTTCTTCATCGTCCTCGTCGCTGTCTCGACCGCCATCGCTGCCTCCGTGTTCGCTCGGACGTAGCGTACCGCCGTGTCGTCCGCCGTTCCCGATGTGCTCGGCCCGGGGCTGCGCATCGTCTTCTGCGGGATCAATCCTGGGTTTCGGTCGGCGGCTGCGGGAGCGCACTTCGCCAATCCGAGGAACGACTTCTGGCGGCTGCTGGCCGAGGCGGGACTGACGCCGCGTGTTCTCGCGGCGGAGGAGCAGGAGCACATGCTCGAGCTCGGCTACGGGCTCACGAACGCGGCGCCCAGGACGACGCGAGGTAGCTCCGATCTGCGCCGCGGCGACTTCGCCGGCGCGTCTGAGCGGCTGGAGAGGATCGCCCGTGAGCTGCGGCCGCGCGTGATCGCCTTCGTGGGCAAGGCGGCCTACGAAGGCACCTTCCGGGAGCGGCCCGAGCTCGGCTTGCAGGCACGCCTACTCGGGGAGACGTCGCTGTTCGTCCTGCCTTCGACGTCGCCGGCGAACGCCGCGGTCCCCTACGACGAGCGGCTGCGCTGGTTCCGGAGGCTGGAGCGCTTGGTCCGCGACTCTTGACTATTTTGCGCCTTTTCGCGCACCCCCCTCGCGCCGCAGACGCTTAAGCTAGATAGCGGGAGGAGGCGTGGGGTGGCCCCGTGTTATCCCCGCCAGCGGTTCGTGATCGGAACCCTGCGGTCGCGCCCGAACGCCTTCGGCCGGAGCTTCACGCCAGGCGGTGCCTGGCGGCGCTTGTACTCCGCCTGATCGATCATCCCGACGGCCCGGTCGACCACGTCCTTGTCGAACCCGTCCGTCGTCAGCTCCTCGCGCGAAGAATCCAACTCGACGTAGGCCTCGAGCACCCGGTCGAGCTGGTCGTATGGAGGCAGGGAGTCGTCGTCGCGCTGGTCGGCGCGTAGCTCTGCGCTCGGGGCGCGTTCGATGATGCTCCGCGGGATCACTTCCCTCCGAGCGCGCTCGTTCAGGCGCTCGGCGAGACGGAAGACGTCGGTTTTGTAGACGTCCTTGAGGAGTGCGAAGCCGCCCGCCATGTCCCCGTAGAGCGTCGCGTAGCCGACCGAGAGCTCGCTCTTGTTCCCCGTTGCGAGCGGCAGCCAGCCGAACTTGTTCGAGAGCGCCATCACGAGCAGCCCTCGCACCCGCGCCTGGATGTTCTCCTCGGCGATCCCCGGCTCCGTGCCTTCGAAGGTCGTCGCGAGCGCGGCGCCCACGGTCTCGGCGATCGGCTCGATGGGGATCTCGAGGTACCGGGCGCCGAGGTTCTCGGCGACACGCTTGGCGTCGGAGCGCGTGCCCTCCGAGGAGAATTGCGACGGCATCGACACGCACACGACGTGCTCCGGGCCGAGCGCCTCCGCCGCCAGGGCGGCGACGAGGGCGGAGTCGATGCCTCCCGAGAGACCGAGAACGACGTCCCGAAAGCTGTTCTTCTGCACGTAGTCGCGGAGGCCGAGCTCGAGTGCGAGGCGCATCTGCTCGAGCTCGTCGAGCAGCTCGGCGACCACGGGCTGGACGTGACCGCGAGCTTCCCGCTCGGGGACGTCGATCACGGGCGGGTTCGGCAGTTCCCGCCGCGCCCGGGCGAGGGCGCGTCTGCGAGCGTCGCGGAGACGCCGGCCGACGGCGGTCGTCGAGTCGACGTCGACGACGAGGAGCGCCTCCTCGAAGGCGGGCGCACGCGCGACGATCCGGCCTTCTTCGTCGAGCACGAGGCTGTGACCGTCGAAGATCAGCTCGTCCTGAGCGCCGACCGCATTCACGAACGCGATCCAGCAGGAATTGTCGCGCGCCCTGGTGGCCAGCATCTCCTCGCGCTCCGCTCCCTTCCCCAGATGGAAAGGCGAAGCCGAGATGTTGGCGACCACGTGCGCGCCGGCGAGCGCGAGGTCAGTCGCCGGCGGGCCCGGCTGCCAGATGTCCTCGCAGACCGTCGGGCCGATCAGGGTCTCGCCACAGCGGATGAGGACGAGCTCGCGGCCCGGCTGAAAGTAGCGGTCCTCGTCGAAGACGCCGTAGTTGGGCAGGAACTGCTTGCGGTACATCGCCTTGACCTCGCCGTCGACGCAGACCGCACAGGCGTTGAACAGATCGCGGTCGAGATGGGGGGCCCCGATGAGCGCTGTCAGCCCCTTCGTCTGGGCCGCGACCTCGTCGAGCGTCCTCGCAGCCGCGCGCAGGAAGCCGGGGCGCAGGAGGAGATCCTCGGGCGGATAGCCGGTGGTTGCGAGCTCGGGGAAGAGGACGAGCTCGGCGCCCGCGGCGCGAGCCTCCTCGAGGCGGGCGGCAATCCGGTCGCGATTTCCGTCCAGGTCGCCGACGACGGAGTTCATCTGCGCGAGTGCAAGGCGCATCAGTCGTAGTCTACCAGTTTTCGCCTCTCAGGCGAATACTAGTCGCCCGATCTCGTCGAGCGCTTCGGGGTTCTCGACAGAGGAGAGATCGCCCGGATCCTCACCGAGTGCGGCGGCGCGCACGGCACGGCGGACGATCTTCGCGCTGCGGGTCTTCGGCAGCGCCGGCACGAAGACGACCCGGTCCGGCTTGAACGCCTTGCCCAGCTGGGCGGCGACGGCGCCTGCGATCTCCGTCTCGAGCTCGGAGGTCGCCTCGAAGCCGGGCCCGAGCACGCAGAAGACCCAGGCGACCTCGCCCTTCACCTCGTGGGGGACGCCGACCGCGGCCGCCTCGGTCACCGCCGGGTGCGAAACCGCGGCCGACTCGAGCTCCGCCGGCCCGATCCGCTTGCCGGCGATGTTGAGCGTGTCGTCGGAGCGACCGTGCAGGTACCAGTAGCCGTCCTCGTCGACCGAGGCCCAGTCGCCGTGCACCCAGATCCCCGGCAGGCGGCGCCAGTACGTGTCGAGGTAGCGCTCCGAGTCGCGCCAGAAGCCCCGGGTCGTTCCCGGGAACGGCTCCCTGCAGACGAGCTCGCCGACCTCGCCCGACTGCACGAGCGACCTGCCCTCGGCGTCGACGACGTCCATGGCCATGCCGAGCGCCGGCCCACCCAGGGAACACGCCTTGATCGGGATGGCGGGGGTCGGGGAGAGGAAGCACGCCCCGATCTCCGTCCCGCCCGAGCAGTTGATGATCGGGCAGCGTCCTCCCCCGACCTGCTCGAAGAGCCACATGTACGGGTCCGGGTTCCAGGGCTCACCGGTGGTGACGATGGTGCGGAGCGAGGAGAGGTCCGCGCCGGGATCTCCGTGGGGGATCAATGCGCGAATCAGGGTGGGGGAGCAGCCGAGAATCGTGACCCGCTCCCGCTCGATCAGCCGCCAGAGGCGGTCCGGCGGTTCGTCGGGCGCTCCCTCCGAAAAGACGAGGCGGCATCCCATCGCCCCGCCGCCGACGACGGTCCAGGGGCCCATGATCCAGCCCATGTCCGTGGCGAAGAGGATCACGTCGTCCTCGTGCCCGTCTGCCTGATAGGCGACCTCGCGCGCAATCGAGACGAGGAACCCGCCCTGGACGTGAAGGACGCCCTTCGGCTTGCCGGTCGTCCCCGATGTGTACGTGAGGAGGTACGGGTGCTCGGAATCGACCTCGAGCGGCGCGAGTGTGCCCGGGCCGAGGTCCACGCCCTCCCAGGAGCCGTCGTCACGCGACCAGGTGACGATGCTCTCCACCGAGGGCGCCTGCTCCGCGGCCTCCGCTACCGTGGCCCGCATGTCCAGCCACTTGCCGCGGCGCAGCGACCGGTCGGCGCCGATCACGACCTTCGCCTCGGAATCCTGCAGGCGCTGCTGCACGGCGGGGGCCGCGAAGCCCGAGAAGATCGGGACCTGGATCGCGCCGATGTGGGCGCAGGCGTGCGAGGCGACGGCGACCTCGGGGCACATCGGCATGTAGATCGCGACGCGGTCACCCGGCTCGACTCCCAGCGCGATCAGCCCCTCGGCCAGCCGCGTGACCGCACGTGAGAGCTCCCTGAAGGTCCACTCCCGCCGGTCGCCGTCCTCCCCGGCGAAGACCGCCGCCGGCTCGTCGGGGCGGCGTTCGCCCCAACGGTGCACGCAGTTCCACGCCAGATTGAGCTTTCCACCCACGAACCACGTCGCCCACTCGATCCCGCGGGAACGGTCGACGACCGTGTCCCACGGCCGGGAGAACTCCAGGCCCATGTCCTCGACCGCCGCCGGCCAGAACCACTCGAGATCCGATTGGGAGCGCCGCTGGAGGGCCCAGTAATCGTCGAATCCGTGCTTTCGCATCAGGCGGGCGACATTCGCGCGCGCGAGCGTCTCCTCGGAGGGGGTCCAGACGATCTCGGGCACCGGGCCAAGTGTACGGTTGTGCTAACTTAGCTCTCACTAACTTTCTGGGAGGTTATCGCTCGTGAAAGCCAGGATCCTCGCTCCTGAGAACCGCAAGTGGTGGACGCTCGGCGCTGTTGCGTTCGGGCTCTTCATGATCATGCTGGACAACACGATCGTGAACGTGGCGCTGCCGTCGATCCAGAGCGACCTCGGCATCGGCATCTCCGAGCTCGAGTGGGTCTTCAACGGCTACGCCCTCACGTTCGGTGTGCTCATGCTCACGGGCGGCAAGCTCGCCGACATGCTCGGCCGGCGCCGGATCTTCATCGTCGGGCTGCTCGTCTTCACCGTCGCCTCGCTCTTCTGCGGCCTTGCGACCAGCGCCGGCTGGCTGATCGGCGCCAGGGTCGTCCAGGGCGCGGGCTCGGCGCTGATGAACCCGGCGACCCTTTCGATCGTCACGGCCACCTTTCCCCCCCGCCAGCGCGGGATGGCCATCGGCATCTGGGCCGGCGTCGCGGCCATGGCGCTCGCCATCGGCCCCCTCGCCGGCGGCCTGATCACCCAGCACCTGGGCTGGAACTGGATCTTCTTCATCAACGTCCCGGTCGGCATCCTGGCGATCATCGTGACGCGGCTCGTCGTCGACGAGTCGCGCGACACGTCGGCCGATCAACGCCTCGACCTGCCCGGGCTCCTCTCCTCCGGGATCGCCCTCTTCGCCTTGACGTACGGCCTCATCGAGGCCAACAGCTTCGGCTGGACCTCGGCGCGCATCCTCTCGCTCTTCGCCGTCGCCGCCGTGGGCTTCGTCGTCTTCGTGCTGCTCGAGCTGCACCAGCGCTCGCCCATGCTCGACCTCTCGCTCTTCAAGAACGGCACGTTCGCCGGGGCAAACTCGGTGATGCTGCTCGTCGGGCTCGCGATGTTCGGCGTGTTCTTCTACAACTCGCTCTTCATTCAGAACATCCTCGGCTACTCGGCCGTGGAGACCGGCGCGACCTTCCTGCCGATGACGGTGCTGATCATCCTCGTCGCCCCGTTTGCCGGGAAATACTCCGACCGGGTCGGCTCCCGCTGGCTCATGGGCATCGGGATGGTGCTGCTGGCGGGCTCCCTCTTCATCTTCTCCCGCCTCGACGCGAGCTCCGACTTCTGGAACATCCTCCCGGGCTTGATCGTCGGCGGCTTCGGCATGGCGCTCGTCATGACTCCGACCACGTCTGCCGCGATGGGCTCCGTCCCGGTGGACAGCGCCGGGGTGGGCTCGGCCGTCCTCAACAGCATGCGGCAGGTGGGCGGCGCGCTCGGGATCGCCGTCATGGGAGCGATCGTCGCGGCCTCGGTTCATGCCGTCCCCGGCACGCCGGAAAGCGCCACGCAGTTCGTCACCGGTTACCAGCACGCGCTGACGGTGGCTGCGCTGATCGCGCTCGCCGGCGCTGTGCTCTCGGTCGCGACGGTCCGCAAGTACCGCCACCACGACCAACCGGTTCCCGAGGCAGCATGACCGTCGCTCGGCTCCGCCTCGCTCCGCACGCTCACGGGCCCGGAGCCGGCCCGTGAGCACCCTCCGGCTGCCCGCGGAGGAGCGCCGCGCCGCGCTTCTCGAAACGGCCTGCCGTCTTTTCTCGGAAGGGAGCTACCGGGGCACGACCACGGCCGACATCGCGCACGAGGCCGGTGTCACCGAACCGGTTCTCTACCGGCATTTCGCGTCCAAGCGCGACCTCTATCTCGCCTGCCTCGATTCCGTCTGGGCGGCTGCGCGCGGGATGTGGGACGAGGCCCTTGCGGCGGAGCCCGATCCAGGCCTCTGGATCGCGACGATGGGCCGCTCCTTCATCGAATCGGAGGCTGAGCGGCCGCTCATCTCGCACCTCTGGGTGCAAGCGATCGCCGAAGGCAGCGAGGACGCGGCCATCGGCGCCTACATGACCGAGCACATGCGCGAGGTCCACGCGTACGCCGCGAACGTGATCAGAAGGGCTCAGGAAGCGGGCGGGATCGACTCCGCACGGGACCCTGAGGCCGAAGCCTGGATCTTCATCGCGCTCGGTCTCCTGACAATGGCCGACCGCGTTCTCGGCGAAGTCATGCGCGAATGCTGGCCCGGGATCCGCAGCTCGAGGCTCTCCTGGCTGACGGGCCGAGACGCGTCGAGCTTCGAAGACTGAATTCGGTATGTGCTTCACCGGCGGGTGAAGCGCTGCCCTTTTCGGGGGATGACGGGGAGCGGCGCAGGCTCGATGCTCCGTCAGTGTTTTCGTTTCTTAAAGGCGACGACCCGGAGACTTCGGCTCTGCGGCCCAGCCGATGCCTCCGGGTTGGTGTCGCCGGGAATTGGCGCGCCTCCCGCACCCCTCTGCCTGGCGTCCGGCAGGAATGCGAGTCAGGTCGGACTATAGCCAGTCCC
>JBKPFG010000293.1:0-2303 GCA_046728735.1 Actinomycetota bacterium
CGCTCACCGAGCACGCCGTCGAAGACCTCCGTGGCCACCGGAACCAAGTCGGGATGAGCGACCCAGGTGCCGTCGAAGCCGTCGCCGGCCTCGCGCTCCTTGTCCTCACGGACCTTGGCTATGGCCGTCTCGTTGACCTCAGGGTCTTTGCGGCTCGGCACGAAGGCGGCCATGCCGCCCATCGCGTGCGCCCCGCGCGCGTGACACGTACGCACGAGGAGCTCGGTGTAGGCGCGCATGAAGGGGACCGTCATCGTCACCTGGGCGCGGTCGGGAAGGACGAAGCCGGGTCGGTCGCGGAACTTCTTGATGATGCTGAAGATGTAGTCCCAGCGGCCGGCGTTCAGCCCCGCCGAGTGCTCGCGCAGCTCGAAGAGGATCTCCTCCATCTCGAAGGCGGCCAGGATGGTCTCGATCAGGACCGTTGCCTTGATCGTCCCGCGCTCGAGGCCGAGCTTCTCCTGGGCCACGACGAAGACGTCGTTCCAGAGGCGCGCCTCGAGATGGCTCTCGAGCTTCGGCAGGTAGAAGTAGGGGCCGCTGCCGGTGTCGAGCAGCCGCTGCGCGCAGTTGAAGAGGTAGAGGCCGAAGTCGAAGAGGCTCGCCGAGACGGGTTCGCCGTCGACGGTCAGGTGGCGCTCGGGCAGATGCCATCCGCGCGGACGCACGATCAGCACCGCCGTCTGTTCGTTCAGGCGGTACTCCTTCTCGGGCGTCGTGAGCTCGATGGTGCGCTCGATCGCGTCGATCAGGTTGAGCTGCCCCTGGACGCAGTTCTCCCAGGTGGGCGCGTTGGCATCCTCGAAGTCGGCCATGAAGCAGCGCGCGCCCGAGTTGAGCGCGTTGATCATCATCTTCCGCTCGACCGGCCCCGTGATCTCGACGCGGCGGTCCTCGAGGTCCCGCGGGACGGGCGCGATCTGCCAGTCGCTCTCGCGCACCTCGCGGTTCTCGGGGAGGAAGTCGGGGAGCTCACCCGCGGCGATGCGCTCCTGGCGCTCTCCGCGCGCACGGAGGAGGTCCTCGCGCCGCGGGTTGAAGCGGCGGTGAAGCCCCGCGACGAACTCGAGGGCGTCGGGGCTCAGGGCTTCTTCGTCCCGACCGTGGACAGGCGCAAGGAGGTCGACCCCTTCCACGGCGAGCATTCTGACGCTAGTCCCTGTCGTGGTCGCGCTCGCACCACTCGGGGCAGGTGCACTCCGCGACCTCAGCCGTGCTGAGATACGAGACGTGGGCCGCGACGCGCGGCCTGGGCTCGTCCCGCTCCTCGGTCTCCGCTTCCCAGGTGGCTACGGCTTCCATACAGCCATGCTACGGACCGTAGCCCTATCCATCCAATGGTTTATCTCGATGGTCGCCATCAGTATCATCGATACCCATGCTGCTGGGTCAGATCGCGGCCTTCGTCGAAACGGCCCGCCAGCGCAGTGTCAGCCGGGCGGCTGAGGAGCTCTTCATCTCCCAGCCTGCGCTGACCGCCCGCCTCAAGGGGCTCGAGCGCGACCTCGGCACGGAGCTCTTCGTCCGCACTCCGCGCGGGATGCGACTGACCGAGACGGGCGAGGCGTTCCTTCCCTACGCCGTGCGCGCGCTCGACACGCTCGTCGACGGCCGCATGCAGGTGAACGCGCTCGAGCGAGGAGGAGCTGGGCGGCTGGTCGTCGGGGCGGCTCCCGCCGTCTCGACGTATGTCCTCCCCGCCCTCCTGAAGCGTTTCAGCCAGGCCTATCCGCGCATGTCGGTGAGCGTCCGGACGGGCCACTCGGAGGAGATCCTCGACCTCGTCCTGCGGGAGCAGGTGATGCTGGGCCTCGTCCGGGGACTGAAGCATCCCGACATCACGAGCATCCCGCTCTACGAGGACCGCCTCATTCTCGTGGCCGAACCGGGTCACCCGTTCGCTGCCGCCGGTCGCATCCGCATGGAGCAGATCGGCGGCGAGCAGCTGATTCTCTTCGACCGCACCTCCAGCTACCACGACCTCACGAGCGCGCTCTTTCGCACGGCAGGCGTCTCGCCCGCAGGCCGCATGGAGCTCGACAACATCGACGCGGCGAAGAAGATGGTCGAGCAGGGATTCGGGGTCGCGCTTTTACCGCAGACGTCCGTAGCCGACGAGCTCGAAGCCGGCACCTTGGCCGAGGTCGACGTCGTCGACGCGGCACCGGTCCGGCGTCAGATCGTCGCGATCACGAGGCGCGACGCCGGGCTGCCGACGGGCCCGGTCAAGTCCTTCCTGGCGACGTTCGAGGAGATCGGCGACGAGCTCACGGAGCGGCGAGCTCGGCCCGGCGGAGGGCCTC
>JBKPFG010000253.1:0-6106 GCA_046728735.1 Actinomycetota bacterium
TCCTCGGCGATGGGATTGCCGCAGCGCCCGCAGGTCCCGAACGTTCCGTCCTCGATCCGCTGCAGAGCGTCGTTGATGGCCGAGAGCACGTGCTCGGCGTTTTCCTCGAGCGTGTAGTCGATCTCCCGATTCAGAGTCGCGGTCGCCGAGTCCGCGAGGTGATTGTCGTACGTCTCCTCCTCGGTCTCGTCCTCGAACGAGGAGGAGTTCTCGTCGTGAAGACGGTTGATGGCGGCGGCAACGCGGCCGCGCTCCTCCAGCAAGATGTCCCGGTAGCGGTCTGTGTCCACGGTGAGCGACTCTCGAGCCAACCGACTGAGTATATCCGCGAGATTTTGAGCGGATCAGGCGGCCTGATCGGAGGCCTGGCGCTCCTGAGCGCCGCTTTCCAAGCGATCCAGAGCGGCCACGAGGAACGCCCGGTAATCGGCCCGCACCCCCACCTCGAGCGTGCGTAGCCGGCGGATCTCGCCGTGGATCCGCTCACGCTCGCTCTCCGCTCCGGAGACGATGTCGCGCGCCGTCGCGCGGGCTTCCGCGACGATGACGTCGGCCTCGCGGCGAGCCTGCGTGCGCACGTCGTCGGCCATCCGCTCGGCCGAGAGCAGGGTGTTTTGGAGGGCGCCCTCGATCTCTTTCTGGCGCGTCAGCTCGCTCTCGAGCTCCTCGATCTCGTCGCGCAGGTCGGCGCGCTCGCGCCAGACCTGCTCGAAGCTCGTAACGATGTCCGAGAGGAGCTCGTCGGTCGCCTTCCGCTCGTACCCAAGCGGCCTGCGGCCGATCTTGACGTGCCGAATCTCGACAGGCGTGAGGGCCATCTCGGACTCGCCCTTCGCCGTCCTACTGCATAACCCTCCCTAGTGGGCGAGCTCGAGGAGCCGGACGACGACGAAGTAAATCGCGTAGAGGACGAGGATGGCGAAGATCGGTGAGAGGTCGAGCCCGAGGCCGCCCATGTTCAGCTGCGGCAGAAAGCGACGGAAGAGGCGCAGGTAGGGGTCGACGACGTCGTAGAGAAAGCGCTGTACCCGGTTCAACCAGACGTTGTACGGCAGCGGGATCCAGGACGTGAGGATGTAAGCGAAGATGCAGAGCAGGTAGACGAGGAAGAGGACGTAGACGAACCCCTGGATCGTGTCTACGGCGTCCGCGAGCAGCATGGCGGGAAACCTAGCGTTCCTCTCGGCCGAAATCGCGGCGCAGCCGAAGATTTCGGCCGATTAAGACTGGTTATAGAAGCCGCGGTCGATCAGCCGGGCGCGTTCCTCGGCCGAAACCTCGACGTTGCGCGGGGTCAGGAGGAACACCTTGTCGGCGACGCGCTGCATGCTCCCGTTGAGGGCATAGGTGAGGCCGCTCGAGAAGTCGATCAGGCGCTTGGAGAGCTCGACGTCGGTGCCCTGGAGGTTGACGATCACCGGGACGGACTCCTTGAACTTGTCCGCGATCGACTGGGCGTCGTTGAAGCTTCGCGGGACGACGAGATGCACCCGCACAGAGGCTGAGGCGACCGCCTCGAGCGGGCGGCGCCCCTGCCGCAGCACCGCGGTCCGCGCCGGCGCCGCTTCGGGCTCCGACCAGTCCTCGAACTCGGGCCCGCCCCGCCGTGGCGCCAAGCGGCGCACGTTCGCGCTCTCGCGATCGGCGTACGTACGCTCGAGATCCTCCTCGGCTGCGTAGGCCTCCTCGTCCCAGTACTCGTCCTCCTCGACGATGCCGAAGTAGACGAGGGCGCGGCTCCAGACGCTTCCCACTCCCATTGGGTCGCAAATCTTAGCGTCCGAAGAGAACGGAACCCACCCGCACGAACGTCGCACCCTCTTCCACCGCGACCCGGAAGTCCTGGGACGTGCCCATGGAGAGCTCGGCCAAGCCGTGCAACTCGGCGAGCTCTCGGAGACGCACGAAGTACGGTCGGGAATGCTCCGGATCGTCGGCCAGGGGAGGCATCGTCATCAGTCCGCGCACCTCGACTCCCAGAGCCCGCGCCTCGTCCAGAAATTCGGGCAGCTCGTCAGGCCCGACGCCCGACTTCGTCTCCTCGCCGGCCAGGTTGACCTCGACGAGCGCCGGAATCGTCAGCCGACTGGCCGCCGAGGCCGAGTCGAGCGAGTGGACGAGCTCGCAGAGCGCGGAGACGTCCTTTGCCTTGCGGGACTGCAGGTGGCCGATGAAGTGCCAGCGGAAGGCCGCGCCGAAGCGGTCGTGCTTCGCGGCGAGGTCCTGGGCCCGATTCTCCCCCACGACCTCGATGCCGGCCTCGGCGAGATGCTCCATCGTCTCGAGGTCGGCGTACTTCGTCGCGACCACGACGGTCACGGCGTCGCCTGCCTCCTCCCTGATCCGCTCGTAGTTGGCGCGGATCTGCGCTGCGTCAGCGAATGTAGGCAATGACCCCCTGCCGACCCGTGCGACCCCGGTCGCGGCGGTGCGAGAAGAAGAGCTCGGGCTCGCACGCGGTGCAGTGACCGGTCCGTTCGATCGACTCGACCCCCGCCTCGCGCAAGGCCTGCTCGGTCGCGCCGGCCAGATCGAGATTCCGGCCCACGACCACACCCTCGCCGAATCGCTCGCGGAACGGCTGCGCGACCTCCTCCCCCACCTCGTAGCAGCACGGTCCGATGCCCGGCCCGACGATCGCCCGGAGAGGCCCGGGGCCGAGCGCCTCCACTCCCGACTCGACGATTCCCTCGAGCAAGCCCCGCCAGCCGACATGGAGGACGCAGAGCCCCCTTCCGCGGTCGGTCGTACGCGCGAGCGCCACGGGGTAGCAATCCGCGGTCACGAGCGCCATCGCCTGGCCGGGCCGGTCTGTCCAGAGCCCGTCGCACTGGTCGAAGGTCGTCCGCTCGAGGATCCCGCGCGGCGTCGCCTCCGTGACGGCGCCACCGTGAACCTGCCAGGCCATCGTCGCGGTCTCGGCGTCCGCGCCCACCTCCGCGCAGACCCGCCGGCGGTTCTCCACCACCCGCCCCGGGTCGTCGTCCGTGAGGATGCCGAGGTTCAGTGACTCGAAATCGTCCTCGCTGACGCCGCCCACACGCGTCGTGAACGCGACGCGGTAACCGTCCCCCGCGCCCTCCCACTCGAGAAGCTTCACGTGGCCAGGACGAGCACGTCCATCACCCGCGTCACGTGGATGATGAGGTCGTTGAGCACCCGTGTGAACTGATCCTGGAAGAGGAAGAAGGCGCCGAAGACGACCAGCATCCCGTACTGGTCGAGACGGATCCAGCGCACGTAGGTCGCGTCGTCCATGACCGCGCCGATGATCCGCGAGCCGTCGAGCGGAGGGACCGGGATGAGGTTGAAGAGACCCAGGACGAGGTTGACGATGTAGGCCTTCTCCATCACCTCGACGCCCTGCGAGCTCAGCTCCACGTGGCGGACGACGGCCCAGCAGACGAGCGCGAGGACGAAGTTCATGAGCGGGCCCGCCGCAGCGACGATCGCCATCCCCTCTTTCGCCCGGCGGAAGTAGCGCGGATCGACCGGCACCGGCCTCGCCCACCCGAAGGGGAGGTTCGCGATCAGCGCGGTGAGCACGAACATGAGCGTCCCCAGCGGATCCAGGTGAGCGAGCGGGTTGAGCGTCAGGCGCCCTTGCGACTTGGCCGTCGGGTCTCCGAGCCTCCACGCCACCCAGGCGTGCGCAAGCTCGTGCAGCGTCAGGCTGACGAGCACGATCGGGAGGAGAAGGGCGAAAGTCCGGAGATCCATCAGGCGCTCAGGAGCTCCTTCGCCGCCTTGATCTCGGCCGCGCGGCCGTCGAGCTCGCCGTTCAGCTTGCGCCGCCGGAGCTCCTCGAGAATCCGGCCGACCTGAGGAGACTCGCCGAGGCCGAGCTCCGCGAGGTCGCCGCCGGAGATCTCGAGCCTGACGTCCCGGAGCTCCTCGAAGTACCGCTGCAGCCGCTTGCGGGACTTGCCCCTCGCACCTGCCAGCGCGAGCAGGGCCCCATCGGGATCGTGCGGCGCGATTCGCGCCCAGAGCTCGGCCGGCTGCTTCGTCGCCGCGGCGAGCTCGCGCAGGCGGGGCGCCACGGTGACAGCATCCGCGATCCGCTCGGCGTCACGCCGCCGGAGCTTGAGCCGCTCGGCCCAGTCCAGCACCTCCGTCGAGCCGAGCCGGCGTGCGAGGACGGCGAGACGAGGGCGCCAGGCTGGGGCCTCGGGCGCGTAGGAAGCGCGCAGAGTGTCGAGCTCCTCGATCAGCCGCACAGCTTCTTCATCGGCAGCAAGGTGCGGATGAATAGCGCGGTCGATGCCGAGGTCGGCGAGGCGCCGAACCGAGTCGGCAACGCGCTCCTCGGAGAGGAGCGCCTGCAGCTCGTCGCGCATCCGCGAGGAGGAGAGCTCACCCACGAGGTCCATCTCGACACACGCCCGGGCGAGCCCCACGGTGTGGGCGTCCATGCGGAAGCCGTAACGGGTCTCGTAGCGGATCGCGCGGAAGATCCGGGTGGGGTCGTCGATGAAGGAGAGGTTGTGGAGGACGCGGACGATGCCCGCGGAGAGATCGCGGTTGCCACCGAAGTAGTCGACGAGCCGTCCGAAATCCGCTCCCTTGAGCGACACGGCCATCGCGTTGATGGTGAAGTCGCGCCGGTAGAGATCCTGCCGGATCGAGGCCTGCTCCACGGTGGGGAGCGCCCCCGGATAGTCGTAGAACTCGGTGCGCGCGGTCGCGACGTCGACGCGGCCCCCCTCTCCGTGGAGGACGATGGCGGTGCCGAATTTCTCGTGCGGGACCACTCGGCCGCCGAGGGCCTGGGCCAACGCTCGTCCCAGCGCGATGCCGTCGCCCTCGACGGCGATGTCGACGTCGAAGTTGGGCTCGCCCATGAGCACGTCGCGGACCGCGCCCCCGACGAGGTAGACGCCCTCGAAGTGCTCGCTGACCGCCTGCACGGCCTCGAAGACCCTCTGCAGGCTCTCGATCGCGAGCAGCCGTTCTCCGAGGTCGGGGCCGCCGGGCTCCTCCTCGACGCCGAGAGGCTCCTCGAGCGCCGCGAGGAGATCGCTGCGGGCGACCACTCCGACGACGTCGTCGCCACGGACGACGGGCACGCGACCTCCCTCCGAGGCGGCCACGAGCCGCATCACCTCGGGGAGCGGCGTCTCCTCGCTGCAGGTGACGACGTCGGAGCTCATGACGCTCTTCACCGGTGCGTGGGAAAGCCCGTGGGCGATCGCCTTGTCGAGATCCTCGCGCGTGACCATGCCGGCAAGCGTCCCGGGCCGTCCCACCAACATCCCACTCTGCCGGTGCCGCTGGCAGAGCACCATCGCATGCGCGACCGAGTCTTCCGGCGCGACGAAACGCGCCGGGCGGGACATGATCTCTCCGGCGGTGACCCGCTGCCGAACGGCCCCCGGCAAGGCGTCGAGTGCGACCGATCGCGCCTCGGCGAGCGTTCCGCGATGGATCGCGGAGGCAGCCTGCGCGTGGCCGCCGCCTCCGAGCGCGGCCGCAACCGCGGCAGCGTCGAGCTGGGCGACGCGCGTGCGGACGACGCAGAAGACGCGATCATCCATCTCCACGAGGCAGACGAGCGCGCGGCAGTCCGTCACGTCCACGATCTTGTGCGCGAGATTCGAGATCCCTTCGACGTACTCCGGCCAGCTGACCGCGGTGACGAGAACGTCGAAGCCGCCGACCTGGTGGTTCTCGGCGGCAGCGAGGAGCGCGTCCAGAAGCCCGCGCTCGCTCTCGCCGAGCGGAGCGTGAAGGTACTCGGCCACCATCGCCTGGCTCGCGCCGTGCCGGAGGCACCAGGCGAGGGCCTCGGCGTCACGGAGAGAGACCCCCGCGTAGCTGAGGGAGCCCGTGTCCTCGTGGATCCCGAGCGCAAAGACCGTCGCCTCGAGCGGGGTCACCTCGAGCTCGCGCTCGGCGAGGATCGACACCATCGTCGTGGTCAGCGCGCCGTCGTCCGAGCGGACGACGTTCTCAGGCGGAACCCAGTCGAGCTCCTCCTCACCGTGGTGATCGAAGAGCACGACCTCCACGGTCCGGTCGCGAGCGACCCGTTCATAGTCGCCCAGCCGTGAGGGATGCGAGGTCTCGACGACGATCAGCCGCGTGATCGCGTCGAGGTCGAGCC
>JBKPFG010000088.1:0-5521 GCA_046728735.1 Actinomycetota bacterium
CGCGTCGCGGAGGCGCTCGGCACGCGGGGGCTCGAGTATGAGCTCGTCCTCGTCAACGACGGAAGCGCCGACGACAGCTGGGAGCAGATCGCTGAGCTCACGCGGCTCGACCCGCGCGTTCGAGGTCTCGATCTGGCGCGGAATTACGGCCAGCACAACGCGCTGCTCGCCGGAATCAGGGCGGCGCGCGGGCGCACGATCGTCACGATCGACGACGATCTGCAGAACCCACCCGAGGAGATCGCGAAGCTCCTAGAGAAGCTCGACGAAGGCTACGACGTCGTCTACGGCAGCGCGAGCGAGCGGCAGCAGGGACTCCTTCGCGCACTGGGCACACGATTGACGAAGTGGGCGCTCAAGATCGCCATCGGGAGCGAGATCGCAGAACAAGTAAGCGCGTTCCGGGCCTTCCGGACCGATCTTCGTGACGCCTTCGGCGATTTCCAGGGGCCGTACGTCTCGATCGACGCGCTGCTCGGCTGGGGCACGTCGAGGTTCGCGGCCGTGGCGGTGCGACACGATCAGCGCGCCGCTGGGCGCTCAAACTACGGCTTCATCCGGCTCGCGACTCACGCCCTGAATGTGCTCACCGGCTTCACGACTCGTCCGCTCCGAATCGCGACGCTCATCGGCCTTGCGCTGACGCTGATGGGGGCCGGAATCCTGGTGCTCGTGCTCGTCCGCTACTTCGTCGAGGGCGACAAGGTTCCCGGCTTCCCCTTCCTCGCGTCGATCATCTCGATCTTCTCGGGCGCCCAGCTGCTCACGCTCGGCATCATCGGCGAGTACCTCGCGCGCGTGCACCTGCGGGTGATGGATCGTCCCGCCTACGCGCTCCGCGAGGAGATCTCAAAGGAACTCTGAGCTCGGCCGAGAGCCCGCGGCTAGAGCGCCTGGCGGAGCTCGAGCCCCGCAGCTTCTGGTACCGGGCACGCAGGCGGCTAATCGTCTCTATGGTTCGCGCGCACTTTCCGCGGGCGAGAACGATGGTCGATGTCGGCTGCGGAACCGGTTTCGTTCTCGCGGGGCTTCGAGAAGCGCTTCCCGGTCTCCGCCTCACCGGCGGGGAGCCCTCGGCCGATCACCTCGCGCTTGCGCGGAGGCGGTTACCTCACGTCGAGCTGATCGAACTCGACATACTCGAGCCCCAGCGGCGCGCATTCGACGTGGTGGGCGCTTTCGACGTGCTGGAGCACATCGCCGACGATGACCGTGCGCTGAGAGGGCTGTTCGACGCCACAGCGCCCGGCGGAGGCTCGATTCTGCTAGTTCCGCAACACGCGTGGCTGTGGTCGCGTACCGACGTCTATGCGCGCCACATCCGCCGCTATTCGCGGCGCGAGCTCGTGTCGAAGCTCGAGCGGACAGGCTTCAGAGTCACGCTTGCGACCTCGTTCGTGAGCGCATTGCTTCCGGCAATGCTCGCGGTGCGCATGCTTCCAAGAGGCGGGGCGGCAAGCTACGGGCTGGAGTCGGAGCTCGTGCCCCCCGTCCTCGTCAACAGACTGCTTGAGAAGATCCTCGACGGCGAGCGGCTGTTGATCGAACGTGGCGTCTCGCTTGGGGTGGGCGGCTCGCTGTTGGTCGTCGCAAGGCGGGAACCCGTCCGCCCCCAGCGACGGTAGATTCGCCAAGGTGGACGTCCTTTCATGGGACACGAGCTTCTTCGGGCTCACGATCGGCCGGGCACTGGTGGTCGATGCACGCGACGTCGACCGCGCGCTGACCGAAGCCAGAGAACACGACGTGGCGTGCCTCTACGCGGTCGTCCCGGGAGCGGCGGCCGAACCGACGGCGGCGGCTGTCCACGCCGGCGGTGTCCTCACGGCGCTACGGCTCGAGCTCCAGCACGACGGGAAAGTTGCGTCCGTGCGCCCCAGCACCGTCCGTCGCGCCGTGCCAGAGGATGCCGAGCGGGTCGCAGAGTTCGCGACCGCGCTCGCACCGGCCTCCCGTTTCGCGCAGGACGAACGCTTTCCGCCTAAGCGCATCGAGGAGATGTACCGCATCTGGGCGCTCAACGACCTCCGCGACGGAGAGGTTTTCGTCGACACAACCGGCGAGCGCGGGCTGCTCGCATTGTCCAAGCGCCCCCCGGGGCTCGCCGTCGACCTCCTCTTCGTAACCGGCGCCGCGAGGGAGACCGGCCTCGGAGGCGACCTCCTCGAGAGCGCGATTGCTGAAGCGGAAGGCTCCGGGCTCAGCGTCGCAACGGACGCGAGGAACGTCCGGGCCGTGCGCTTCTACGAGTCCGCAGGCTTCCGGGCGCGTTCGCTCGAGGCGGTCCTGCACGTCTGGCTCGACGCGCTCGACTGAACCAATCTCCAGCGTGACGCGCCGGTGGCAGGGCCCCTGCTTCAGCATGGCCGCTGCAACGACCCTCCTTGAAATCAGCGAGCCGAGGGCCGAATACTCGAGGATTACAGCTTCGAGGCGATCAGCGAGGCTGGTGGCCTCATCACTCGGCGAATCTCGATCCGCTCAACGTGGTTCTGGAAGATGGCGACCGTGCGGCTGTGCTTGAGGACCTGCCTGGTCTTCGGAACCCATTCCAGGTCGCCGGCGAGCGCTTCGGATCGGACGAAATAATTGAATTGACTCCAGCGGAGGCGGATCGCCGGGTCGCGGTCGAACTTCCAGAACACGATCGTGCGCTTGTGATTGAAGCCGCGCTCGACCAGGTCGGTCCAGACGGTGTCGTCGACGAGCACTCGGTCGGTCCGGACTGCGTGCATAGCGAGCCAGTTGACCGCCGCGCGGGTCGGAGCGGAGTCGTCGATGCGCATCTGCTCGAGGTCGCTGTGTACCCAGCGGGGCGCGGCCAGGGCGCTGAGGCCTCCGGTGAGGCCGATAGCAGCAAGCGTCACCGCGGCGGCAATGCTCGGATTGGCAACGCGCGACCAGCCCGATCCAGCGGGTGAGGCTACGGTGATCGCCCGCGGCCGCCAAAGCCAGTCGGCCACTGCTGCGATCAGCAGCGCGGCGAACGGAAGCATGCCGATCACGTACCCGCCCGGTGCGAACGCGCCAGGTCGCACGAACATCACGGCCGGAATCGCTAACCCGAGCGCGACTGGCCTGAGCCGACGGAGTAAGAGGCCTACGGGGATCAGCGACAAGGCAGTGCCGAGGACGATCGGGTCGAGCCTGAACCAGGTATTCACGAGGATTCGAGTGCCGCTGTGCGGGTCGAAGATGCTGCCAGTTCCGTGGCGCGTGAGCTGCCAGTACACGCCGTACAACAGGCTCGGGTGGTGAGCCCCTTGGAACAGCTCGCCTCGGAGGGTGGCGAACAGCGGGTACAAGCCCGCAATCAGCACGAAGAGGCCGGCGAAGACGCCCAGGGAAAGGCGGCGTGCCTGGCCGTGCGAGCTCTGCCAAATGGCGAGCACGAGTGCCGGCAGGAAGAGTAAGAAGGTCTCTTTGGTCAGCACGGCGCCCGCGAAGCAGACGCCCGCGAAGGCGTAGGCCGAGGGACGTCGCGCGGGTGTGAGCGCGAGCGCAAACGCGGCGAGCAACCAGCCGACCGCGATGTTGTCGAGCAAGACCATGCGCTGATAGTGGAGCGCCAGCGGTGAGAGCCCAAAGAGAAGGACTGCGAATGCCGCGAAGACGCGTCGCAGCGCGAGCCGGACCGCGACGAGATAGAGCAAGCAGGCGCTCGCAATCAGGACGGCCAGGATGAACGTTCGCGCGGCAGCGATCGAGTAGAGTGACGCGCCGAATGTCGGGACCAGCTTCGCCCAGCCGGCGAGCAAGATCCAGCCGAGTGGCGGGTGGTCGTACCAGTAAGTGTAGGGGGCGAGCGCGTGCAACTTACTGACCGCCCAGGCCTGCGAGACGTAGATGCCTTCATCATCGGTGAAGCGCGGATACCGCCCCATCCCCCACGCATGGACGACCCCGACGATCCCTGCCAGAAGCCCGATGGTCGTGAGATCGAACACGAGCGCGCGCGCCGTCGGCCTCGGGGCTGCAGTGGAATCACCAAGAAACGGAACTTTCTCGGCCGTTTGGTCCAGCCGCAATAACCAGCTGGGGCGCGAGCCTCTCCGGAAAAGGCGCGACGCACTCATCGTGAGCGTGAGCCGCTCGTGCTCTTGCTCGCTCTCGCGGAGGCCCGGCTTTCGTCGCTCGAGTGTCAGGTCGTCATCCATGTGAATCCCTCGCACCTAAGGGGCATCGTGTATTGGTCGTCGCCGGGGACAGCCCCAACCTGAGACGCCTCCCTATGCGTGGATTCTCAGGCGCCGATGAATTTAGGTCAAGGTGGTCGAGGTGCTCCACATCCTGGGATTTGACTGTGGCGTTCCCTGTCGACGCCCCAGCGGACGCGGTGCAGCCCCCGTCCTTGATTCGCGGGCGTGCGGATGGACTCCGTAGCGGAAGCCGACGTCGAATTCGTGCCGGCTCGAGCAGGCGTCTCCTCGCGCCGGCCGTGCTTTGCGATCTGGCGGTGACGAGCATTTTGAGCTTCGCCGTAGGCAGCGGCGTCGCGCACGCCCTGCGGAAGTTCTTCCCCGTACCCCTGGCGACGGGCAGGGCGTCTCGTTCGCCATTCCCCGTGGCGCGCCCGGTGCGACTCTCGGCACCTGCTGTGCCGGGCTCGTGAGCTTGCTCTACTTCTGGATGGCGGCCCCTCGGTCACCTGACGCTGCGCCGGGGGGTCGACTTCGTCAGGCGACCTGCACCTCTGGCCAGCTGATGGGCTCCCCGTGTCTCGCCTAAGGTGCCTCCATGGCGCCCGAATCTCTGGAGAAGTCGTGGGTCGAACGCGCAACGCTTGCGATTCCGGACGACCCGTTTCAGATCGCCAAGTACGGCCTCGTCGGCATCAGCGGCTACCTGCTCAACCTCGCCGTCTACGCCGCTCTCGTGCGCGGAGCCGGGATCAGCTACCTTGCCGCGGCCCCGCTCGCGTTCGTCGCCGCGGTCACGAACAACTACCTTCTCAACCGCGTCTGGACGTTCCGGCACCGACGCGGTCATTTCGTCCACCAGGGGACTCGCTTCTTCATCGTGGCTCTTTGCGCGCTCGGCGCGAGCCTGGTGATCCTCAAGAGCCTCGTCGAGCTCGGAGTCGACGAGATTGGCGCTCAGGCGATTGCGATCGTCGTCGTGACGCCGATCAACTTCCTGAGCAACAAGTTCTGGAGCTTCGCGCGTTGAGCGAGCTCGCGGACCGGACGCGGGAGGTCCTCGCGGCGCGTCTTATGCTGCAGCCGATGGAGCAGATCCCCTTCAACCGCCCGCAGGCGGTAGGTGCAGAGCTCGACTACGTGCTCGATGCGATCGCGCGCGCAGAACTCGCGAGTAGCGGGCGTTTCGGCGAGCGCTGCGCAAGCTGGCTCGAGGAAAGGACGGGCGCGCGACGAGCTCTCATCGTCCACTCGGCCACTGCCGCGCTCGAGATGATGGCGATCCTGCTCGATCTCGGTCCGGGCGACGAGGTGATCATGCCCTCCTTCACGTTCGTGTCCACTGCGAATGCTGTCGCGTTGCGCGGAGCCGTCCCCGTCTT
>JBKPFG010000266.1:0-6390 GCA_046728735.1 Actinomycetota bacterium
CGGCCCGCAAAGGCGCTCTCGTCGACGAGCGGCGAGCGCGGGAGCGGCTGGCCGCGCTGAGCGATTCAACAAGTGGGCGAAACGCCCGCTAGAGCGGCGTAATATCCGTGCAACCCCCGTGAGCCAAGTTCTCGACGATTCTCTCGACGCAGGGCGCGAAGCTGCCCGTAAGCACGCGTGGCGCGACGCCTACGACCTGCTGCAGAAGGCGGACGGCGACGGGCTCCTCGGCGCCGAGGATCTCGAACACCTAGGGGAAGCCGCCTGGTGGACCGGGCGGCTCGAGGAGGCGATCGACTTCCGCGAGCGCGCGTACGCCGCCTACGTCGAGACCGGTGAGCCGCGGCGAGCGGCGCTCCTGGCGATGATGATCTCCGGCGATCACGCGAAGAAGGGCGCCGGCTCGGTCGCGGGCGGATGGCTCTCACGGGCGGCGCGGCTGCTGGAAAATGAGCCGGAAGGGATCGAGCACGGCCATCTCGCCCTCGCACGAGGGACGGGAGCCGTGATGATGGGAGAGCTCCAGGAGGCCCAGGAGGACCTGGCGCGCGCCCATGACATCGCCACCCGCTTCGGCGATCGCAACCTCGAGACGATGGCGATGGTGTTCAGGGGGACGATTCAGGTCATGTCGGGCCAGGTGAGTGAAGGACTCGCTCTCCTCGACGAGGCGACGGCCGCCGCCGTCAGCGGCGAGCTCGAGCCGCTGGCGACCGGAATGGTCTACTGCGTGACCATCCACGCCTGCCAGACGCTCGGCGACTGCGGCCGCGCCGCGGAATGGACAACCGAAGCGAACCGCTGGTGCGACAGGCTCGACGTGAGCGGCTTCCCAGGCGCCTGCCGCGTGCATAGGGCGGAGATCATGCGGCTCCAGGGCAACTGGGACCGCGCCGAGGAGCAGGCGGTGCAGGCGTGCGACGAGCTCGGTGGCTACTTCAACCTCATCACGTCCGCGGGGTTCTACGAGATCGGCGAGATCCGGCGACGACGCGGCGACTTCGCGCAGGCCGAGGAGGCCTACCAGAGGGCGAGCGAACTCGGCCATCCGACCGGCACCCAACCTGGCCTTGCGCTCCTGCGCCTCGCACAGGGGAAGGTGGAATCTGCGGCCGCAGCGATCAAACGAGCGCTCGAGAGCGACGGGCTCGACCCACTCACCCGCGCAGGCGTCCTCCCCGCTCAGATCGAGATCGGGCTTGCCGGGGGCGAACTCGCGCGTGCGCGTAGCGCTGCAGCGGAGCTCGAGGAGATCGCAGACCAGTATCGGATCGACGGAGTCCGCACGCCCCACCTGGAAGGGACGCTGCAGCTCGCGCTCGGTCAGATCCGGCTCGCGGAGCGGGATTTCGAAGGCGCAGAGTCCGCGTTCAAGGCGGCACGGTCGACGTGGGAGAAGGTGGGTGCGCCGTACGAGACGGCGCAGGCGCGCATGTCTCTCGGCCTCGCGTACCGAGGCGAAGGCGACGAGCACAGTGCGCGTGACGAGATCGAGGCGGCCAGGGCGGCGTTCGAGCGCCTCGGGGCGGCTCTCGACCTCCAGCGCGCGCGCGAGCTGCTCGGCGAGGCCGGCACCGCGAGGACGTTCATGTTCACCGACATCGTCGAGTCGACGAAGCTTCTCGAAGCGCTCGGTGAGGAGAAGTGGCAGAAGCTCCTGAAGCGGCATGACCACCTGCTCCGCGAGCGGATCGAAGCGGCGGGCGGCGAGGTCATCAAGCAGACCGGGGACGGGTACTTCGCCGCATTCCCTTCAGCCGTGGCTGCGTTGGACGCCGCTGTCGCGATCCAGCGCGCGCTTGACGAGGAGCCGATCGCGCCTGACGTACGAATCGGCGTCCACAGCGGCAAGGCGTTCCACACGGACGACGACGACTACACCGGCCAGGGCGTCCACATGGCGGCTCGAATCGGCGCGCTCGCGGGCGGCGGCGAGATCCTCGTCAGCACGGCGAGCCTCGACGGAGCGAGTCGTTTTGGGCTCTCGGACGCGCGCGCGGAGACACTGAAGGGATTCAGCGAGCCCGTCGAGGTCGCCACCGTTGACTGGCGCTGAGCGCATGGCTCAATAGGGCCGCGGGCCCGAATAGGAGTACGCGAAGGCCGTAATGTCGGCCGTCGAACCGGACATTGGCCACCGCGGGCAATGGCTCTCAGCCCACGGTGAATGCGGTCCATCCGAGCAGGCCTCCGTAGTCCGCCGCGCTCTTCGCCCCGAAACCCGGCCAGACATAGACCCGGTAGCGCGCCTGTCTGAGCGAGTATTGCTTGCCGCCGAATGTCCAGGTGGCACGCAAGCGATAGGACGACTCGGCGGGCCAGACGCTGAGGATCTTCCGCCCATCCCTCCAGAGCTGCATGTTGAAGTACGTGGCGTTGCGAACCGGAGTCCAGTCGATCAGGGGCGGCGAACCAAGCACCGCTCCATACCGCGGACTGAGGATCCGGCTCGCTCTCCCGATGACCTTCGAGGCCGAAGAACGGTTGCCCGCGCGGTCGAAGCTTCTGAGCGAGTATTCGAACCTGACGTCGTTTGGCACGGGTTGGTCCAGAAAGGTCGAACGAGCGCTGCGGGTTCCTAGTCTCTTCCAGCTCGTTGCCCCGACCCGCTTGCGCCAGATGGTGACGTGGGAGTAGTCGACATCCGTGGGCTTGTTCCACAGAAGCTTGATCCAACCTTTGCCAAACCGAGTCTTCAGGCCGAGGACGGCCATCGGCGGGACCGTGTCGACGGTCCAGGCGTGGTTGGTCGAGTTGACGTTTCCGATCGAGTTCGTGACCCGCAACGTGAAGAGGTAGTTGCCGTCGGCGAGTCCGGTGTACGACTGTGAGCCCGCCGTCTCGCACGGGCCGAAACTGCCGGCTTCCTCAGACGAGTCCAGACGGCACTGCGCCGTCAAGCCCTCGGGGACGGAGAACGTGAACTTGGCAGTCGTCCGCCGGGTGAGCTTGCCGACACTCGAGTCGACGACCGGTGCGGGAGGAATCCCACCCTGCTGGACGATGACCTCGAACTG
Organism: Actinomycetota bacterium; assembly: GCA_046728735.1. Taxonomy (GTDB): domain Bacteria; phylum Actinomycetota; class Thermoleophilia; order Gaiellales; family Gaiellaceae; genus JAIBJP01. The sequence continues at coordinate 3,018 of JBKPFG010000266.1, forward strand.
AACGGAGCTCGTGTTGCCCGAGGCATCTTCGGCCGAACAGGTGACCGGTGTCGCCCCGATCGGAAAGGTTCCGCCCGACGCCGGACCACAGTCCACGACGGGCGCCGGGTCGCCGTTGTCGGTGACAGCGGGAGAGTCGTAGGTGACCGAAGCGCCGGCGGCTGACTCCTGCGCGGCGAGCACGTCCTCGTGCGGAGCGAGCACGGGAGGCAGCGTGTCGACCACCGCGACCGTGAACACTCCTTCCACGGACGCATTGCCGGCCGCATCCGTGGCGGTGCAGGTCACGTCCGTCGTCCCAACGGGGAACGCGGAGCCAGGCGCACGCGTACAGCTGAGGAGCGGTGCCGGGTCGAGGTTGTCGACGGCCTGGAAGGTAACGGGGGTACCGAGCGGAGAGGTCGCCTCCACGGTCTTGTCCTGCGGGATCGAGGGTGGAGTGAAATCGACCGTCCAGCTCCACGACCTCGGCGTGCTCTCTGCGAGCGTCGACTCGTCGACCGCCCTCACCTGGAACGTGTGCGGGCCTTCGGAGAGCGAGGAATAGAGCCAGGGGCTACCACAGGTTTCCCACGAGCCCTCGTCGAGCCGGCATCGAAAGCCGACGCCACTGTCCGAGCTCGTGAACGAGAACTCGGCGCTCGTCGCCTGGGTCCATACAGCCGGGCCGGAGGTGATGGTCGGCTTCGAGAGCGAGGGTCCGGCTCCATGGGCCAGCCTGCCGGAGAGCAGCACGACCCCGACGACGAGCAAGCAGAAGAGTGCCTTCGACGAGCGCATCGCTACTGCAGCAGGAGGGGAATCAAAACGCCGATTGCCAGCCCAGTGACACAGGCGAGGCCGCCGAGCGCCAACTCCCCGCGGTGATCCGCCAATTGCGGGAAGGCGCCGCTCATGAGTCTCCCGGGCACTGCGATGAGGACGAACAGGGCCGCGCCGATGAGCCCAGCGAGAGCAAGGAGCAGCACGAGCTCGACCGGGAGCGAGCCAGAGGAGCCGGATCCGGTGGAGAGGACGTTGCTCAGCGGCGCGACGTGGGCGGTCTTGCTCCCCCTCTTCTGCACGTAAGGTGCCTCTTCCGCGAGCGGCGGATGGAGCCGGGCCATGCGGAGCGCCAGCGGGCGTTCCGGCCCCTTCTTCTCGGGCGTGGCACGCTGAATCGGAGTCTCAGCGCGCTCGACCGGCGCTGGAGAGGGCTCGACCACGGGTGCCGGTGGCGGCGGAATCGGCGCGGGGTCAGGTGTCGGCGTCTGCGCAGCGGCGAACCCGCTACTCAGCGCGAACGCGAGAACCCCTACTCCGATGGCCCAGCTGACCCTCAACAACACCGCAGAAGCGTCCAGCATACACGGCCGTCGCAGGATGAGTCGCCCATTCGAGGAGCGCGTTAGCGTCCTCCTCTCAGCATCCATGAGGAGGGAGAACGAAATGAACCCAGACGAGATGCTTCGCCTCTTCGAGGCTCACCGCGAGGCAGAAGCGGCACGCGACCTGGACGCCATCCTGGAGACGTTCGCGGCGGATTGTTTTCTCGAGACGACGCCGCTCGGGCTTCGAAGTGAAGGCCGCGAGGCGGTCCGAGCGGCATACGAGCAGCAGTTCTTCACATCTTTCCCTGACCTCGCTCCGGACGATGAGGGGATGGCAGTGGGCGACGACGTCATCGCCGTCTGGGGCACGCTGCGCGGAACCAGTCGAGGTGATTGGCTCGGCGTCCCTCCCGGCGGAGGCTCATTCGCCGTTCCATTTGCGAATGTCGTCCCATTCGAACAAGGGCGGATGCAAGGTGAACGGATCTACTTCGACCTGGCGACGCTTTGTGAGCAGGCGCGGATCCCGGTCGAGGAAATCCGACGAGCTGCCGCAGAGCGAGCTTCAACGTAGCGAGCAGACCCGAACGCAACGGCTGGTCAAGCTAGAACGCGAGGACACGACGAAGCGGTAGCGTCATCCACGAGGAGGGAAGCGCCTCCGGCTCGCCTACAGTTTCCTCGTGCTCTCGCGCTGGCGACAACGGATCGAGCGGGTCGCGCGGCTCGGGATCTCCGACGCCGACACGACCGACGAGCGCATCTACAAAGAGGCCGTCAACCTCTCCGCGCTCATCATCCTCGTCCTCGCCTGCTTTTGGGTAGCCACCTATACGACACTCGGGCTTTGGCTCTCCGCCGCCATCCCGTTCACCTATCAGCTCGTGACGCTGGCCGGCTTCGTGTTCCTGGCTCGAAAAGGCCGGCATATCGCCTTCCGTCGCAGCCAGCTCGTATGCATGCTCGCCCTGCCGTTCCTCCTCCAGTGGAGCCTCGGGGGCTTCGAGCCCTCGGGCGCCGTCGCCCTCTGGGCGGTCACGGCGCCATTCGGCGCGCTCACGTTCTCGGGAGCGCGAGCCTCGGTGCCGTGGTTCATCGCGTTCCTCGGTCTGCTGACCGTCTCAGCCGCCCTGGACAGCTCGCTTCCCGACGCGGACATCCCGTCATGGCTCCTGACCGTCTTCTTCGTCCTCAACGTGGGCGCCGTCTCGCTGACTGCGTTCCTCCTCCTGCAGTACTTCGTGCGCGCGCGTGAACGGGCGCACGTCTTGCTCGCGGAGGAGCGCGAGCGCTCGGAGCGCCTCCTTCTCAACGTGCTCCCCGCGCCCATCGCGGAGCGGCTGAAGCGGGAGAGCGGTGTGATCGCGGAGCGCTGTCCAGAGGTCTCAGTCCTCTTCGCCGACCTCGCCGGCTTCACGCCGGTCGCCGAGCGGCTCCCGCCCGAGGAGGTTGTCAGCTTCCTCGACGGCACCTTCTCGGAGTTCGACGAGCTCGTGGCGAAGCACGGGCTCGAGAAGATCAAGACGATCGGCGACGGGTACATGGTCGCCGGCGGAATCCCCGTTCACGTTCCGGACCACGCCGATCGGATCGCCGACCTCGCCCTCGCGATGCAGGTGGCGATGCGGTCGCGCTCCTCCCCCCTCGCCGTTGCACTTCGCGTAGGCATCGACACCGGCCCCGTCGTTGCCGGCGTAATCGGCCGAAGCCGGTTCGGCTACGACCTCTGGGGCGACACCGTGAACACGGCTAGCCGGATGGAGTCGCATGCGCCGCCCGGGACGATCCAGGTGACCGAGCGCACGCGCAATCTGCTCACCGACCATTTCGAGCTCGAGCGGCGCGAGGATGTCAAGATCAAGGGGAAGGCGCCGATGACGACGTACTTGCTCCTCGGACGCCGGGCGGCCTCACCCGAGGCGACTCAGGACTGGACGATCTTGAAGGGCGCCGACACGGCCGCCGAGCGGTAACCGGCCACTACGCGGCCTCCGGTGCGTAGGCCGCGAGGCGGTCGGCCAGCTCGCGCGGGCGACTGAGCGAGATGTAGTGGCCGCCGTCGA
>JBKPFG010000097.1:0-5999 GCA_046728735.1 Actinomycetota bacterium
CTCGAAGATCTACGGGTTGGCCGGCCTGCGGGTCGGCTACGGGATCGCGGCGCCCGACGTCGTCGCCGCCATCGGCAAGGTCAAGAACGCCTTCGACATCAACCAGACGGCACAAGACGCCGCGCTGGCGAGCCTCGGAAACGACGAGGAGATCGCCCGCAGGCGTGCGCAGACGGCGGCAGGCCGCGCTGAGCTCGCGGACGCGTGCGCCGGCCTGGGTCTCCCGGTTGCTGCTCCCGCGGTGGCCAACTTCGTCTACGTCGAGGTGGCCGAGGACTCGCGCCCCGTCTTCGACGCGCTGTTGCGCGAGGGCGTGATCGTCCGGCCGCTCGGGCCCTTCGGCGCTCCCGGCGCGATCCGTGTCACCGTCGGGACCGAGGAGGAAAACGCGCTCTTCGCCGGGGCGCTCGAGCGCGTCCTCGAGGCCGCAAAGACCGCCCTTTGAGGGTTCATCGCCCTCCAGGGTCGCTGCTACGGTGCGGTCCGTGACGAGGGCCCTCAGCGGGGCCGGGCTCGGTCTGTTGCGGGAGGCCAGGTCGTTCCGGCTGCTCTTTCTCGCCACGCTCGCCTCTAGCATCGGGACCTGGCTCGCGTTCGTCGCGCTCGTCGTCGACGTCTACGACCGCACGGGTGACGCCAACTGGGTCAGCGCCCTGCTCATCGTCGAGTTCCTCCCAATCGTCGTCATCGGCTTCGTCGCGGGGAGGCTGATCGATCGCACCTCGCGCCGCTGGATCCTCGTCACCTCGGACGCGGCGCGCGCTGGTGTCTTCTTCGTGCTGCCCTTCACGACGAACGCGCTCCAGATCGTCGTGCTGGCGCTCGTCGCGGGCCTCGCGACGAGCATCTTCCGCCCGGCCGTCTACGCGGGGTTGCCGAATCTCGTCTCGGACGCAGATCTGCCCAAGGCGAACGGTCTCCTGCAGACGGCGGACAACCTGACGTGGACAATCGGCGCGCTCGTCGGCGGAGCCCTGGTGGCGGCGACGAGCCCTGACGTCGCCTACGTGGTCAACGCGATCAGTTTCGCGGTCTCCGCGGTTCTCATCCTCCGCATCCGCGAGCGCCTCGAAGAGGCCGAGCGCGAGCCGAGCCGCGGTGGCTGGCGCGATCTCAAGGAGGGCTTCGCCCTGGCTGTTCACTCACGGGCGCTCCTCACAGTCCTGATCGCGTGGAGCATCGTCATGCTCGCGAACGCGGGCGTGAACGTCGCCGAGGTCGTGCTCGCGAAGGAGGTTTTCTCGGCCGGAGATCTCGGCTACGGCCTTCTCGTCGCCGCGACGGGGCTCGGGCTGGTGATCGGGAGCTTCTTCGGAGGCAGCTGGATCTCCCAGCGTGGGCTCGCCGTTCCCTACGGAGTCTCGATCGGCCTCATGGCGCTCGGCTTCGGCGCCGCGGCCGCGGCGCCGAACGGCTGGGTGGCCGGGCTCGTCGTGATCGCGGCCGGAGCCGGGAACGGAGTGGCGGTGATCACGAATGCGCTACTCGTCCAGCGCGGAGCGCCCGACCGGCTGCGCGGCCGCGCGTTCACGGTCGTCATGAGCGTCGGCTACGCGGTCCTCGGAATCGGCATGATCATCGCTGGGCCCCTGACGAATGCGATCGGCGCCCGCGCCGTGTGGGGGATCTCGGCGGCCCTGATGGCGATCGGGGCGATCGTGGGCTACGTGCTCGTGCGAGGCGTGACGGCCGAGGCGAGAGCGCGCGACGTCCTGCCTGCGAGCGATTGACGCGCGGCTGGACCGTCGAGCGGCTGGTCGAGGGCGTCCGCAAGGGAGATCGCCGCGCGCTCGCCCGTGCGATCACCCTGATCGAGAGCTCAGACCCGTCCTCGTACGAGCTGGTCAGAGAGCTGTACCCGGAGACCGGACGCGCGTACGCCGTGGGGGTGACCGGCCCCCCGGGAGTGGGGAAGTCGAGCCTCATCAGCGCGCTCGTCCGGCACGTGCGGGCCGCCGACACGAGCGTCGGGGTGATCACCGTCGACCCGTCCAGCCCCTTCACGCGCGGCGCCCTGCTGGGCGACCGCATCCGCCTGTCCGACCACTTCCTCGACCCGGAGGTGTTCATCCGCTCGATGGGCACCCGCGGCCACCTCGGCGGCCTCGCCGAGGCGACGCTGCAGGCCGCTCTGATCCTCGACGCGGCCGGCAAGGAGCTTCTCTTCCTCGAGACGGTGGGCGCGGGCCAGAGCGAGGTTGAGGTGATCTCGATCGCCGATACCGTTCTCCTCGTGCTCATGCCCGGATCGGGCGACTCGATCCAGGCCCTCAAGGCCGGGATCATGGAGATCCCCGATGTGATCGCCGTCAACAAACGGGAGCATCCGGCGGCGCAGACGATGGTCAACGAGGTGCGCTCGATTCTCGCCCTCGACACGGAGGAGGAGTGGCAGCCGCCGATCGTCCTCACCGAGGCCGTCAAGGGCGAGGGCATCGACGAGCTCTGGGCCCGGATCGAGGAGCATCGCCGCTACCTGGAGGAGAACGACCTGCTGGCCGAGCGGCGCGCACGGAACCTGGCGAGCGAGGTCTTCGCCGTGGCCAGCTCGCGCACGAGGGGTCATCTCGAACAGGCGGTGGCCGACGATCCGGAGCTCCGCCGGCTCCTGGACGAGGTCCAGCGCCGTGAGCTCGACCCCTTGACAGCGGTTGGCGAGATCCTGGAAAAGGTGTTCAGAATCACGTAGGAGGGATTGGCGGAACGTCGCTCGTCGCCGGGACGGGACGGTCGTTTCGAGGCAAGGGCGCAGGAAGCCCTCGTATCAATTTTCAGAATACGGAGGCGACCGAGGACGAAGGCTCGGGGCGACCGGCGCGCCGCCGGCGGCCCAGCTGATGTTTCGCCAAACTCTCCTTGGCCATGGCGACGAAGACAGGACCGACACTGGGCGACATCGAAGCTGCGCGCGGGCGCATCGCGGCGCTCGCCCGGGTGACGCCTGTCGTCTCCTCCGAGACCCTCTCGCGCCGGAGCGGACGGCCGGTCATCCTCAAGGCGGAGAACCTCCAGCGCACAGGCTCCTTCAAGATCCGCGGCGCCGTCAACCGGATCGCCGCGCTCACCGACGAGGAGCGGGCAGCCGGAGTGGTGACCGCCAGCGCGGGAAACCACGGCCAGGCGGTCGCGCTCGCGGCGCGGGAGGCGGGGGTGGCTGCGACGGTGTTCATGCCTCAGGACGCGCCCATGGCGAAGGTGGACGCCACGAGGAGCTATGGCGCCGAGGTCGTCCTCGTGGGCGAGGGCTTCGACGAGGCGAACGTCGCAGCCCAGGAGCGAGTCGACGCGGGGGCGATCTTCATCCACGCCTTCGAAGACGAGATCGTGATCGCCGGCCAAGCCACCCTCGGGCTCGAGCTGGCCGAGCAGGTGGACGAGCTCGAGACGCTCGTCGTGCCCATCGGAGGCGGCGGGCTCGCCTCCGGAATCGCCCTTGCCCTCAGCGAGCTCCGGCCGAAGGTGAAGATCGTTGGTGTCCAGGCGGCCGGCTGTGCCCCCTTTGTCGGAGACGCTGAGCCAGGGCACACGATCGCGGACGGAATCGCCGTCAAGAACCCCGGCGAGCTGACGAGGCGCATCCTCGCCGATCGACTCGAGGAGGTCGTGACCGTCACCGACCGGGAGATCGCGCACGCGATCGTCCTCCTGCTCGAGCGGGTGAAGCTCGTCGTCGAGGGCGCCGGCGCAGCCTCGGTCGCCGCGGTCCTGGGAGCGAAGGTTCCCGGGAAGGGGCCCGCCTGCGCGCTCCTCTCAGGCGGCAACATCGACGCCACTCTCCTGATCGAGGTCGCCCGGCACGGGCTGACGCAGGCGGGCCGCTTCCTCGTCATGCGGACGAGGCTCGAGGACCGTCCGGGCGCCTTGGCCCGTCTGCTGGCGCTCATCGCCGACGAGCGCGTGAACGTCCTCTCCGTCGAGCACCATCGCGAGGGCATGGACCTGCCCGTCACGGGCACCGAGGTGGAGCTCACGCTCTCGATGCGAGACGACGAGCACTGCGACGAGCTGCTCGCACGCCTAGCCGAGTGGGGCTACCCGACCGAGCGGGTCAGCTAGCCAGCGGCCGCGGAACGGCCGGCTGGTGCTTCGCCGGATGGCCGAGCAGGCCGCGGAGGCGCGTGACGATGCCGGGGCGCTCGTCCTGAACGAGCCGCGCCAGCTCCGCCTTGCGAGCCTCACGAAGCATGTCCTCGTGCCGATCGCGGGAGATAGCAAGGTGAGTGTGGGGGTTGTACATGCTCGCTTGACGCCGCAGGACGCGACTATCTTCCCTCCCGATGCACAAGGACTATTCGCAGACTCCGCTTCCGAAGAAGCTCGGGGTCAAGGACGACTCGCGGGTGGGGCTGCAGGGCGCGCCCCCGGGATTTGCGGAAACACTCGGCATCGAGCCTCGGATGCGCGGCGAGCTCGACGTCGTCGTCCTCTTCGCGACCAGGCAAGGTGAGCTCACGCGCGCGTTCCCGCCGCTCGCGCGCAGGCTCGCGCCGGCCGGGGGCCTCTGGATCGCCTGGCCGAAGAAGACCGCCCAGGTGGAGAACGATCTCTCCTTCGAGACCGTCCAGGGAATCGGCCTCCAGGCCGGGCTCGTCGACAACAAGAGCTGTTCGATCGACGAGACCTGGCAGGCGCTCCGGTTCGTCTACCGGCTCGAGGACCGACCCGCGAGCTCGAGCAGGCGCTCCGCATAGCGCGGAGCGGTCGGCTCGTCCTCGTGGCGGAAATAGGCGTAGACGTCCTTCCCGGCGGAGAGCAGCGGTCGGATCTCCGCCGCCAGCGCCTCGAGCCCGTCCTCGTCATACGGGGGATCGCGGAGCCGGAGGTAGGTGAATGGGGCCTCCACATCGGGAGAGCCCGCTCGGGCAACGCCCCGTTCCGCTAGTCGCGCGTCCACGTCCGGCCCCGACCACGATTCGTGGCGGAAGTCGAGCGCCCAGCGCACGTCGGGGGACAACGAGTCGAGGAGCAGGAGGAGAAAGCCGTCGTCCCGGGCCTGCGGGATCTTGATCCGTACGGGCCCGAGCCGCTCCCCCAGCACGCCTGCCGTCTGTACGAACGCCGGAATGCCCTCGACGCGGCCGAACGAGGTGGCGCCGCGAGTCATGGTGAGCGCGAAGCGGAACTCCGCAGGCGTCTGGGCGGCCCAGCGCTCGAACTGGGCCTCGGCCGGCAGGCGGTAGAACGTCGTGTTCAGCTCGACGGAGGGCAGGCGGTCCGAGTAGAAGCGGAGGAAGTCCTGCGGCTTCGCCTCGGGCGGGTAGAACCCGCCCTTCCAGCTCGGGTAGGAGAACCCGGACGAGCCGGCGTAGAGGATCGCCTCAGGAGCCCTCTTGCACCTCGTAGATCTCGTCGGCGACGAGGCCGTGGGCGTCGCGGTGGACACGACCCGCGGTCCCGGCGTCCGGAGCCTCGAAGAGGCAGAAGATCTTGCCTTCAGCCTCCGCGACCCAGTAGCTCTTGTAGTTGACGCCGTGCTCTCCCTGGATCTCGAGATCCTTCTCGTGCGCCTGGTGGACCGCGTCGCAGGTGACTTCCCCTTCCATGTTGCGCACGTCCATGTAGAGCGGCATCGTGACCTCCCTGATCCGCCTCGCGATCCTAGCTCCGCGCTGGATCACAGGCCCAGGTTCCTGGCGATCACGAGACGCTGGATCTCGTTCGTTCCTTCCCCGATCTCGAGCACCTTCTGGTCGCGGTAGAGCCGCGAGATCGCATACTCGTCCATGTAGCCGTAGCCGCCGTGGATCTGGAGCGCGTGGTTGGCCACGCGGTGTGCGAGCTCCCCCGTGTAGAGCTTGGCCATCGCGGCCGCCTGCGCGAAGGGACGCCCCTGATCCTTGAGCCAGGCGGCCTTGTACACGAGGTTGCGACCCGCTTCGATCTCGGTCGCCATGTCGGCGAGCTTGAACTGGATCGCCTGGAAGCTCGAGATCGGCTTCCCGAACTGCCTGCGCTCGCGCGCGTAGGCCGAGGCGAGCTCGAACGCGCCCTGGGCGAGA
>JBKPFG010000026.1:0-3791 GCA_046728735.1 Actinomycetota bacterium
CATAGAGGAGGAGCCCCGCGCCCTCGATGTCGTAGGCCGACACCTCGCTGCCCGAGAGGTCGCGAATCGCCTGGGGATCGCCGCCTGCAACGAGGGCGTCGCACAGCTGCTTCGCGGGCCCGGGAGCGCCCGCGAGGACGATGGGCCGGAAATCCTCGGCGGCCGCGTGGAGCTCCTTCACGATCCCGTAGATCGCTCCCGGGTGGATGGGGAAGCGGCCCAGCTTCACGCTACTTCTGCGCCGCGAGCCGGCCGCGGACGTGAATCGCCTCGAGGAGCCCGACCATCGCGAGACTGGTGATCATCGAGCTTCCGCCGAAGCTCACGAAGGGAAGGGGAATCCCCGTCACGGGCGCGATACCGATCGTCATGCCGACGTTGATGAAGATCTGGACGAGGAAGGTGAAGACGATGGCCCCCGCGGTCGCCGCCGTGAACAGGCTCGGCGCGACGGCGATGATCTTGATTCCCCGCCAGGCGATCAGAGCGTAGAGCAGGAGCAGGATCGCCGCGCCCAGGAAGCCCCGCTGCTCGGCGAGCGACGAGAAGATGAAGTCGGTGTTGTGCTCGGGGAGGAAGTCGAGGTTCGTCTGCGTGGCTCCCGCTACTCCGCGCCCGTCGTAGCCGCCCGAGCCGACCGCGGTGATCGACTGCGTGACGTTGTACGTCGTCCCTCTCGGGTCGACGTCCGGGTGGACGAAGCCGATGAGCCTGTCCTTCTGGTACTGGTCGAGGACGTCGACTCCCGCGGAGGGCAAGAACCAGAGCATCGAGAGCCCGAGGACCGCGACGATCCCGACCAGGACGGCAAGCTGCTTCCACGGAAGCCCGGCGAAGAGGAGCACGGCGCCGGCGGCACAGCCGTAGAGGAGCGCGCTCCCGAAGTCCGGCTCCTGGAAGACGAGCACGACCGGCACCGCCGCGAGCCCGACGACCGACCACATCACGCGCCAGTCGCCGATCCGTCGCGACCGATCGGCGACGAATCCGGCCAGGAACAGGATCAGGAGCACCTTTCCGAGCTCGGAGGGCTGGAAGTTGAACGAGCCGAACGCGATCCAGCGCTGGGAGCCGCGGATGTTCTCCGCCAGGGGGAAGACGACGATCAGAAGCGCGATCGCCAGCGCATAGAGAACTCGCTTGTAGCGGCGGAAGACCTCGGGGTCGACCGCGGCCATCACGGCGAGAGCGACGGCTCCGACGGCCACGTAGATCTCCTGGCGAAAGAGGAAATAGCCGGGGTCGCCGGGGATGTCGTGGCGGGTGACGGCGTTCAGCACCCAGAGGCCGTACGCGATCACGCCTGCGACTGCGAGCAGGAGCAGGTAGTCCACGTGGCGCAGGAAGGCGCCGACCTCGGTCCCGAGCACCGAGCGCGTGGTCGTCCGTGGGAGCGCCCTGGTTGCCATCAGTCGGAGTTCTTCACCGAGGCCGAGTAGGAGTCGGGGTCGACCTTGAAGTACTTCTCGAAGACCCTGAGCGCGGCAGGGGCGGCTGCCACGCCGCCGTGGCCGCCGTTCTCGATCAGCGCGCAGACGACGAGCTTCGGCTTCCCGTACGGCCCGTAACCGCACCACCACGCCTGATCCTCGAGGCCCTGGTAACCCGGCAGGCGGACGTACTTCTCGGCCGTCCCCGTCTTGCCGGCGATCTCGACCGGGAACGTCCCGAAGATGCCAGAAGAGGTCCCGTAGCTCTCGTGCGTCGCCTGGTAGAGGCCCTCCTGGACGACGCGGACGGCGCTCGGGTCGAGCCGCACGTCCTTCGGCGGCTTGGGCGCATACGGCCGGAGGACGACCGGGGCCTGACCTTCGCTTCCCGGCTCCTCGACCGCCTTGACGATGTGGGGCTCGACCAGCTTGCCGCCGGTCGCGATCATGGCGTAGAGCCTCGTCATCTGCAGCGGGGTCACGAGCACGTCGCCCTGGCCGATGGCCAGCTGCACCGAGTCGCCGCTCGTCCAGATCTTGTCGATCTCCGTCTTGAAGTAGCGCCGCCGCCAGGACGGAGTCGGGACGAGGCCCCTCTCCTCGGGGCCGATGTCGATGCCCGTCTTCGCGCCGAAGCCCATGTCCCGCGCCCAGCTCTGGAGCGGCGAGTCCTTCCGCTCGTAGAAACGCAGGCCCAGTTGGTAGAAGTAGGTGTCGCAGGAGGCTGCGAGCGCCGTCGTCATCGTCATCGGCTCGTTCACGTAGGGATTCCAGTTCAGGAAGGTCTGACCGTCCACCACCTCCTTGGGCGTGCACTGGATCAGCTCGTCGGGCGCGACGAGGCCCGCTTCGAGGGCTGCAAGGGCGGTCACAGGCTTGAACGTCGACCCCGGGGGATAGACGCCTGCGACGGCGCGATCGAGCGTCGGGTGATTCGAGCTCGATTTGGCGAGCTCGTTGAGGTCTTTTTGCTGGACGCGCCCGGTATAGATCCGTGGGTCGAAGCTCGGGTTCGAGGCGAGGGCGAGGATCTCGCCGGTGTTCGGGTCCATGGCGACGAGCGCTCCTCCGTCGGCGGCCCAGCGACCGTCCTCGTGGGCGATCCGGATGCCGTAGTCGAGCGCCTCCTCCGCCGTCCGCTGGAGATCGGCGTCGATGGTCAGGCGAACGTTGTCGCCCGCCTCGGGAAGCTGTTCGTACTCGCGCGCGCTCTTCACACGCCCGAGAGCGTCGACGTAGACGCGACCGATCCCGGGGCGGCCGCGCAGGTACGTGTCGTACGCACCCTCCACTCCGGTCTGGCCGATGCGGTCACCCGGCGCGTATCCATCCTTCTTGCGGGCCTCCACCTGCTGCGGGGAGATCTCGCTCACGTAGCCCAGGACCTGTGCGGCGATCGGGCCCTGGTCGTAGTGCCGGAGCGAGGCCTGACTGATCTGGACGCCCGGGAAGTCGTTCTGGTGCTCGAGCAGGTAGTTGACCTTCGCGTTCGGCACGTCGGTCTTGATCGTCACCGGGGTGAGAAGGTCGTTCTCGCGGGCCTCCAAATCCTTTTCGATCCTGCGGTAGGGCACGTCGAGGAGCCGGCCGACTCGGCGGAGGGTCTGCGCGCGCTCCTCGGCGCTCAGGTCGTCGAGCGCGGCGGGCCAGAGCTGCGCGACCGTGCTCGGCACGTTGGACACGAGCACCTTGCCGTTCCGATCGATGATCGAGCCACGCTGCGCGGGTGCCCGGAACGTACGCACCTGGTTGTTGCGGGCCTCCTCGAGGTACCGCTGACCCGAGATCACCTGCAGCGCCCAGAGCCTGAAGAAGAGAACACAGAAGATCGTCACCGCGAAGACCCCGACCACGGCGATGCGGAGCGCCAGCTGCGGCGTGAGCCTGTAGGGCTCCTCGACGCGGGGATCGGGCGGGAGGAACCCGCCGGGAAGGCTGCTGGGGTTGCTAGACAGCGGGGCTCACCTCGCGGCGCTCTCGGGCCTCCGCATGGAAGATCCGCCGGCAGAGGCCGTAGAGCGGGTACGCCAGCAAGAGGTTGAGAGCGAGGCTCGGCAGGAGCACGCCGACGAAGAACTCGCCGGCCGAAATGGTCGAGCCGAGCATGAAATGAAGAACCGCGGAGCCGATCCCGAATCCAATCGTCCCGAGCGCGACGGCGACGAGTGACGGATGCGCCGAGGACTTCGTCGTCACGTCTCCGAGGCGGCCGGCGAAGTAGCCCGCGAGGGTGAGGAGGAGCGAGGTCAGCCCGAGCGTCTCCAGCGAGACGACGTCGAGGACGAGCCCCGCCCAGAATCCGACGACGGCGCCGAAGACCGGTCCACGCAGCAGCGCGATGCCGATCACGAGCACGAGCAC
>JBKPFG010000208.1:0-9708 GCA_046728735.1 Actinomycetota bacterium
GTACCGCGGCGAGTTCGAGGACCGCCTGAAGGCAGTCCTCAAGGAGATCCAGGAGGCCGAGGGGCGCGTGATCGTCTTCATGGACGAGCTTCACACGATCGTCGGCGCGGGCGCCGCCGAAGGAGCTGTCGACGCGGCCAACATGCTGAAGCCGCTGCTCGCGCGCGGCGAGCTCCGCTGCATCGGCGCGACGACGCTCGACGAGTACCGCAAGCACATCGAGAAGGATGCCGCGCTCGAGCGCCGCTTCCAGCCCATCTTCGTGGGCGAGCCGTCGGTCGCGGACACGATCGCCATTCTTCGCGGGCTCAAGGAGCGCTACGAGGCCCACCACGGCGTGCGCATCCGCGACGCGGCCCTCGTCGCCGCGGCGATCCTCTCCGACCGCTACATCTCCGACCGCCAGCTGCCCGACAAGGCGATCGACCTGGTCGACGAGTCGGCCTCGCGTCTGCGCATGGAGATCGACTCCGCGCCGCTCGAGCTGGACGAGGCCGAGCGGCGGGTCCGCCAGCTCGAGATCGAGCTCGCGGCGATGGGCAAGGAGTCCAAGTCCGTTCGCGAGCCCGTCGAGCGCGAGCTCGCCGACGCGAAGGCGCAGCGAGACGAACTCGCCGCCCGCTGGTCGAAGGAGAAGGAAGCCCTCGACCGCATCAAGGAGATCACCTACAGGATCGACGAGCTGCGCATGGAGGCCGACCGCGCCGAGCGGCAGGGCGACCTCCAGCGCGTCGCCGAGATCCGCTACGGCGAGTTGCCCGCCCTCGAGCAGGAGCTTGCCGAACGCGAGAGCTCGGACTTCGAGCCGATGGTCAAGGAGGAGGTCGACGAGGACGACATCGCCGCCGTCGTCGCACGCTGGACCGGAATTCCGGTCTCACGGCTGCTCGAAGGCGAGACCGAGAAGCTCATCCACATGGAGGAGCGGCTGCACCAGCGCGTCGTCGGCCAGGAGGAGGCGGTCGAGGCGGTGGCCAACGGGCTTCGCCGCGCGCGGACAGGCCTGCAAGACCCGAATCGCCCCATCGGCTCGTTCATCTTCCTCGGGCCGACCGGAGTGGGGAAGACCGAGCTCGCCCGCGCTCTGGCGGAGTTCATGTTCGACGACGAGCGGGCCATGGTGCGGATCGACATGTCCGAGTACCAGGAGCGCCACACGGTCTCGCGGCTCGTCGGCGCCCCTCCCGGCTACGTGGGCTACGACGAGGGCGGCCAGCTGACCGAGGCGGTGCGACGCCGGCCCTACTCCGTGATCCTCCTCGACGAGATCGAGAAGGCGCACACGGAGGTCTTCGACATCCTCCTGCAGATCCTCGACGACGGCCGCCTCACCGACGGGCAGGGGCGGACCGTCGACTTCCGCAACACGGTCATCATCATGACCTCGAACCTGCGCTCCGAGGACGAGTTGCGGGCCACCTTCCGTCCTGAGTTCCTGAACCGGATCGACGAGATCGTCATCTTCCAGTCGCTGACACGCGAGCAGCTCGCCGAGATCGTCGAGCTCCAGCTCCACCGGCTCGAGGAGCGGCTGGCCGAGCGCGGCATCCGCATCGAGCTCACGGACAAGGCGAAGGAATTCATCGCTGAGTCCGGGTGGGATCCGACCTACGGCGCGCGGCCGTTGAAGCGGGCGCTCCAGCGCCTGGTGGAGAATCCCCTCGCCATGCGGCTGCTGGACGGCGACTTCGGCGACGGTGACACGATCCGCGTCGACGTCCAGGATGGCGAGCTCGTCTTCGAGAAGGCCGAAGCCGCGCAACCTGCGGCCGCCTAAAGGCTGAGCTTCGTGTCCGTCACCGTCGACCGGCCGCTTGGCTTGAGCGAGCTTCTCGCCGAGACCGTGCGCCTCTACGGCCATCGGTTCGGGGCGGCGATCGGGCTCGGCCTTCCGACCGGAGGCGCCTTCCTCGCCACGCTCGTGACTCCGCTCGCGCTCGACATCGTCATCGTGGCGATCGTATTCACCGCTTCCTACGCGGCGGCCGCGCGGCTGACCGCGGGCGACCCGTTCTGGGAAGCATGGGCTCAGGTGGGTTTGCGGCTCCCGATCCTCGTCGTGCTCGCGGCCGTCGTCGCCGTTCCCTTCGCCGTTGCCGTCACCCAGCTCTTCCTGCTCGTTCCGGCGGTTGCCTGGCTCGGCCTGACGGGCTTCTCGATCCCGGTGACGATGCTGGAGCGGGATCCTGAAGAGGGCAACTGGTTCCAGCGCGTCGGCTTCACGCTCTCGAGTGCGCTCTCGCTCGCTCGGGCCGAACCGCTGCACGCGATCGGGATCGCGGCCGCTCTCGTGATCGCCTACATCGTCCTCGGGATCGTGCTTGCCTCCGCGTTGATCGGGTTCGCGGACAACGGCCGCGAGATCGCCATCGCCATCGCGCAGGTGCTCCTCGCGCCGCTCTTCTTTCTCGGGCTCAGCGTCCTCTATTTCGAGCAGAAGGTGAGGGCGCTATCCTCTCGGCCGGCGAAACCGCCGACTGGGAACTAGGAGGGTTCCGCGAAACATCAGCTGACCCGCCGGAGACGCGCCGCTCGCCCCAACGCATCCGCGTTCAGATAGACGAGTCACCCCCGTATTTAGGGTCGATACGAGGGCTCCCTGCGTTCGTGCCTCGGAACGATCGTCCCGTCCCGGCGGCGAGTAACGTTCCGCGAAACCCTCCTGGGAGGCCAGATGCCGAAGTACCTGATGTTGTCCCGGCTGAGCGAGCAGGGGCTGCAGACGCTGCGCGCGAACCCCGAGCGGATCAACGAGGTGAACAAGGACGTCGAGGAGCTCGGCGTCAAGGTCCTCTACCAGTGGTTCCTCCTCGGGCCGCACGACTTCGTCAACATCGTCGAGGCGACCGATTCCTCGGCCATCGCCAAGGTTTCCGTCGCCCTCGGCGCGCGGGGAAGCGTCCACACCGAGTCGTACGAGATGCTCGACGTGGACGACGTGATCGAGCTGCTCGGGAGCTGAGCCGATGGAGCCTCCGCGGCTCCCGGAGTGGCTGCGGGCCGAGGTGGCCGAGTGGCCCCAGGACGCCTTCGGCGCGCACCAGGCGCGCCTGCTGCTGCGGGACGGCACCGTGATCGCGCCCGTGGCGATCATGCCGAGCGGAGACATCGTCGGCTGGGGCCAGGCCGGCGACATCGAGTTCGGGGAGAACGACATCGTCGCCATCGAGCGACTCGATGAGTAGGAGGCTTTGGCGAAACACGGGCTTGCCGCGCTTATCGTTCTGGGCGTGTCGTGCAGGCATCTAGCGGCACTCCTGGTAGGGATCGCTCTTGCGCTCCCTGGCTGCGGAGGCGACTCGGATCGGTTCTCGGAAGTCGAATACGGAATGTCCGAAGAACAGGTGCGCGAGATCATGGGCGAACCGGACATCGTTCGGCATGAGCAACCGGAGCTACGTGCTGGGGATGGGGTAGCTCCAAAGACCCTCCACGCGGACCCTCGTCGGTTGCTTGTTTTGAGGGCGGGAAAGTGGACTTTCTCCTGCCCCAGCCTCAGCCGTAGCTGAGCGGGTCCTAACTTCGCACTCCGGTCCGCCGTGCGACAGCGGACCCCTTCCTTGGGCTACTCACTTGCCCAGACCCAGCGTGTAGATCCAGACGTAATCCGTCTTCGCTGCGTCCATGTGGCAGGTCCAGCAGATCGCTCCGCTCGCTGTCTCGCTGAAGCGGTCGCCGCGGTCGTCGCGGGTGAACTCGACGAAGCGCCAGTCGTTGTGGGCTGGGTCCGCGCCCTGCTCCTTGCGCATGACGGCGATGAGCCCGAGGAAGTCCTTTCCCGGGCGAACCGCTTCCTTGACGATGATCGTCCCGTTCGGGAAGTCGCGGTTCCCGCGCGGTGGCTTCGAGGCGTAGATCCTCTTCGTGCCGAGGTGGGCATCACCTGACGCACGTGGCGGAATCGGCTTGCGGGTGAGCTTCACCCAGTTCTCGTAGCCCGCGGTGTACCGGGGGAGACCGGGCAGCGGCTTCGGTTTCGGCGGCGGCGCGACTGTCTCCGTCGTCGGCGGCGCCGGCTCCGTCGACGTCGCCGGTTCGGAGGTGGTCGAGGGCGGCGTCGGAACGGACTCCGGCTCGCCGCCGCAGCCCACCGCGGCCAGGGCGACCGCCGCTGCGAGCAACCGGCGGCCCATCACGCCAGCTTGGAGTACGCGACCGCGACCTCGGCCGCGAGGCCGGCGTTCTCTGCGATCAGGCGCTTGTTCAGCTCGATGGTGCGCCCGTCGCTCCGCTCGTGGAGATACGAGAGGACGAAAGGGGTCAGCGCCTGGCCCCGGATGTCTCGCCGGCGTGCTTCCTCGATCCCTTCCGCGATCAGGGGCTCGACGTCCAGGCTTTCGTCGGGCGGCCGCGCGAGGACGATGCCCGAGTGGCGCCCGAGCCGCCAGTGGAACTGCGCCACCTGCGCGGCTTCCTCGGCGCTCTCCACCCGCTGGGAGACGGGCGGCCCTCCGCCCGCCCTGTAGAAGAGCGGCAGCTCTTCCGTCCGCCAGCCGAGGACGGGAACGCCGAGCGTCTCGAGCACCTCGGCCGTCGCCGCGACGTCGAGGATCGACTTCGCTCCGGAGGAGACGACGAGCGCCTCCGTTCTCGCCAGCTCGCCGAGGTCGGCGGAGACGTCGAGCGTTTCCGAGAACCCCCTGTGCACTCCACCGATCCCGCCGGTGCCCATGAACCCGATTCCGGCGGCGCGGCAGACCGCGAGCGTGGCGCCGACCGTGGTCGCGCCCAGCTCCTTCTTCGTCGCGCAGGCCGCGAGGTCGCGGGGGCCGACCTTGCGCGCTTCGGGGGACGAGGCGAAGCGCTCGAGGTCCCCGCCCTCCATCCCCACGCAGATGCGGCCGTCCATGACTCCGACGGTCGCCGGAACGGCCCAGGCGACCCGAACTCGACGCTCAGCCTCCGCCGCGACCTGGGCGCCGAGCCCGCCGGGGAAGCCGTGCGCGACGAGCGTCGTCTCGAGCGCGACGACAGGTCGGCGCGCCTCGAGCGCCGCGCGCACCTCCGGGTGGATCCGCAGAAGCTCGGCCATTACGGCATCGCCCCCAATTGGGAGACGCAGCGCGCCGCGGCTTCGAGCCCGAGCTCCGGTCCGCCGACGAGGAATCCGGCTGCGAAGGCGTCGCCCGCACCAGTCGTGTCCGCGACTTCGGCGGGGTGGGCCGGATACTCGCGCTCCTCGTCCCCGGTTCGGACGACGCACCCGACGGCGCCGCGCTTGAGCACGAAGGTCTCGACCTCGAGCGGGCCGACGAGCTGGGCCTCGGCCTCGTTCGCGAAGACGATGTCGGGCTCGAGCTCTTGCACCATCGCGCGGATGCCCTCGATGCCGACAAGCTCGAGCGCCGCGGTCGATGACAGGTCGAGGCTGACCTCCGGGGCGCTCGCCCCGGCCTCGAGGGCCGCGCCCACGATCGGCTGAGCAACGAGGCTGTACGCGGGCAGGTGCAGTCGCTCACAGCCGGCAAGCCAGGCCGGGTCCAGCTCATTCGGGGTGAGCTTCACGGATACCCCGCGGTCGCTCAGCATCGTGCGCTTTCCGTCCGGCGTCGCGATCGAAACAACCGTCCCGGTTCCGACGTCGACCTCGGGGCCGGCGAGCTCCACTCCGCGGCCTTGCAGCTCCTCCGCGAGCAGGCGGCCGGCGGGATCCCGCGCCCGTTTGCCGATGAAGCGGGCTTCGCCGCCGAGCGCGACCACCCAGGCCGCGACGTTGGCGGCCTGGCCGCCAGCTCCAACCCTCGTGTGCCCATACGTGTCCGTATCTTCCGCGATCGGTCCCCCCAGGCGGACGACCACGTCGAGGAGGAGATCTCCCAGCGTGCAGATCATCTGTGGCATTTTTTCGTCAGATGGAGAGCGAACGTGGGCGGCGACTGCGCAGCTTCCTCCTCGGAGGCCTGGTCGGAAGCCTCGCCGGCATGGCGGCGGCAGGACGGATGCGGGTGAAGGAGCGTCCGTCTCGACGCGCGACGCCCGCGGGACTAGCCGCGTTCGAGCAGGCGCCGTGCTACCAGGAGCTCGTCGAGAGAGAAGCCCGCACCGGCGAGGTTGAGTAGCTAGCCGAGCAGGGCCCGCGTTTGCTCCGCGTGCCAGCCGAGCTTGAGCGTGTCGAAGCGTTCTTGAGCCTGGGCGATCAGCGACTCGTCGCCGCGGGCGGGATCGGCTCCGACATGCGCGGATTGTGACGCAGTTGCGCTACTGGTTTTTCCGGAGTCGAGCCAGGGCGGTGACGGCGGTCTGGTAGTTCAGGCCAGCGTCGCCGATCCCGATGAGCTTGCCCTGGTACTCGACGACCGCCGTGTCGCGGAGGAACGTCTCGGCCGTCACCGTCGGCTTCTTCGTGCGCATGACGAGGAACGGGCCGAAGGCGCGGACCTCGAACTGGGGCCCGGGGCTGACGCTCGAGACTGTGAAGCGCTGCTTGGAGGCGTCCAACTGGTCCGTGGCGTCGAAGATCCAGACGCCGCGGCCGAGCGGCTTGGAGGCCTCTGAGAGCGTGTCGAGGGCGAGACCCGGGTCCGCGCGCTGGACGATCACCTTCCCGATCGGCGCCCCTTGCTCGAGCGCGTCGAGGTAGAGAGGCTCGTAGCCGAAGACCACGTCGTCCGGCCGACTCGTCGCCGCGAGCCAGGCGGCCGCGTGTTCGCGCGCTGCCTTGCGCAGCCCCGGCTCGCCGCCGTACATCCACGGTGCGCGGTGCCAGCCCCAGGCCACCTCGGCGGAGAGCAGGGCGGCCAGGACGACGACGAGGATCGCGGGCGCCCACCGGCGGCCGAGCCTCGCGACCCGGAAGAGGCCGGCCGCGACGAGCATGGAGAAGAAGGGCAGGGTGAAGATCAGATGGCGGCTCTCGAGCGAGACGCTTCCGCCCGAGCGGGTGAGGAGGAACGCCGCTGTGGGAACGAGGATGACGGCGGCGGCCAGCGCGGCCGCGTCCGCGCGCGTCTTCGCCAGCGTGAGGATTCCGACGAGCGCCACAACGAGCACGACGGCGACCACCGGCGTCCACCCGGCGGTGAAATCCCCTGCTACCTGCACGAGATAAGCGAGCACGTCGACAGGGGAGCCGAGCTTCGATCCACTCGTGCCCGTCACGCCGACGTCGAAGCGGTCGGCGAGCACCCTGTAGACGAGCCAGAGCGGAAGGGCGAGGAGAAAGACCGCCGCGAAGGAGAGGAGGGGCGGGCGGAGTGGCGTCGGGGCCCAGCGGCGGCGTACGAGCACGAAGACGACGCTGGCGGCGAGCACGAAGGCGCCGTAGGGCTGCGTGGCGATGGCTGCAAGTGTCGCGAGCGCCCAGGCGATCCAGCTCCAACGGCCGCGCCGCTCCAGAGCGCGCAGCAGAAGCAGGAACGCAAGCGTGCTCGTGAAGAGAAAGAGCGAGTACATGCGTGCGTAGATGCCGTGGTAGACGACCATCCAGCTCGCCGCCGCGATCGCGGTCGCCGCGAGCGCCGTCCACCGGTCTGTCAGCCTCGCGACGAGCGCGGCCATGACCGGCACGCTCGCGACCGCGAAGACGACCGAGATGAGCCGCAGGCCCATGAGGCTCGACCAACCCGAGGAAACGAAGTGCGCGAGCAGGAAGTGGAGCGGCGCGCCGCCTCGCTCCTCGAAGACAGTCGAGAAGAGCTCGCCGAGCGGTTGGCGGCTGACGAAGAAGACGAGGGTCTCGTCCTCGTGAGGCGGCCAGTGAATCGCCTGCAGGAGGAGGAAGCCCGCGAGGCCGGCGGCGACCGCGCCGACGCCGAGCTGGAACGCATGGCGGTAGGCCCAGCGAAGGGCCCGTTCAGGCGCCGTCTCGGCTGGCACTCCCTCGGCCCGAGTGCCGGTGAGAGCCGTGCTCCCTGCTAGCATTTCTCGCCGCAAAGCGGCCCTTTCTCCGATGCCTATCTATGAGTACCGTTGCCCGAACGGCCACACGTTCGAGCTTTTCCAGCGGATGAGCGATCCGCCGCCTTCAGAGTGCCAGATTTGTGGTGCGGCTCCCGTCGAGAAGGTGCTCTACCCGGCCGCCATCCATTTCAAAGGCTCCGGGTTCTACAGCACGGACTACGGCCGGGGCGGGCGCAAGAAGGAGGGCTCGCGCGACGGCGACAAGCCCGAGTCCGCGCCGAAGGACAAGCCTGCCGACAGGCCGGCCGAGTCCAAGAAAGCCGCCGAAAGCTAAAGGAGGGCTTGGCGAAGCATCGGCTGTGCCGCCGGAGGCGCGCTGGATCGCCCCAACGCATCCGCGTTCAGATAGACGAGTCGCCCCCGTATCTAGAGTCGATACGAGGGCGCCCAGCGTCCGCAGCCCCAGAACGACCAGCGCGTCCCGGCGACGAGCGACGTTCCGTCAACCCCTCCCGGGCTACTTGCCGACGAGACAGCCGGGCCCGTAGAGCCCGGAGCCCGGAGTCGGCGGCTGCGGCGCCGTCTTCCCCGTGACCATGGCGATCACGGACACGTTCTCCTCGCTCCCGATCACGTAGGAGACCCCGCCGATGTCGGCGACCGTCCCACCGAGTCGGCAGCGCAGCCAGCCGCTGCTCGGCGTGCGACGTTTCACCCACCCGAGCTGGACGATCTGCGCGGCGGAGAGGTCGGTGGCCAACGGCCGAACTAGGTCGTCGCCGATAAAGGGGGCCTTGAGGAACATCCCGAAGCTCGTCACCTTGTCCGCGATAGCCTGGATGACGGCCTGCTGCCGCGCGCCGCGGGTGAAGTCGCTCTCGCTGGGGTTGAGCTGGTTCTCCCGGATCCGGGAGTAGATCAGCGCGCGGTGGCCGCCCATCGTCTGCTCGCCCTTGCGGAAGCGCCAGCCGGGCCAGCGGGCGCAGGCGGCCTGCGAGGCACGCGGGCACTCGAACTTGTTGGATAGGATCGGGTGCGGGACGTTGATGGTCACGCCGCCGAGAGCGTCGACCACCTTGTCGAACGTGCCGAAGTCGACCACGACGACGTGGTTGATCTGGAGCCCGGTCACGTGCTCGACCGTTTGGATTGCGAGGGTGGGCCCGCCGAACGCGTAGGCCGAGTTGATCTTCTCCTCGCCGTGGCGCGGGATGTCCACCCGCAGGTCGCGGGGGATCGAGAGGAGCGCGATCTTGTGGTGGTCCGGATCCGTCCGGATCAGGACCATCGTGTCCGACCGTCCCTGGATCCCTCGGCGGCTCTTGCTTCCGACGTCGGCGCCGAGCACGAGGATGTTGCTCGGATTCGAGAGCATGAGGCCCTGCTGCGGCGTGAGCGCGCGGGCCGCTAGGGGATCGAGGCGCTTGTTCGCGTCCTTGATCCCACTGCGGAAAGCCAGGTACCCGAGCACGGTCCAGAGGAGGACCAGGAGGATGAGACCGATGGAGGTCCAGAGGGCCCAGCGCTTCCAGCGCCGGGGCTTGCGCGCCGGTTTCGGCCCCTTGTAGGCGTCGCCGTCGCGGCCCCGGGCGTCCTCCCTGAGGGACCCCGGACGGATGGGGCCCCTGGCTCTACCCCCCTTGTAGACGCGGTATGGCTTGTCCTTGCTGGCCACCGGGACGGGTTATGGTAGCCGCCGGACGATGGACGGCCCCCGTGTGATCGCTGTCGACCTCGGTGGGACGAAGCTCCTCGCGGGCGTCCTCGACGAGGAGGGCGTCGTCGTGCAGCGCACCGTGCGTCCGACTCGGGTCCGGAGTCAGCAGGAGCTGCTCGACGAGCTCGAGGGCGCCATCGCCGAGCTGCTCG
>JBKPFG010000033.1:0-6461 GCA_046728735.1 Actinomycetota bacterium
CCCACCGGACTATGCGGCCTTCCTCGCCGAGCAGGAGCTCGCCGCAGACGTCTCCTTCGCGACGGTCGAAGAGGGAATCGAAGCCTGTACGGCCGGGCTCTTCCGGCCTGCGAGCGCTGCGGTCCGAGCAGAGGTCGCCGAACAGCTCGTCGAGGGAGCAGACGGACGGTTCCGGTTCGACTACTCGCCCGCTGCCGTTGCTGCGGCGTACCTCGCCATCGCCGCTCTGCCCTCTCCGTGGGAGCGCGCCGGCATCCCCACGCTGATCGTCGCGGGTCTCGCCTCGAAGTTCGTCAGCGTCGGCGAGGTGGAGCACTACCGCGCCGCCCTGGGCGAGAAGCTTCAGGTCGTCGTCGTCCACGCGGGGCACAGTGTCCTCTGGGACGCCTTCGACGAGACCGCCAACGCGATCGAGCGGTTCCTGGGCTAGAGAATCGTCGCGCCGAAGGCGCTCGCAACGAGCTCCACGGCCAGCTGACCCGTCGCGTTCTCGCGGTCGAGGATCGGGTTGACTTCGACGACCTCGAAGGAGGAGAACTCG
Organism: Actinomycetota bacterium; assembly: GCA_046728735.1. GTDB lineage: Bacteria > Actinomycetota > Thermoleophilia > Gaiellales > Gaiellaceae > JAIBJP01. The sequence goes on from JBKPFG010000033.1 coordinate 542, forward strand.
TCCCACTCGGCGACGAGCTCCATGGTGAGGTGCGCCTCCCGGTAGGAGAGCCCGCCGCGGACCGGAGTACCGACCCCGGGCGCCGCCTCCGGGTCGACCACGTCCATGTCAAGCGAGACGTGGACGAAAGGTGCGCCGGAAACCCGCTCCAGCGCCTCGCGGACGACCGGCTCGACGCCACGCCGGTCGAGGTCGGTCATCGTGTACACGGCGATTCCGAGCTCCTTGACCAGCTCACGCTCGCCGGCATCCAACGAGCGGATCCCGATCAGCGCGACATGCTTCGGATCGAGCGCCGGCAGGGGCCAGGCCTCACTGGCGAAGGCATCCGGTGCGAGACCGAGGGCGGCGGCCAGCGGCATCCCGTGCACGTTTCCGCTCGGCGACGTCTCGGGGGTGTTGAGATCCCCATGCGCGTCGAACCAGAGCACCCCGCCGGGCCCGTGCACCGAGGCGAGCCCGCCGAGCGTCCCGATCGCCACCGAATGGTCCCCGCCCATCACGATCGGGAGGCGCCCGTCGCGCGTCGCTCCGGCGACGAGCCGCGCAATCCGTTCGCAGGCGCGCTTGATCTCGGCGAGGAAGCGCGCGCGCGGGTCGGCCTGGTCTGCAGCTTCCGCGACCGCGGTCTCTACGTTCCCGAGGTCGCCGCAAGAGAGCCCTAGCGCCGCGAGCCTTTCGTCGATCCCCGCATAGCGGATGGCGGAGGGGCCCATGTCGACACCGCGCCGCCCGGCGCCGAGGTCGAGTGCCGCCCCGATGATGGCGAGCTCGCGTTCCGGCATCGAGGCCGGAGGCTAAACGGCGGCACCGAGCGTTGCCGGGCGGGGCTCAGCCCGCGACCCGGAGCTTCGCCCTCAGCGATTGCTCCGCGTGGGAGCTCACACAGCCGAACTGGGACGTCTCCGAGTTCGACAGCGTCCCCGTGAGTCTCGTCGCCCGCCACTCGCCGGCGACGGCGCGAGCCTTGACGACCCTGAGCGAGAGCTTGACGGACGAGGTCGAGAGCGTGCCGCCGCATTTGATGAGGAAGAGGCCCGTGTAGCCCCCTGTGTAGCTCCTGCCCTTGTGTTTCAGCAGCGCGTGCATGTGCTTGTCAGTCACGTCCCGCCAGAGGACGTTGCATGCGCCCTTGCGGCACTTCGGCCGGAAGCGCCAGCCGAACGTGGACCCTTCGAACTTCGTGTAGCCGCTCTGGCTCACGACCTTCGCGTCGACCCCGAAGTCGCCCTCGAGGCGCGCGGCGCTGAGGGACGGGACGCGAATCTTGACGTCGGTCGAGAGCGGATCCGAGAACCCGCGCGGTCCATGCGAGCGGATCTCGTACGTATACGAGCGGCCCGGACCGACGTCGAAGTCGGTCAGCGTCGTCTCGTCGGCCGAGATCGCCTCGAGCACGGTTCCGTCGCGACGGATCTCGTAGCCGACGATCTTCGCGCTCCCAGTGGGAGCGCTCCAGCTGAGCACGACGCTGAAACCGTCGGGGGAGGCACTGAACCCTTCGGGCGGGAGCACCTTGGTCGGAGCCGAGCTGGTCGGGCCGCTCTCTCCCCCGCCGGAGTCGCACGCAGCGACCGAAATCGGCACCGCGACGAGCAGGACGGCGAGCCACCGAAATCCCACCCCGAACCTCGCGCCTCCCATCGACCGGCCTCCTTGTCCTCGCGGCCGACCCGAGTCTCGTACGCGTCGCGACTTTGGTCAAGTGTCGCTTCGGGGCGGTACGCTCATCCTTTCCGGGGCTAGACTGAGGCGGCATAGGCGAGGTAGCTCAGTTGGTAGAGCACACGGCTGAAAACCGTGGTGTCGCCGGTTCGATTCCGGCCCTCGCCATACCTCCTTGGGCGAGCAAGTAGCTAGCTCTCGATCCGACGAAAGGTCGCCGGTTCGATTCCGGCCCTCGCCATATTGCGCGGGTGAACCCCTGGTTCCCCCGCGGCCCCTCCTTTAGATCGGCTCTATGGCTCAATCGAGGACGGAGCCGGCCACTGACAACGAGGCCAGAAGCATCTACTCCAACGCCGTAGTTGAGGGCGGGCAGCGACTAGTGGAACGGCCGGGCAGCGACTCGGAGGCCGCCGCCCGACTGCGAATCACCTAGATCCAGCTCAGGTTGTCCTGCAGGAGCGGGATCAGGAAGTAGAGCGTGAAGAGACCTGTCACCGTGTACATCAGCGGGTGGATCCGGCGCCAGTCGCCTTGGGCGACGCGGATGACGACGTAGGCGATGAAGCCGAAGCCGATCCCGTTCGTGATCGAGTAGGTGAAGGGCATGATCACGATCGCGAGCATCGCGCCGAAGCCAAGCGCAAGGTTGTTGAAGTCGATTCCGGCCATGGCCCTCCCGGTCCCGCCGTCCTCGGCCTCCTCCTCGTACTCGGAGAGCGCCGTGATCATCAGGTAGCCGACGATCACGAGCGCCGCGCCGGTCGCCTGGGCGGGCACCATCCCGATGATCGGGGCGAAGAACATGAACGGGAAAAAGAGCGCCCCGGTGATGATGCTCACCCAGCCGGTGCGGCCACCCGCTCCCACCCCCGCGCCCGACTCGATGTAGGTCGTCGCCGAGGAGGCGGAGGAGAAACCGCCGGCCATCGCGGCGACGGAGTCGACCAGGAGGGGCTTGCGGATTTCGGGGAGCTCGCCGGCCTTGGTCAGGTAGCCCGCCTGCCGACCCACTCCGACGAGCGTGCCCATGGTGTCGAAGAAGTCGGCCAGGAAGAGCGCGAACACCCAGGCAAGGGTGGCCACGATCCCCAGCGTGGCGAACGAGTCGAAGCTGATGTTGCCGATCAGCCCGAAGTCGGGGCTCTCGACGACATCGCTCGGCCAGCGCGCCACTCCGGGCGTCGTGAACGCCGTGTAGTCGCTCGCCCGGTTGATGATCGTGGCGAGGATCGTCGTGGCGATGATCCCGATCAGGAGATCTCCGCGGTAGCCGCGCGCACGAAGGATGAGCGTGATCGTGATCCCGAAGATGGTCACGAACACCGGCCATGTCGTGAACCGCGCGAGCGTGATCGGCGTCCCTTCGCCACGGACGACGATGCCTGCGTCCACGAGCCCGATCAGCGCGATGAAGAGACCGATGCCGATCGCGATCGCCTTCTTCAGCTCGAGCGGGACCGCACGCATGACCCGCTCGCGCATCCCGAGCAGGACGAGCAGCGTGACGAGGAAGCCCTCCATGACGATGATGCCCATCGCCTCGGGGAAGCCGAGACCCTCGCCGGCCACGAGGCTGAAGGCCACGACAGCGTTGATGCCGAGGCCCGGTGCGATCGCATAGGCCCGGTTCGTGAAGAGGCCCATCGCGATCGTCATCACGCCGGCGACGAGACACGTGGACGCGAGCACGCCGTTGAACGGCAACCCCTTGTCTTGCAGACCTTCGATCCCGACGAACCCGAGAATGCTCGGGTTCACGAAGATGATGTACGACATCACGATGAACGTCGTGACGCCGGCCATCGTGTCGCGTGCGAGCGTCGTGCCGTTCTCCGCGAACTTGAAGTAGCCGTCCAGCGCCGAGCGCCGGAAGGTCGACGCCAGCTCTGTCATTCCCTGCCCCTTTCCCTCGCGATGGCCCCTAGGGGCGGAAAGTACGACGCCGCGCGGATAGCGGGCAAGCAGCGGGGCTCAAAACTTCTCGCTCGTAGCGAAAAACGCCATCTTGCGCGGGTGAACCCGCAGTGCGCCTGCAACGTCAAGGAGGGTGTCCATGCCGGAACCAGGGGTTCCCCCAGGCTAAAAAACGACGTCCGGGCCGGTGCTACCGCGCCGCGGACGTCGCTTGCGCGGCATCCTAGAGGTGCTCGTTTCGGGTGGCAAGGAACGCGGTGCCGGCGCCTGCGCTGAGCTCCTCGAAACCTCCGAAGCCGACTGGCTCGAGCCTCTCCCTGAGCGTTTCGGGAGCCACGTAGATGGGGGTCTCGGAGCCGAAGGAATAGGCGAAGACGGCGCGACCGCCGGGCGCGATGACCCGGGCGAGCTCCTCGAAGAACGGAAACATGTTCTGCAACATCACCAGGTCGAAGGCTGCGTCCTCGAAGGGAAGCGTGCTCGCATCGGCGACCTCGAAGCGGATGCGCGGCGCGAGCTCTTCGGGAAGCAGCTCTCTCGCCGTCTCGATCATCTGCGGCGAGAGATCGACACCGACCACCTGCGCCTCGGGAAAGCGCTTGGCGACCACACGTGCGGCCTTCCCTGTCCCCGTGCCGAGGTCGAGAACCCTGCTCGGCGAATTCGACAGCTTGTCGAGGGCGGCTCCGAGCGGGATGAGGGCTTCTGGGCCGACCCGCTCCTCCCAGCCGCCGGCCATGTGGTCGAACTGCTTCCGCATTGGAGAGCGGAGGAGCCGCCAGACGCGAGGTCGCCGCACGACCGCCCGGGTCGTGAGCCTCGCAAAGCGCTGCATCAGGCGCAGTCGCTCGCTCAAGCCGGTGACAGCAGCACCTCCTGGCCGACCCGCGCGGAGAACATGTGCGCCGCGTCGCCGGAGTTGATCGCGAGCGCGATGTTCCGGTACGCGTCCTCGTAGAGCACGATGTCGCCGGAGCGGACGTCCGCGAACGTGCGGGCGGCCACGGCGAAGTAGCGCTCGAAGCGGATCTCGACCTCGACCTTCGTCCCCGGCACGATGCCGACCCGCTCGAGGTCCTTGCTCGTCAGGTTCAGCTGGATGTTCCCGAAGCGGTCGACGTAGAGAGCCGTCGCGCGAATCCTCGTCTGCCCGATCTGAGCCACCGGCAGCTCCAGGCGGACGAGCGAAGCAGGCTCGACGGGCGGTCCGAGCTCCTCGAGCTCGATCCCGGCCGCGAGATGGGCAGCCGCGGGTGAGAAGACGTCCCGCCCGTGGAAGGTGCGCGAGACCGGCGTCAGCATGTACTTCTCCTCGGCGAGCTCGACCGCCTGCGCGACGCCGCCGAGCGCGTCGGCCGCGACGGCGAGCAGGCCGTTGTCCGGCCCCACGTAGAGCCGGCCGTCCCCGCCGCGGAGCGCGACCGGCTTGCGCTCGCCGCCGACACCCGGGTCGACGATCGCCACATGCACCCCAACGGGCATGTACGGAAGGGTGTTCGCGAGGACGAGAGCTCCCTGGAGGACGTGCTGGGGCGGAATTCCGTGCGTGATGTCGATCACCTCGACGTCGGGGGCGATCCGCTTGATGACGCCTCGGCACGTCCCCGCGAAGTCGTCCTCGAGGCCGAAGTCGGTCAGGAGGGTGATGAACCGGCTCGCGATGCGGCGAGCTTAACCGCTCCTACGAGGCCCTCCAGGTCGTGCGTCTCCGCCTCCGCGACGATCGAGACCCCGCGACGCTCCGCCTCCCCGCTCGTCACCGGCCCGATGGACACGCAGGGAAGCCCGAGCCCGGTCGCCGCGTAGGCCCGGGCCGCGGAGGCGGAGGCCAGGACGACGAGGTCGCCCTCGGGTAGCAACTCCGGTTCGAGCTCCACCGTGCGGTAGAGCGGGAGCACGTCGGCCCGCAACTCCTCCCTCAACACGTTTCGCGCCCCCTCTGCGCCGGCGAAGAGGACGCGCCCGGCTGGGCTCGGGAGCGCTTCGACGAGGCCCTCCTGCGTCGAGCGGGCGGCGATCAGCGCCGGCTCGACGCCGTGCTCCCGCAGGGCCTCCGCCGTGCCCGGGCCGATCACCGCCACTTTCGGGAGCGGCCCTTCGAGGCGCCGGAAGAGCTCCTCCACGCCGTGACGGCTCGTGAGCAGCAACCAGTCGTAGCCCTCGGCGCGCACGGGCGGCCCTTCGATCGGCTCGATCGCGACCAGCGGCCACTCGGCGACGTCGAACCCCTCCCGGCGCAGCCGTGCCACCAGCTCGCCTTTCGTCCCGGTGAGAATGACTCTCATTCTCACCGCGTCAAGGCGAGGAGCTCGTCCGCGAGCGCGAGGGGATCACCGCC
>JBKPFG010000183.1:0-2240 GCA_046728735.1 Actinomycetota bacterium
CAGCAGATGAGCACAGAGGCGACGGAAGGCCTCGAAGCTGACGGAGCCGTCCTCGGCGAACGGCGTTGCGACTGCCGTGAGGACCTGACCTAGCACTGGCCTAAGCTTACTTCAGGAGCCCTTCGAGCCCGATCGTCAGACCGGGATCGAGGGACGGAAGCCTCTCCAACGCGAGGAGCACTCCCGGGACGAAAGCCTCGCGCGAGGTCGTGTCGTGTCGAATCGTGAGGAGCTGTCCGGGGCCCCCGAGAAGCACCTCCTGGTGCGCGACGAGGCCGGGAAGCCGGACCGAGTGGATCGGAACGTTCCCGCCCATGGCCTCGGCTGTGGCCTTCGAGGTCCCTGACGGCGCGTCGACCTTGCGCTCGTCATGGAGCTCGACGATTTCGGCGTTCGGCAGCGAGCGGAGCGCCTCGACGGCGAAGCGCATCATGAGGACGGCGCCGACCGCGAAGTTCGGCGCAACGAAGCACGCCACGCCGCGCTCTTTCGCAAGCCGGTCGAAGCCCTCGAGATCCTCGGGCCCGAGGCCGCTGGTGCCCACGATGCAGGGGACCCCCGCGCCGAGCGCGCCCTCCACGTTTGCTCTCACGGCATCGGGGAGCGTGAAGTCGACGGCAGCGTCGTGCTCTGCGAAGTCCGCAGCCTCCCCCCGACCGATTCCCGTGACCTCGTGACCGGCCTCCTCGAGCTTCGGAGCGAGCACCGAGCCGACCTTCCCCCCGGCGCCGAAGAGCAGTACTTTCACGCCGCCGCCGCGGCGACGAGGCCGGGGCAGACCGTCTCGACTGCGCCCAGCAGCCGGTCCTCACGCGGGCCGATGGCAGCGGCGGAAAGCTTCTCGCGGTCGAGGAGGAAGCCGGCCAGCTCGGCGACGCTCGAGGCTTCCACCGCCTCGATCTCGGCGAGTATGCGGTCGAGTGAGAGCAGCTCGCTGTCGGTGATCAGGGACTTGCCGAGCCGGCTCATGCGGTTGGACGTCAGCTCCATCGAGAGCATGATGCGGCCCTTCAGATTCTCCTTGGCGCGGTCGAGCTCTTCCTGGCTGATCTCTCCGCCCGAGATGCTCGCAACCTGCTCGGCGACGATCTCGAGGCAGGCGCCCAGGTTCTCCTCCCTCGTGCCGACGTAGACGCCGATCTGGCCGGTATCGGCGTACTGGGACGAGTACGTGTAGACGGAGTAGGCGAGACCGCGCTTCTCCCGGATCTCCTGGAAGAGTCGGGACGAGGCCGAGCCGCCCAGGACGCCGTCGAGGATCGAGGCCGCGAAGCGGCGCTTGTCCGAGCGGGAGATGCCGGGCGCCCCGAGGCAGACGTGGTATTGCTCCGTGTCCTTGCGCTGGAAGCGCAGTGACGGGCCGGGCGGCGAGACGAAGGGCGCGCGGGCGGCCGGCTTGCGCGCCGGCGGGGCCGGGAGCTTCTCCTCCATGCGCTCCACGAGCTCGAGAAGGCGTTCGTGCTCCATGCTCCCCGCGGCGGCCACGACGACGTTGGCGGCGGTGTAGCGCGCGCGATGATAGGCGCCGATCGACCGGCGGCTGACGCTCGAGATCACCTCTGCGCTCCCCAGCACCGGCCGTCCCAGGGGATGCGTGCCGAAGACGGCCTGCGTGATGAGGTCGTGAACGAGCTCCTGCGGGCTGTCCTCGATCATGGCGATCTCCTCGAGCACAACTTCGCGCTCCGAGTCGAGGTCGGCCAGCGTGGGCGCGAACACCATGTCCGTCATCACGTCCACCGCGGTCTCGGTGTGCTCGTCGAGGACGCGGCCGTAGACGACGGTGTAGTCGCGGGCGGTGGCGGCGTTCAACTCCCCGCCGAAGGTGTCGAAGATCTCCGCGATCGCCTGCGCCGAATACCTCTCCGTGCCCTTGAAGAGCAGGTGCTCGAGGAAGTGGGTCACGCCGGCGCGGGAGTCGTCCTCGTCACGGGAGCCCGTGCCGATCCAGAGGCCGATCGCCGCGGAGCGGACGCCCTCCAGGGGCTCGGTGATGACCCGCGTGCCGCCGTCGAGCTGCGTCAGCAGGTAGTTCTGCACGGGCGGATCGTAAGTGGTCGCGGCCGTGGGCACATTCCCGACCCGACCGCGAAAACCAGCCGGGCGAGGACCGAGGACATGGCCCGGCGTGGGTTTGCAGCGCAGCGGGGCGGTCAACTGTGTCTGCGGCGGCGGCCACTAGTCAGGCGCTCCGGAATGCGCGCCCTGGGTCCCCCGCGGCCCTCGCCAGCAGTCTGATC
>JBKPFG010000143.1:0-13149 GCA_046728735.1 Actinomycetota bacterium
ACGGGCTCGTGTACCGCTCCCATCGAGAGCGCAACCAGGCGCTGCCACACTGGCTCGACCACTACAACCGACGCAGGCCGCACAGCTCGCTCGGAGACCGGCCGCCGATCAGCCGCGTTCACAACGTCCGTGGGTAGGACAACTAGGAGGGCTTAGTGCGCGTGGCCGGCGTGCGCGTCGGCTAGCTCTGCGGCGGGCAGGCCTCTGGCGGCCAGCGCAGCGAGGGCCGTCGTGAAGGGGACGGCCGCGATCAGGCCGATCGAGCCCACGAGCATCGCAACCACCTGTTCGGCGACCGCCTCCGAGTTGATTGCATTGCCGAATCCCACTCGGCCGATGCTGAAGACGAGCAGGATCGGAAGAGCGGCGCCCGCGTAGGCAAGGACGAGCGTGTTCACCGTCGCCGCGATGTGATCCCGGCCGACCGAAAGCCCCTCGCCGAAGAGCTTGAGGAAGCCAAACCGAGGATTTGCCCGGAAGAGCGCCATCACGGTGGAGGCCTGACTCACCGTGACGTCGTCGAGCACGCCGAGTGCTCCGATGACCATGCCGGCGACGACGAGGCCCTTGATTGAGAGCCCGGTCACGTCCACCTGAAGCTGCGTCGCCTCCTCGGAGGCGAAGCCGCTGAGGTGCGTCATGTCCGTCGCGAAGGCAGCCAGGCCCGCTGTCAGGAGGAGGCTCGCAGCAGTGCCGATGCATGCGGCAAGCGATTTGGCGCCGATGCCGTGGGCCAGCGCGATCGTCGTGAGCATGATCGCAAGGGAGCCGACGAGCGCGACCGCCAGGGGCGATTCGCCGTGCAAGATCGCCGGGACGATGAAGTAGAGGACGATGACGAGACTGAGGCCCAGGCCGACGAGCGAGAGCGCTCCGCGCCAGCGCCCCGTGACGACGACGAGGAGCGCGAAAGCGATCCCGAGCCACAGGATCGGCGCTCTTCGCTCGTAGTCGGCCAGGGAATAGGGCGGGACGTCGGACTGGAACCCGGGCGGCACGTCGATGTGGAAGAGCCTGAGCTTGTCGCCCACGCTGGGGACGTCGTCCCCGGCGTCCCCCACCCGGAGGGTGACCACCTTTCCCTCGTCGGGGCCTCCGGTCAACTTCGCGCCGACGAGCGCGCACCGGTTGGACGCCGGGTTCTGGCACGCGGTGCTGCGCACGGAGACGACCTCCGCAGGCTTCAGGTCCGGCGGGGGCCCGGCGGGGGCGCGCGTCTCGACCTTACCGTGGGGCCAGAGGACGGCCAGGCCGATCGCCGTGCCTACGGCGATCACGCAAACGGTTCCGCGAAGGAGCCAGGAGACGGCCCGTGGGCCCACGGCTCCATGTACGACCCGGGTCGACCCGTTCCTTGCCGCGGCCGGGCCGCGCGCCCGCCTAGGCCGCGAGACAGTCGGCGCAGAGGCCGACGACCTCGACCGTGTGGGAGGCGGGCTTGAAGCCATGGCTCTTCGACGCTCGCGCCACCCAGGAGTCGATCTCGCAGCCCTCGAGCTCCTCGACGCGATGGCAGCTCGAGCAGACGAGATGGTGGTGGTGCCCCGGGCTGCAGAGCCGATAACACGTCTCTCCCGCGTGGTGCACGAGCTCGTCGACAACGTCCTTCTCGCGCAAGACCGCCAGGGAGCGATAGACCGTCGCCAGGCCGACCCGCTCGCCTCGCTCCCGGAGCCGTGCATGGATCTCCTGCGCGGTGGCGTCGTGAGGCTCGGCGGCGAGCGTCTCGAGCACGAGCAGCCGCTGCCGGGTGGGTCGGACCCCGGTTCCCACCAGGCGCTCGAAGAGCTCCGCCGATTCCCCTTGCTCGCGGGCCATCACCGACTATCATACCCCTTCGATGAGATTGATAGTCATTCTCATTCTCAGTTTCGGAGTCGGAGCCGCTATCACGCTCGCCGGCTGCGGCGGCGCGGGCGGCTTCGAGGGCTCCGGCCGCGAGCAGGTCGTCGCGAGCTTCTATCCCCTCGCGCACGCGGCCGAGCAGATCGGAGGCACGGACGTCGAGGTCGAGAACCTCACTCCTCCGGGGGCCGAGCCGCACGACCTCGAGGTCTCTCCCCAGGACGTCGCCGACCTGCGGAACGCCGACCTCGTGCTGCTGCTGGGACGCGGCTTCCAGCCCCAGCTCGAGGACGCCGCCGCCAATGCCGACAATGTCCAACTGCTGCTCGACACGCCGAGCCTCGATGTTCCTTCCAACGACGACCCTCACGTCTGGCTCGATCCCGTCCGCTACTCACTGGTGGTCGACCGGATCGGACAGCTGCTGGGCAAGCAAGCCGCCGCCGACCAGCTCGAGAAGCGTCTAGCGGATCTGGATACCGAGTACCACGTGGGGCTCGCGCATTGCGCCCGCCACGAGATCGTCACGAGCCACGAGGCGTTCGCGTACGTGGCGGAGCGGTACGGGCTCGAGCAGGTGGCGATCACGGGGCTGAGCCCCGAAGCCGAGCCGGAGCCCGGAAAGTTGCAGAAGGTCGTCGACCTCGTCCGCGCGCACGGCGTCAAGACCATCTACTTCGAAACGCTCGTCTCGCCCCGCATCGCCGAGACGGTTGCCCGCGAGACCGGTGCAAAGACCGCCGTCCTGAATCCGATCGAGGGCCTGACTGAGGAGGAAGCAGCCAATGGGGAGGACTACTTCTCACTCATGCGCAACAATCTCGCGGCGCTGAGAACAGGTCTCGGATGCAGCTAGCGGTCTCCCTTCGAGACCTTTCGTTTTCGTACCCCAGTGGCCCTCCCGTGCTCAGGGACGTCGACCTCGACGTGCCGGTGGGCCAGTTCGTCGGCATTGCGGGCCCCAATGGGGGCGGCAAGACCACGCTCGTCCGCTTAGCGCTCGGGCTGGAGCGGCCGACGGCGGGCGAGGCGCTCCTCTTCGGCCAGCCGGCCAACCGGTTCGAGGATCGCGTTCGCCTGGGCTATCTGGCGCAGCGCGCGCTCCTGGGGATCGAGGCGCCCGTAACCGTCCACGAGCTCGTCTCGGCGGGACGCGTTCCTCGTCGAGGGCTCATCCGCCCCTTCGCGGCAGCGGATCGAGCGGCGGTTCGCGGAGCCATCGAGCGCGTCGGCCTGCTCGACCGCGCCGAGACGCCAATCCACCGGCTCTCGGGCGGGCAACGCCAGCGCGCCCATATCGCGAAGGCGCTCGCCGGAGAGCCGGACCTCATCGTTCTCGACGAGCCGACGGCCGGGGTGGACGTCGACGCCCAGGATGCCTTCGCAGAGCTGCTCGAGGAGCTTCACGTCGAGCTTGGGGCGACGATCCTCTATGTCTCGCACGAGTTCGGTGCCGTCGAGCGGTTCGTGGAACGGCTCGTGCTCGTGAGCGGCGGCATTCTCTTCGACGGTCCCCCCTCCGCCCTTCCGGGCTACTGGCACGACCCTTCCCATGTCCATCCTTGACGTCGACTTCATGCGATACGCGTTTGCGGCCGGTGCGATCGTCGGCCTGCTGGCGCCCGCGGTCGGTTTCTTCCTCGTCCAGCGCGGCATGAGCCTGATCGGCGACGGCATCGGTCACGCGGCCTTCGCGGGCGTCGCAGCGGGCTACCTGCTCGGGATTTCTCCCGTCGCGACCGCGCTCGTAACCTCGGTCGTGGCCGCGGTCGCCGTCGAGTGGCTGCGAAGCCGCGGCGGCACCGCGGGGGACCAGGCGCTTGCTCTCGTCTTCTACACAGGGATCGCGGCCGGAGTCGTGCTCATCTCCGCGGCCGGAGCCCTGAACGCGAATCTCTTCTCGTTCCTCTTCGGATCGATTCTGACAGTGACCAACTCGGACCTCGCTCTCGTGGCCTCGCTCGGCATCGCGGGGCTCGCGCTCATCGGCCTTCTCTATTGGGGCTTGGTCGCGGTCTCCCTCGACCCGGAGGGAGCGCGAGTGACGGGGCTTCCGGTCGCGGCCCTGAACGTCACGCTGGCGGGTCTCGGCGGGGTCACGATCGCCGTCTCCATGCGAGTTGTCGGGATCCTGCTGATCGCCGCGCTCATGGTCCTGCCGGCGATCGCCGCCGGCCGGATCGCCTGGAGCGTCCGCTCCACATTCTTCCTCTCGCTGGGCATCGGCCTCGTGTCGGTGCTCGCAGGGCTCACCGTCTCGTATTACGGCGACCTCGCACCAGGAGGAGCGATCGTCCTTCTGGCTGCGGCAGCAACGGTCCTGGCGCTGGCCGCAAGGGCTGTGTTTGCGCGCTAGCCCCTTGTAGAGCGCGCGCATCCGTGATTCGCTTTTCTCCTTCAACTGAGGAGCAGGGACGAGGGGAGAGTAAATCGTATGAGTGCAAAGCGTTTGCTGGGCGCCGGAGTCCTGCTGATTCTGGCCGTCGTGCTCGGTTTTCTGGCTTTCCGGGCCAAGGATTCACAAGGACGCGATCGCGCCGCGGAGACGCCCGCTGCGGCTGAAGCCGAAGCCGCCGGAGAAGAGGGCGAGGGTGAAGGAGCGCGCGCCGGCTCCGAGGAGTTCGACGAGGAGCTGGCCGAGACCGCCGAGCGGATCGAGGCGCTCCGGCAGGCCAAGGCGGCGGGCAAGTTCGGAAAGGTGGCCGCGACGACGGACCCGGCAACCGGCTGGGTCGGCTCACAGGTGCTCAACCCCGCCACCGACGACTGGGAGCCCGCCGTCGGAGCGGATCCCGCGGCGCCGTACGTCTACCTGCTTACAACTCGCTACGGGGTCGACCCGCCTGACTGCCCCAAACAATGTCCTTCGCCGTTCATCGCACTGACGAGATCGACGGACGGGGGCTCCAGCTGGGGCCCGCAGAAGGCCATCTGCATCTGCCAGGGAGCGAAGGGCGAGTGGGACCCGACCATCGAGGTCGTCCCGAACACGGGTGCCGTCTACTCGGCCTTCCTGCTCGGCGACCGCCATGACGGCTTCTCGACCGTCTTCACGAAGTCGACCAACCACGGCAAGACCTGGACGACGCCGGTGCACGTGTACGGGAACGTCTCCTGGACGGATAAGCCCGAGATCACGATGAGCGCCTCCGGTAAGGACGTCTACGTCTCGTGGAACGGCCCTCAGGGCGGCGACCTCTACGTCGGCCAGTCACACGACTACGGGGCGACGTGGACTCAGCAGAAGCTGAGCGACGACAAGCGGTACTACTACGCCTACGACGCGCGCGTGCTCTCCGACGGGACAGTGGTGTTCTCGGAGAGCAGCCTTGTGTACGCCGGGTTGAAGAACGTCGAGGGCGGGAGCGAGATCTGGCACCACGCGATCATCTCCCGCGACAAGGGAGCGACGTGGGAGAACGTCGTCGTGGCCAAGGTGCCGAACGGGGAAGCCTGCATCGCAGCCGGGTGCGGCCCCGACTTCTACACCGGCCAGACGTCGGTCGTCTCGGATGCGACGGGGCACCTCGTGTTCGCCTACGAGGGCCCGACCGTGGACGGCGGCCCTCAGCGCATCTACGTGTCGAGGTCCTCGGATGGCGGCCGGACCTGGACCGCGGGCACGCCGCTCTCGGTCAACGGTGAGAATGCGACCGGACCGCGGCTCGCTTCCTCCGGCGGCGGCAACGTGCGCATGTGGTACATGCAGACGTCGGGCGGCGACGACCCTGATGCCTGGAACGTCTGGTACCGCACGTCGACGGACGGCGGGGGCACGTGGTCGGCCCCGGTGAAGCTGAACGACGCGCCCGGCGGGGCCGCGGGCTACGTCAACGCCGACGGCAGCTTCCAAGAGGTCTACGGCGATTACGGAGAGATCGCCGTGACATCAGCTGGCAAGACGATCGCGACCTGGGGCGAGGGGTTCAGCTGGACCGGCCCCGGCGGAACCTGGTTCAACATCGAAGGCTGACGAAGGACGATTGACGGCGGCGAGGGCCCGGCTCGACCGGGCCCTCGCTCTGTCGTGTAACGCAAGCGTCGTCTCGCGACAGTTACGGGTATGAGCAACGCTCTCGATCAGACAGCCGCGGAGGAACGGTTCCGCTCCGTCTTCGCCCACCTCGGCGCCGTCACCGGCCTACGCGCGGCGGCGTGGACACAAGGACCCCGAGGCCGCCAACGCGGAGATGATGACGATCGCCTGGAGACGACTGGCTGACGTCCCGTCCGACGACGTCTACCAGGCTCCGGAGGGAGCGTCCGAGGGCTGGGTGCCGTCACCTTTCCCGAGACGGCCGTTCGTCGCCTTCGCGCACGACGGGGGCCTGGACTGGATCCGCGGGAACTACGCGGCGGCAGCGGCCGGGGACCCGACGGGCATCGCCCAGAGCTGCCGCGCCAACGCCCCGTAGTTCCCTGCAACGACAAACGAACGAAAAGGCCCGCGTGAGCGGGCCTTTTCGTTAACGGCCTCGGGCCACGGGAACATTCCGGTCTCCGATGAAGTCGGAGGAATCATGCGGACGCTTGCCGCGCTTTTCGTCTTCGCGGCCCTTGCCTTCGTCGGGCGCGGGGAAACTGGCCGCCAAGCTCGGGAGCCGCGAGGAGCAACTGCCTCTCAGGCATCACCCCTCCTTTATGAGGCGAATGCGACCGTCCTGCAGAGCAAGCAACACGGTCCGATGCTCTGCCTCGGAGCCGTTCTCACCTCCCTGCCTCCTCAGTGCGGTGACGTGCCGCTCGAGGGTTGGGACTGGGATGCAGTCGAGGGTGAGACGAAGACTAGCGGCACCACCTGGGGTGACTTTCACGTGACAGGGTCATATGCAAACGGAAGCTTCACCGTCGTCGCGGTCGGGCCGTACGTCCGCGAAGCAGAGCCGGAAACCGACCTCAGCAGCCCGTGCCCCACTCCGGCCGGTGGCTGGAGCGGCCTCGAGAACGCGACGCAGGAGGACGACGGTGCCATCAGCGCATACGCGCGACGGCAGCCCGATTACGTCACCTCCTGGGTCACGCACATCGATCCGGAAGCGGCCGAGCGCAGCCCCGTGATCGTCAACGTGGTTTTCACCGGCGACGCCGCTCGCCACGAATTCGAGATCCGCAAGGTCTGGGCCGGCCCCCTCTGCGTCATTGCGGAGCCGGGCCCGAGCGCGGCTGAGCTCTCACACATCCGGCGGGAGGCCGAATCTGCCCTTCGGGAAATGGGCTTGTCGATGCTCTGGTCGGAGGGACCCGGTGTCGAGCCCGTCATCGAGATCGGTGTCGTCGTCGATCCGAGCGGGCAGGCGCAAGCCGCCTTTGACGAGCGCTTCGGAGCGGGTCGGGTGCGTCTGATCCCCGCACTGAAGCCCGCTTAGCCGAGCCGGGGCGGAGGCTAGCGACGGATCGAAGCCACGCGGGCAAGCCAGCTTCCGCCGGGCGCCTCGACGACGATCTCGTCGCCAACGCTCCTCCCGATCAGCGCCCTTCCAAGAGGCGATTCGGGGGAGACGCCGCCGACACTCGAGATCTCGACCTCCATGGTCTCGCCGTCCTCTCCTTCGACGCTGACGCGGGAGCCGACGACGACCTTTTCGCTCGCTGCGACGGCCTCCTCGTCGATCAAGACGGCGTTCTGGAGGCGATGGCGGAGGATGGCGATGCGGCGCTCGAGGAGCCCCTGCTCGTTCTTGGCCGCGTGGTACTCGAAGTTCTCCGAGAGATCGCCGAAGCCGCGCGCAGTCTTGATCGCTTCGACCACCTCGGCTCGCTTTGGGCCTTCGAGCTCAGCCAACTCGGCCTCGAGCTCGCCCTTCTGAGCCGCCGTCAGATGCTCTGCGCGCTCAGGCACGGGAATCGCGAACGTGGGTTGGGCAAAAGTTGGGCAAAAGTTTCCGCTGCGGCGCCATGGATCAAGAAGCGGAAAGGCCCTGTTTCCAGGGCCTTTCGAGGTAGCGGGGGCAGGATTTGAACCTGCGACCTCCGGGTTATGAGCCCGGCGAGCTACCTGACTGCTCCACCCCGCGTCGCGATGGCAAGGATAGCATCGGTTCCGTGCCCTGGTGGACCTGGACAGCGCTCGTCCTCTTCACCGTTGTCGTCGCCGCAGGAGCGGCCGTGACGGGCGCGACTCTGATCCAGATGAGGCGGCTCACGGAGACCGGCGAAGAGGTCGCCCGTTCGCTCGAAGAGCTGAACGCAAAGGCGGAGGCGCTGCAAACACGGCTCGAGCAGGCCGAGGGGCGGGCCCAGTTGGTCGACCACAAGCTCGCGAAGCTGGACGACTCGTTCGAGCGGCTCTCGGTGCTCCTCTGGGCGCTCAGCGACGTGCGCAGGACGATCGCGAACGTGACTGAGGCGGTCACGCTCCGCAAGTGACCCGGGTCGCGGTCGTCGACCTCGGCACGAACTCGACCCGCCTGCTCGTGGCCGATGTCGAGAACGACGCCGTCCGCGAGCTCGACCGCAGGCTGGAGATCACTCGCCTCGGCGAGGCCGTCGACGCGCGCCGTCAGCTGCTTCCGCAGGCGATCGCGAGGGTCAGAAACGTTCTCGGCGACTATCGCCGCGCTGCCGACGAGTTGGGCGCCCAGCGCACTCTCGCCTTCGCCACGAGCGCGGTGCGCGACGCCGAGAACGGAGAAGCGTTCCTGGGAGAGATCGAATGGAGCTACGGCTTCGAGACCCGCCTGCTCTCGGGCCACGACGAGTCGCTGCTCACGTTCCGAGGCGTCTCGAGCGGGCGAGAGGTCGAGGAGGAGACACTCGTGATCGACGTCGGCGGCGGCTCGACGGAGCTGATCCTCGGCGGGCCCGCCGGCGTCTCTTTCCACGAGAGCTACGACCTCGGCTGCGTGCGGCTGACCGAGCGCTTCCCGGAGGACCCTGTCGGCGCGGCCGAGCACGTTCGCGCCGCTCTGGCGTCGGGGGTTCCGGCCGACGTGCAGCCGCGACAGGCCATCGGCGTCGCCGGCACGATTACCCAGCTCGCGACGCTCGATCTCGACCTCGAACGCGAGGAGCCCGAGCTCGTGCACGGCCATCGGCTCTCGGCGGAGGCGGTCGGGGCGCTGCTCGATCGCCTGGCCGCAATGTCAGTGGACGACATCCGCGAGCTGCGAGGCATGCATCCAGAGCGTGCGCCGGTCATCGTGGCGGGGACGGTCGTCGTTCTCGAGACGCTCCACCGCTTCGACCTTTCAGAGCTCGAAATCAGCGAGCACGACATCATGCACGGGGCCGCGCTCGCGACGGCCGCACTCCCGCGAGCGGCGGAAGGCGATGCGCCCCCTGGCGCCTTCACGTGCTGCTAGCCGACTAGAAGCGCTCGCGCAGCCAGCCGTGGACCTCGCCGATCCGCGAGATCTGGATCGTGAGGTGCCCGTCCTCGTCCGAGAGATGGGCGTCGACGCCGGGGATTCGCTCCGCGAGCCAACGACCGTGGGCGATCGGGACGAAGCGGTCCTGGGCGCCGTGCCAGAGCTGGACGGGAACGCGGATGTCGTCGAGCTCGAATCCCCAGGGACTCGTGAAGGCGAAGTCGTCGTCCATCCAACCCTCCAGGCGGTCCCCTACCGCTCGCCGAGTTGCGGCGACGAGATACTCGGCCAGCTCTCCGGTCAGCACGGCGGCGTCGACTGGACTGCACAGCGAGCGCAGGGACTCCGCGAGCGCGTCGGGCCCGCCGGCGAGCATCTCGTCCCGCATCGTCCGCACAAAGGGCTCGAGCTGATCTCGTCCGCTCCGCGCAGCGGCGAACTCGTCCACGTTGCTCTGCCCCATGCCCTCGAGCCAGTCGAGACCCTCGGCTGGATACGGAGCCACCCCCGCGAGGCAGGCAACGGCCACGACGCGGCCTTCCAGGAGAGCGGCGCAAGCCAGTGCATGGGGCCCGCCCCCGGATCCCCCTTCGACGGCGAGATGCTCGATTCCGAGCGCATCCGCGATTGCCGCCACGTCCTCGACCGCGTCGGCGACGTGTCTCCCCGGCCGCGGGTCCGAGCCTCCGTAGCCGGGCCGGTCGGAGGAAAGGAGGCGCATCCCGCGCGACTCCGCATCCTCGACGAGCCCTCGCCAGAGGAGTGCGGAGCCCGGAGTCCCGTGGCTGACAAAGACGGCCGGCCCCGACTCGTCTCCCGCATCGAGCACTGCCAGGTTGCGCCCGTCGACCGAGACCGTGTGCTCGCGGATCACTCCGTCTCGTCCTCCGCCAGCCGGCGCGCGACGGGCTCACGCGGGAGGACGCCGAGCAGGCGGCCGTTCTCCGTGACCGGGAGCCGCTCGAGGCCCTGCTCCGCCATCAGGTGGAGAGCCTCGTCGAGCGGCATGTCCGGGGGCACGGACGCGACGTCGGGCTCGACGACGTCACGTGCGGTGGCCGAGCCCAGCTCCGTTCCGCGCGCGACCGCCGCCACGACGCTCTCGACGGTCACGCAGCCGAGCAGTCGCTCTCCGTCCGTCACGAGCACATTCTTCACCTGGGGATGCGTGAGCAGCTCGGCCGCCTCGCGCACGGAAGCGTCGGCAACGAGGACCCGCGGGTCGGAGACAAGGGCCTCGCGGACGATCATGGATAGATTCCCCGCGCCTCGAGGGCCTCGGCCACCTCGCGGATGCTCGTGACGAGGGCGGCGCTCCTGAAAGACAGGCCCTCCTCAGTCGCCAGCGTCCAGACACGGTCGAGGGCATCCGTCATCAGGTCGCGCAAGCGCGAGCGGATCTCCTCGCGATCCCAGAAGAAGCGCTGGAGATCCTGCACCCACTCGAAGTAGGAGACGGCGACGCCGCCCGCGTTCGTGAGGATGTCCGGAAGAACGGGGATGCCGCGCTCCGCGAGGATCCGGTCGCCGTCGAGGGTTGTGGGCCCGTTCGCCCCTTCGGCGACGAGGCGGGTCGAAAGGCGCTCGGCATTCTCCGCCGTGACCTGGTTCTCAGTCGCCGCGAGGACGAGCGCGTCGCACGGGAGCTCGAGCAGCTCGGTGTTGGAGACCGCCTCTGCGCCGGGAAAGCCTTCGAGCCCACCGTGCTCCCGCCGCCAGGCATCGACGGCGGCGAGGTCGAGACCCTTCGGATCGTGGATCCCGCCCGCGATGTCGGAGACCGCGATCACCCGCGCGTGGCGCAGGCCGAGCTCGTGAGCTGCCACCGCCCCGACCTTCCCGTAGCCCTGGACGACGCAGGCCGCGCCGTCGAGCGACCAGCCGAGCCGCTTCACGGCCTCCTCGACGACCATGACGACTCCGATTCCCGTCGCCTCGGGCCGCAGCACGCTGCCGCCCACGGAGAGCGGCTTCCCGGTGACGATCTCGGGGACCGCGTGGCCCACCTGCATCGAATACGTGTCCATCATCCAGGCCATCGTCTGCTCGTCAGTGGCCATGTCGGGAGCGGGGATATCGCGCTCGGGGCCGATGATCGGGAGCAGCTCGGTGGTGAAGCGGCGCGTCAGCCGCTCCAGCTCCCCGAGCGAGAAGGCCCGCGGATCGCACCGCACCCCACCCTTCGCGCCTCCGTACGGGAGCCGGAGGAGGGCGCATTTCCAGGTCATCCACATGGCGAGCGCGGCGCACTCGCCGAGCGTGACCGCCTTGTCGTAGCGGACACCGCCCTTCGTCGGCCCGAGAACGCTCGAATGCTGGACGCGATAGCCCGCGTAGACGCCGATCGACCCGTCGTCGAGGCGCACGGGGATCGAGGTCGAGAGAGCCCGCTCCGGATAGCGAAGCCGCTCGGCGATGCCACCGTCCACGCCCGTATGCGGCAGGACCTGATCGAGCTGCCCGACGGCCTGGAGGAAGAGCGGGTCCTCGAGCTCTGGCGGAAGCTCGCCGCTCCACGCAGCCGCGGGCTTCGCCTGGGCCATGCGGAGCAGTCTATTCAGGCTCCACGAGGAGGGTCAGACCCTCGCGGTCCACAACTCGAACCTTGTCTCCCGCCGACGCGCCGGCCTCGCAGCGTGCACGCCAGAGCTCTCCGTGGACACGGACCTGCCCGAGCGGACGGCAATCTGAGACCGCCTGGGCGGTCGCTCCGATCAGCGTCTCGGCGCCCATCCGGATCGTCCGCCGCCGCGAGAGGTGGATCCAGAAGAAGGACTCCCCCACCTCGACCACGGCGGCTGCAGCCACGAGGACGAGCCCCCAGGGCCTCGGTATGACGAAGAGCGCGAGGAGGACCGCCCCGACGAAGAGCAAGGGTTAGGCGGGCATCTCCGCCACCGCCGGGCGCCGGCGGCCGGCGGTCAGGGAGAGAAAGGCGACGACGATCGCGATCCCCGCGACGCCGACTCCCCACCAGACTCCCGAGATGTCGTCGTCCCAGCCAATCGCGTGATCGAGCGAGAAACGGCCGGGACCGATCGCCGCGAGCGCCACTGCGGAGGCGGCGATCAGGAGGTTGAACTCGAAGCCGCCGTTGCCGTTGAAAAACCCCTTGGCCCAGTGGACGAGGTAGACGGCGCTGAGCATCACGATCGTCACGGCCAACGCGCCCAGTGGAGTCAGGAAGCCTGCGGCGAGCAAGAGCCCACCGGCGGACTCGGCGACCGCGAGGCTGACCCCCATGAGGATCGGGAAACGGTAGGCGAGGTTGCTGCACATCCCGATCGTCCCGCGGAGACCGGGGCCACCCCACCAGCCGAAGAGCTTCTGCGCTCCGTGGGCGGCCATGATCCCACCGACGGCCAGGCGCAGGAGGAGAAGTCCAGAAGCCATGTTGCACCCCTTTGATCGAACCGCATGGAACAACGGTTTGGAGGGGTCGGTCATTCCCGCTGGCGCCGTTTCTACGTGCCGGCCGGACTGGGCCATGTCCGGTCAGTGCGTCACGAGAAGCTTTAGACCCACCAAGGCCGTACCGAGGGCTAGATTCGCGCTGACGACGGCGAGCGTCCCGAGCCGGCCCAGTCGTTCTACACGGGCGAACGTGATTCCCTGCAGGACGAGCACGGCCAAGCCAATCCCGAACGCCACCCATACCGCGGCTCTGGTCGATAGCAGCCCAAACGCTCCCAGCAAGAGGGCAGCGAGCGGAGGCAGCGCCGCCTCGACGATCGAGCCCTCATGCCTAGCGATACGGCGCAGCTCCGCCAGCGAAAGATGCTCATCGGCGGCGACGGTTCGCGCGAGCCCGTGTGCATACACGTGTGCCAGCCAGAAGACCACGGAACTGACTGCGAGAAGCACGGCGATCTTGCCGGCCTCGTGGGGATACGCCTTCGCCCCCGCGACGAGGACCGAGAGGGCGATGATCGTGCCGTAGATGAAGCCGCCGAGCCGTTCGCCCATGGCTTCACGACCGAGACGGATCGCTGGCGAA
>JBKPFG010000271.1:0-7816 GCA_046728735.1 Actinomycetota bacterium
CCCTCGCACGGGCGGAAGCGGAAGACGCGGTTGAGGACGTCGAGGGTCTCGCGCACCTTTTTTGCATTCGCGTAGGGGCCGAAGTACACGACGCCCCGGCGGTGGCGCTCCCGCGTGAACATGACCCGGGGGAAGTCGTCGTCCACCGTGACCGCGATGTATGGATACGACTTGTCGTCGCGCAGGCGGACGTTGAACGGCGGCCTGTGGCGCTTGATGAAGTTCTGCTCCAGGTGGAAGGCCTCGGTCTCGGTGCTCGTGACCACGATCTCGATCCGGTTGACGCGATCGGTCAGCCGGTCGAGGCCCGCTCGAGTGTCGCCGCCTCGGAAGTAGGAGCGCACGCGCGGCCGCAGCGACTTCGCCTTCCCCACGTAGAGCACCGTGTCGTTCGCCGCCCGGAAGAGGTACACGCCCGGCTTCGCGGGCAGCGCCTTCAGCTGCGCCTCGATGCGCTCGGTGCGTGGATCGGCTGCCGTGGCCACTCCGGCCTAGCCTAGCCAGGGAAGGGATTACGAACCGCGCACCTTTCGTTGCACCGAAGGTGGCGGAAAACGGGCGACCGGAGTGGTACGGCACGGCCTACGGGCCTGTCGCGAAGAGCGCGCGCTGCCTGGGGGCCCGCAAGCAGGCACTGGAGGCGATCGTCCAGCTCGGCGTCGAGCTCGCCCGCGAGGGGCGCGAAGGCCGCAAGATCGGCACGCTCTTCGTGATCGGAGACGTCGAGAACGTCCTCGCGCGCTCCCGCCCCCTTCTCCTCGATCCTCTGCACGGGCATCCCGCCGAGATCCTGCGCGCCGAGCTGCCCGACTTTCGCGAGACCGTGAAGGAGCTGGCGCAGCTCGACGGCGCCTTCGTGGTCGACGACGACGGCACGTTCGTCTCCGCCGGCCGTTTCATCGACGTCGACCTCACGCCGCAGAACTTCCTTCCGGGCCTCGGCACCCGGCACGCAGCGGCAGCGTCGGTCACGCGAGAAACGCGTGCGACCGCCGTCGCGGTCTCCCAGAGCTCGGTCGTCCGCGTCTTCGGGCACGGCGAGATCCGCGCCGAGATCATCCCCGAGCTCTTCCTCATGTCGAAGGACGGCCTCTTCACCCGCTCGGCCGAGGTGAGCCAGGTCCCCGAGCTCGGCGTCACGCTCGCGGTGGCCGGCGAAGCGGGTTAGGGCCGCCTGCTCGCCCGCGTGTAGCAGGCGGCCCGCTCCTCCACAGTAAGAAGGAAGGCGTAACGCGAGCGGCTACGATTGTGCCGTGGCCGCGGAGACCTCGACGCAATATGTCGCGTACACGCTGTACAAGGTCGACCCCGCCTGGAAACGGCTCCCCGTCGAGGAGCGCGCCGCAGGGAAGGAGGCGCTCGCGGAGGTGGTGGCGGCCTGGCACGAGCGCCTGGAGCTGCGCACCTACAGCCTCGTCGGCGTCCGCCCCGAGGTCGACTTCATGTTCTGGAAGCTGACGGAGCGTTACGACGACCTGCGCGAGCTGGCGGTCGACCTCAACGCGACTCCGATGGCCGGCTATCTCGAGACGCCGTACTCCTATCTCGCAACGACCAAGCCTTCGCAGTACTTCGAGGACAAGAGCAAGCGCCCGCGCCGAATCGTCCCGCGGGGAGCGCCCTACCTCGTCGTCTACCCGTTCGTGAAGAAGCGCGAGTGGTACTCGCTGCCGATGGACGACCGCCGCCGCGCCATGGCCGAGCACGCCGCGGTGGGCTCCCGCTTCGTCACGATCACGAACCACACGACCTACTCCTTCGGCATCGACGACCAGGAGTTCATGACCGCCTTCGAGTGCGAGTCGCCCGCGGACTTCCTCCAGCTGATGATGACGCTGCGCGAGACCGAGGCGAGCCGCTACACCGAGCGCGACACTCCCATCTTCGTGGGCACGGCGCAGGAGCTGCCCGAGATCCTCGACTCGCTCGACGGCGCCGCGGCCCGGATCGAAGCTTCCTAGTACCCGTAGGTGTGCTCCTGGCGCCAAATGCGCCAGAGCGAATAGCCGCAGGCGACGAAGACACCGATGAACCCCAGCGTCTGGAGCCCGCCTGCGGGGTACGCGGTCAGGATCGAGATGCCGAGGTTGGCGACCGCGAGGGCGACCGCGCCGTAGAAGACCACACGTGAGCGCGCGCTCCACATGGAGATCTCCTCGCGCCGGTCACGCCAGAGGAGGTAGAGGAAGAACGCGATCGCCAGGAAGAACGCGATCTGCGCGATCAGGAGCAGGCTGTTGAGCGCGATCTGCAGGTTGAGGACCGTGATCACGACCGCGATCAGGACGATGATCAGGAAGCCACGGAGGGTCGGGTTGAGCCGGCTCACGATGCGGTCGTAAAGGCGCGGACGGAGAGGGCCGCCGCGAAGAGGGTAGCTCCCACGAACCACGCCAGCCGCCGAGCGGGCACCGGCGGGGCATAGAGCCACGGCGAGAGCGCGGCCCCGAGCGCGAGGACGCCGTAGAGGTAGTGGAGGTGATCCGGAGCACGGCGTCCGTCCGAGAGCAGCAAGAGGCCGAGCGCCACCTGCGCGATCAGGAGGGCCTGTCCAGCCGCGAGCACGTGCGCGTAGGCCCGCCCGGGGTAGCGCTTGCGGAGAAGGTACGAGCCGCCCCAGCCGAAGGCGAGCAAGTTCGTGACCATGACCGCGAACGCATTCACCTGGTGCAGCTCGAGCACGGTCGAGAACCCTAGCCTCCAGAGGCTGGAATCGATGTCGACCGCGCCGACCGAGTGTGCCGAGGCTCTGCCTGGTTAGACCGAAGCGCGCGAGACGCGGAGGCGCTGTCCTCCGCCCCAGACGGCCGCGATCACGATCACGATCGCGCCGACGAGGATGAGAACGGCCTGCGCCGCGACGGCGAAGGCGACCGCGTCGGAGGTGCTGATCCCGCTGGCGATGAGGATTGCGGCGCCGGCCCCTGCCTGCGTCGCCGCGCCGGCCGGCGCGATCGGGAGAGAAGCGGACGCAGCAGCGGCCACGAGGAAGGCGACCGCGAGCGGGAAGGAGAGCGAGACGCTCAGCGCCCCGAGCAGGAAGAAGAGGCCAACCGCCCGGGCCAGCCACGATGAGAGCACCAGGACCCACGACTTCCAGGCCTCGCGCGGAGAGATGACGCGCGCTCCAATCCAGCGCGCGATGCGGAAGCGGATCAGGTGACCGCTCGCAGCGATCTTCGGCATCAGGGCGATGAGGACGGCGGCGCCGAGGCCGGCAGCCGCGACGACACCCATCCCCGCGCGCACCGCGACTGAGCCGTCGGAGACGGCGGCGGCCGAGGACGCGAGCGGCATCAACGCTGCCGCGTCGATGAGCCCGAGCATGAAGAGGGAGAAGCAAACGGTGGGGACGCACTGGACGCCCGAATAGCGGCGCACGACCGCAACCCGCACGACATCGTCGAAGCGCCCGGGAAGCGCGGCGCCGCCGACCGTGGCCGCGCCGCCGGCGGCTGCAAGGGCCATCGAGCTCGGCTTGTCGTCAGCGGCGAAGAGCCGATGCCAGCCGAGCGCCTTGAAGAGGTACGCGAGCAGGAAGAACCCGCTAGCCGCAGCGAGGAGGCGGAGGTCCGCGTGCGCAAGCGGCCAGCCCGTCTCAGCGAAGTGGCGCGCGGCCAGGACTGCAACGCCGACGGCGAGCAACCCCGAGACGAGATTGACTACGAGCCGGCCGCGCGGACTACGGCAATACCTCAGAAACCCTCGCACACTTTCCACCATCGTCTTTCTGCGCGGCGCTCTCAACCCACAAACGGGTGGGAGTTCGTGACGAAAGTGAGGGAGAAGGATCGAGGTCGATTCGCAGAGATCCGGGCCGCCAGAGGCTACCCTTTCGCCCCGGACGCCGCTGCACCTGCCCACGTCCCCGCTCTCAGTGGATCGTCCAGGTCCAGCTCGCGGGAGTGGAATCGACGTTGCCCGACGCATCACGGGCGCGCACGCGGAAGGTGTGCTGCCCCGCGGAGAGGCCCTGGTAGGTCTTGGGCGACGAGCACCGGCGCCACGCTCCTGCGTCGAGCCGGCACTCGAACTGCGAGCCCGCCTCGGAAGAGCGGAACTTGAACGTCGGGGAGGAGTCGTTCGAGTTCACGCGCGGGTGAGACGTGATCGTCGTGTCGGGCCTGGAGGTGTCCACGATCGTCCAACGTCGCCGGGCGGGCGTGCGGTCGACGTTCCCTGCGTCGTCGCGTGCTCGAGCCAGGAACGTGTGCTCTCCCGCCGCGAGCCCGCGATAGGCGACGGTCGACGCGCAGGTCTCGAAGGCGTGGCCGTCGAGGCTGCATTCGTAGGTCACCTCGTCTTCGTTGGCATCCAGGGCGAACGTTGCCTTCGTCCTGTGGACGACCCCCGACGGCCCCGAGACGATCCTCGTCTTCGGACGCTTCGTATCCACCGTCCAGCGGACGGTCGCGGGCGAGGGATCTCGGTTCCCGGCCACGTCGGTCGCGCGGACGAAGAGCTCGTGCTCGCCCTGAGAGAGCTCGTGCAGGGCCACGTGGGACTTGCATCCGGTGAAGTCTCCGTCGTCCAACTTGCACTCGAACCGGATCCGTCCCTTGCCGGCACTGAAGCGGAAGACGGCGTTGCGCTTCTCGAATTCGGCTGAATCGATACGGGTGTTTGGCGCAGTGGTGTCGACCAGCCACACCCAGGCCGCCGGCGAGGCGTCGGCGTTTCCGTAGCGGTCGCGGACGCGGGCGGCCAGCCGGTGGCGCCCGTCGCGCACGTGCCCGACCGTGGTGCGCGCGCCGCAGCGCTCGAACGGGCGCCCGTCGAGGCTGCACTCGAAGGCCCCCTCGCCGGTCGCCTCGAGGCGGAACACGGCCCTGGCGTCGTTCGAGAGCTTCGGCGGCCCCGAAGCGATCCTCGTGTTCGGGACCGCGACGATGACGTACGGGCCCAGGTGGACGGTGTGCGTCCAGTCGCCGTGCTCGTCCCGGGTGCGCAGGTTGAACCACCAGGTCCCGGGGCTCACGACCCGCCTGGCAGCTCCCTGGTCGCCGGCCAGATCGACGGATTCGTCGGGGACCGCGGGCTCGGGGCTCCAGAGAATGGAATACCCCGTCGCCTCGGATTCCGGCGTCCAGCGGACGCTGATCGTCGCATCGCTCGTCGAGGCTCCAGGCTCATGGGAGGTGCTGCGCACGTCGCTCGGATCGTGCGGGCCGCCTCCGCCGAAGGCGAAGGCGAGGAGCACGCCCACGGCCGCTGTGGCAACGATCGCGCCAGCAGTGAGCAGGAGCGCACGTCGCGACGGCTTCCTGCCTCCAGTGGGCACGTCCGGCGGACGCTCTGCGACTCGCGCCCAGACGGCGTCCTGGATCCCCGGAGGAACGGAAACCGGGGTGAGTGCGGCGAACACCGCGAGCGGGGAGACGCGCGTCGGCCCCGTTGCCTCGCGAGCACCGCCCACGGATGCGACGAGCTTGTCCTTGAGGCGTCCGAGGCGTGAATCGAGCGTGGCTCTCTTGAAGCCCAGCTCGGCGGCGAGCTCGTTTACAGGCAGGCCCTTGCGCAGCTGGAGATCGAGCAGCGCGTAGTCTCGCGCGCCGAGTGCCGAGGCCGCTTCCCACACGAGCTCGACGAGCTCGGGATCCTGGAGGAGCGGCGCCGGGTCGGCCAGGCGGCTCGTGTCGAGCGCCGTGAAGCTCGTGCTCCCGTCGGGAACACCTCGCCCGCGGCGCGCGCGCACGACTGCAGCGGTGGCCGCGGCGGCGTAGATGCTGGCTCGCACGTGCTCGCGGCGGCCTCTGCGCAGCACGCCCCACGCGGAAGCGAAGCACTCGCCGAGGACCCCGACGGTGGCTTCCTCCACAGCCAGGATGCGCAGGACGAGGTCGTACGCCCCCCGGAAATACCGATCGAAGAGCACGGCGAACGCCTCCGTGTCGCCGGCCGCGATCCGATCAGCCAACTGCTCGTCGGTTAGACGGTGCTCGGCCACCGACACCATGCGCCCACCTCGTTCCGACGTCGAAAGTCTACGCCTCGACAATGCGGCGGCTATCACATTCGCCCCGGAGCCTGCGCTACCTGCTCAGCCTCCGTAGAGCTGCGGTGGGTTCGGCTGGGCGTACACCAGTGGGCTGCCGGGCATGCCCGCGGGGGCGACCGTCAGCGAGGGAAACGAGGTCGCTGTGGACTGACCCAGGTAGACGGTGCTGCCCACGATCGGCCCGATCGCCTGCGAGGTCGTGTTCGACGTCAACCGCGTTCGTCCCGTAGAGGGCGCCCTGGAACGTTGCCGAGACGAGCTGGATCGAGTCGCCCGCCGGGATCTGAATCCCACCGGGGCCGTTGGCGACGACGACGAGCATGGTCGTGTTGGGATCCCAGCCGGCCGAGTCGCAGTTGGCGCCTCCTGGGGCGAGATGAGCGCAGAGCTTCGAGTTCTTGACCAGAAGCGTGCCCGAGAGGTAGAGGGCTCCTTGCCCGTGGTACGTGTTCACGGCCCCGTTTTGCACCTGGGCGCTCCCGTCGATGAAGACGGTGCCACGGATTTCGAGGGCGCGCGTGGTCGCATCCCAGGTGAGCTTGCCGCCGGCCGTCTGGCACGTGTAGGAGACCACCGGCGTCAGGTTGAACGAGCCCGGCACGCTGAAGTTGCGCCTGGTCGGGTCGGGGCTCGCGGGCGAGCCCTGATCGTTGTCGAAGACCGGCACCGTGCCGCTCTGCGTGTAGCACGGGAAGTAGGGGCCGGGGCTTGCGTTTCGATACCAGCCGTCCCAGTCGACCGCCCGCGCGGCGATCTGTGTCGGGGTCGCATCCAGGACGCGCGCGAAGACATTGTCGAGCGATGAGCAGGAGGAATGGAAGGGAGTGTTCTTCCACTGGCAGCCGCCCGCGATGTGCGCCTCGTTGATTGGCGCGGTGGACGAGCCGACCGCGTTCGCGCTCTGGAAGAGCGTCAGGCGGCCACGGACGACGAGCGGCCCATTCGTGATCGCGGCGGTGTTCTCCAGGCAGAGGTTGCCGTTCACGTATAGGGGCGAGCCGACCTGGACGCTCTGGGAGAGCGTCATGTCGCAGGTGTTGCCCGTGCGCGTGGCGTAGATGTAGTTCCACGCGGGGCTGTTGAGGGGCTTCGTCAGAGTCGGCGTCACCGGCACCTTGGCCGTCAGCGTGCGCCGTATCGGACTCGCCGTCGGCCCGGTGGGGTTCCTCGTCTGGCCCACCGACGTCAACGACCAGGTGGCAGTGCGCTCGTTGAGGATCCCCCACCAGGTGACCGCCCCACCGGCATAGGCGTGCGTCGTCTTCACGATCGTCCCGTCAGGCTGCTGGCCGAGCAGGTACTTGTTGAGCGCGTTGTTCGAGGGCTGCGAGAGGACGGCCATCATCTCGTTCACGCCCGCCTCCGCCAGGTCGTAGGCGCCGCTGTTTTGTCCCGAATAGGCGGCGCTTCGGCTCGTCGTGCTCGCGTAGTAGACGAGCGTCGCCCCCGTGAGTGTGAAGCATCCGAGGACGCCGACCGCCATCACGAGCGTGATCCCCTCCTGCGCGCGGAGACGGGGCGAGGCGCGCCCCCTAACTGCAGGCGCCCGACGTGATGTCGGCCGCAGGGCCGCCCTTCTTGTAGGTGTTCTGACCAACGGTGCTGTTGATGCAGTAGGACGTGGAGGTCGCGCGGACCACGTTGATGTTCTTGATCCCCTGGTCGTACGAGGCCTTCAGGACCGCGGACGTCAGGGACGAGTAGGTGTTGTGGTCTGCGTAGTAGGCCTCCACACCGGGGATGGCGGCGCGAACGTCGGCCTGTGCGGCCGACTTCTCGGCGCGCCCCCGGAAGCTGAGGTACGAGGGGATCGCGATG
>JBKPFG010000285.1:0-3307 GCA_046728735.1 Actinomycetota bacterium
ATCAGGGGGTGGCGCGGTCAGGCTCTCGGTCGTCGTGCCGCTGGTTGTCTCGGTCGTCGTTGTCTCGGTCGTCGTTGTTTCTGTGCTCGTCGTCTCGGTGGTCGTGGTCGCGGTAGCGGTCGTGGTCTCTGTGGTCGTACCAGAATCGTCTCCGAACGCGGCCGGAGCGAGAAGACTGGAAAGCGCGAGCGCGAACAAAAGCGCGCGCGCGAGTCTTGAGCTGCTCATGCAGTACCCCCCTTGTCGTTTGCAGGACGGTCCGCCCCCTGGGTGGGGAGGGAGACCGTTGGGCGCGACGCCGGGAAGGGCCGCAGTGGCGTCACGCCGGGTTGGTGTTTACCGGAAGCGGCCTAGGTTACACTTCGACTTCGCCGATGCTCTGGTTCAGCATCTGGTTTCTCGTCATCCTGAAGATCCCGATCGTCTACCTCGGTTACGTGATCTGGTGGGCGGTCAAGGATCCTCCGGAGCCCTCTGCTGGGCCCGAATACCGCTCCTCGCCGACGGGAGACGGCGGTGGAGGCGTCGGCGGCGCAGATCGGCGGCGAAGGCCCCACAAGCCGATTCCGGGCAGGAGGCCGGGCCCCCACGGCGTGCCTGCGAGACGCCCGGCACCGGTCTACGCGCGTGAGCGCTCCCCGGCGTCGTGAGCTACCACGAGACCGAGCGGGCTCCTGACTCGGTTCCAGCGTCCCAGTACATCGCCGGGTTCCTCGCCACGATCGCCATCTTCGCTGCGATCGTGGGCATCGTCTACTACCCGGGTCGGGTCGCCTCGAGCGCGATCCTCGTCGCTCTCATTGCCGCCGCCATCGGAGGCTTCCAGAGCCGGCTCGCCGCGTTCGCGGTCGGAATCGCGACGCTCTGCTGGCTTGCGGGGATGATCGTCTCGATCGTTTTCGAGCGCCCGGTTTTCTAACTGAAGGGGAGACCTTCCCCGTTTGGGGGAGGGATCCCCCTAATGAGGGATTGCGACTGGGTCGATAGAGGTGTCGGCTAGGTCTTTAACCATGGTCAGTTTCAAGCTCCGACTCGTCACCTATTTCGTGCTCCTTTCGCTGGTGCCGCTTGTCGCGGCTGCCTGGGCATTCAACGAGCTGGCGACGAAGAGCGAACAGGCAAATGCGGACGCCCGTCTGAACGCCGCCCTGCGCGTCGCGGTACGCGATTACACCCAGACGATCCGCGAGGACGCCACCGCGACGGCGAACTCCCTCGCCAACGCGACGAGCGTGCAGCGCGCCTTCCTGACCCACGACCGCTCGACGTTCATCCGCGTCTTGCACGAGATCCCGAACGCGGGGTTCTACTCGAAGGGCCGGCTCCTCGCCGGGACGGACGCCCCACCGCTCTCCGTACAGCGCCTGTCGGTCGTCAACAACATCAGGCACGAGGAGATCGGCCGGATCGTCGTCTGGCTCCGCCTCGACAAGGCTCTCCTCCGCGAGCTGCGCGGAAACTCGGGCCTCGAGCGGGGCGACATCCTCTTGCTCGCCACCGGCGGCCAGATCGTCGCCGGCCCGCGCCCCCTCCTGGGCCGCCGCCAGATCCCGGGCGAGCGCTCCCGCTACGTCGAGCTCGGAAGCACGGAGTATCGAGCCGTGTCGACGACGATCCTGAGCGGCAATCCGACCGTGACGCTCATCGCCCTCACGCCCAAGAGCGCGATCAACGGCGCCGTCGGCGACCTGCGGGAGCGGTTCCTGCTCTTCGGCTTCGCAGCGCTAGGCGTCGTCGCGCTTCTGGCCTGGCTGCTCGGACGCACGATCGTGAACTCTCTCAAGGAGCTCGCCGACGCTGCGGGCGCCGTCGCGCGCGGCCAGTTCGGCCAGCGCGTGCCGGTCCGCGGTCGCGACGAGTTCGCGGCCCTCGGCCGCGCCTTCAACGAGATGTCCGAGCAGATCTCCGCCGAGCGCGGGCGCGTCCAGGAGGCGGTCGACCGGTTCGGCAAGGCGCTGGCGGCCACCCATGATCCTTTCGCGCTCCTGAACGTGATCGTCGAGAGCGCGGTGGAAGCCACCGGCGCGTCCGGCGGAAGCCTCGTGGTCGACGGGCACGAGCAGGCGCGCGCCGGTGACCCCGACCCCGGCGGACGTCCGCTCGTGATCCCGCTCGGGCTCGACGGCGGGGAGAACACCATGCTCCTCCTCACTCCCGACGGAGCGGATTTCGGCGACCAGTCCCGTGAGCTGGCGCTCTGGCTCGGCTCGCAGGCGGCGGTGGCGCTCGAGAACGTGCGGCTGCACCGCCTCGTGGAGCGGCAGGCGAGCACGGACGGCCTCACGGAGCTCGCAAACCGTCGCCACTTCGAAGAAGCCCTTGCGGCTGAGATCAGCCGTGCCGAGCGCTTCGGCGGCACGCTCGGGCTCGTGGTGGCCGACCTGGACGACTTCAAGCAGGTCAACGACCGTTACGGGCACCAGACCGGAGACGACGTCCTGCGCGCCTTCGCCGACGTCTTGCGGGAGACCGTGCGCGACATCGATGTGGCCGCCCGCTACGGCGGGGAGGAATTCGCCGTGCTGCTCCCGCAGACGGACCTGGAAGGAGCCGAGCGCCTCGCCGAGCGCCTGCGCGAGACGATGTCGGCGAGGCTGCTCTCGCTCGAGCCGGGCTCGACCTTCAGCGTCACCGCGAGCTTCGGCGTCGCGTCGTTCCCCGAGGCCCCGACCGCGGCCGCGCTGTTCGCGGCGGCCGACGAGGCCCTGTACCGGGCCAAGTCAGCGGGGAAGAACCGTGTCGTCTGCGCGAGCGCGGATGAGGCCGTCCGCGCTCGGCAGTAGTGTCGGTGACCTCCTCAACGTCCACAAACGTGAGCAGGTCGTCTAGAATCTCGCGCTCGATAAGACCTGGAGACCGGAGGTGCGGATGACGTTCGACAAGGACTCGACTTTCGCGCGCATTATCGAGGAGCATCTCGAGTTGAAACGCAAGAACTCGGAGCTCGACGGTGACATGCCCCTCGACCGGTACCGGGTCGACGATCCATTCAACAACCACCCACTGTTCAAGACCGAAGAGCAAGCCCGTGTCGAGGACACGCTGAGCGGCGTGGAGGAGATCGATCCCAACAAGGTGCTCGCCTGGCCGACGGACGACTCTCAACCCCAGGATCCCGAGGACACCCTCTGGGGACGCTCGCGCGACTTCGACTGGGGGGACTAGAGGCGAACCGCCGCCCAGGCGGTTCTACAGATAGCGCGCTAGGAAGCCGAGCGACTCGGCCGTGTCCGTGCGGAAGGCGTACGCGTTCCCCGAGCACTGCAGGTTGTTCACGTACGAGTTGATCCCGACGGCGACGTCGGAG
>JBKPFG010000096.1:0-14892 GCA_046728735.1 Actinomycetota bacterium
AGTCGCGCACCGACGGGGGCCGCGGAATGGGCGCGCGCAGGCGGACGTCCTCGACACGGTGCTCCGCGACGTCCGCGCCCCCCTCGCGCAGCCATGCGACGAGCGAGGGCGCGCCGAGCTCGACGACGCGGTCGCCTTCTAACCGGCCGGGAGCCTCACGCCCGCCGGCCTCGAAGGTACAGAGCCTCAAAGGTTGCCGCGCAGGGCCTGCTCGCGCTCGATCGCCTCGAAGAGCGCCTTGAAGTTCCCGTCGCCGAAGCCGCGCGCTCCGTGGCGCTCGATCACCTCGAAGAACAAGGTGGGCCGGTCCTGTGCCGTCTTCGTGAAGATCTGGAGCAGGTAGCCGTCGTCGTCGCGGTCGACGAGGATCTTGTGCTCGCGCAGCTCGTCGAAGTCCTCGTCGATCTCCCCCACGCGCTCCGGCGCGTCCTCGTAGTAGGTGTCCGGCGTCTCGAGGAAGGCGACGCCGCGGCTCTTCAGGTCGGTGACGGTCTCGACGATGTTCTCCGACGCGAGCGCGATGTGCTGCGCGCCGGCCCCGTTGTAGAATTCGATGTACTCCTCGATCTGACTCTTGCGCTTGCCCTCGGCGGGCTCGTTGATCGGGAACTTGATCTTGCCCGTGCCGTCCGACATGACCTTGGACATGAGCGCGGAGTACTCCGTCTGGATCTGGTCGTCGCCGAAGTGGAGGATGTTCGTCATCCCGAACACCCGCTCGTAGAACTCGACCCACTGGTCCATGCGGCCGAGCTCGACGTTGCCCACGATGTGGTCGATGCTCAACAGGCCGGCACCTCGGGCCCGCCCGTTCGACGAGAGGGAGACGAACCCGGGGAGGAACGCACCCGTGTACCCGGAGCGGTCGACGAACGTGTGGATCGTGTCGCCGTAGGTGGCGATCGCCGCCAGCTCGACGACGCCGTGCTCGTCCTCGAGCCTGGCCGGCTCACGGACACCCCGGGCCCCCCGCTGCACCGCCTGGCGGTATGCCTCCGTGACGTCGGGGACGGCGAGCGCGATGTCCCTCACGCCGTCCCCGTGGCGAGCGTGGTGCCGGGTGATCTCGTGCTCCTCGCGTAGGGCGGTCGTCAGGACGAGCCGAATGTCGCCCTGCTCGACAACGTACGAGGCCCGGTCGCGAACTCCGGTCTCGGGCCCCGAGTAGGCGGTTCGCGCGAACCCGAACGCGTGCTCGTAGAAGTACGCGGCCTGCTTCGCGTTGCCGACCCACAGCTCGACGTGATCCCAACCGTCGAGCGGCATGAAATCGTTCATCAGACAGGAGTTTAGATGCTCGGCCGAG
Organism: Actinomycetota bacterium; assembly: GCA_046728735.1. Lineage (GTDB taxonomy): Bacteria > Actinomycetota > Thermoleophilia > Gaiellales > Gaiellaceae > JAIBJP01. The sequence goes on from JBKPFG010000096.1 coordinate 1,307, forward strand.
GACCCGAACGCCGCGGATGGTGGCCGAGACACGGCTCCGGATCACCGCGCTCGTTCTTGCCCGTATTGCAAGCGTACGGCCTCCGGCCGCTCGCGGCGCCCGGCTTGGTCTCGCCCATCCCCACTGGCATCCGGCCCCCGCCGAACATCTAATCGATGCTCGGCGCGGGAGGCTGGGCGCGCCGCGCGACGAGGATTCCCGCTCCGATGATGATGCCGCCGATCACCTGCAGCGTCCCCATGCTCTCCGAGAGGACGACGAGCGCGAAAAAGGCTCCGAGGAAGGGCTGCAGGTTGGCGTAGAGCGAGGCTCGCGCGGCCCCGACGCGGTCGATGGCCGTGAACCACATGATGTTCGTGAAGACGAGCGAGAAGAAGAGGCTGTAGATGAAGGCCCCCCACGCGAGGGCGCTGAGCTCGGACCAGTCCTGACTGATGACCTGCTCGAAGGCCGTTGCGAGCAACGGCACGCTCCCCACGAGCAACATGAACGCACTGATGCGGTACGGGGAATAGCGCCGCATGAGCGGCCCCATGGCGACCGTGTAGGCGGCCCACGTGACCGAGGCGACGAGGCCGAGCAGGATCCCGCCGAGGTCTCCACCGATCCCGCTCGGGGCGCCGGCTGCGACGAGCGCCACGCCGGAGAAGGAAATGACTGTCGCGAACCAGTGCCGAAAGTGCAGCCGCTCGTGCCCCAGGGCCCGCGCGAGGAGCGCGACGAAGATCGGGAGCGTTCCGAACATGAGCGCGACGGTCGCAGCGGTGGTCAGCTTCACCGCGTAGACGAAGGACAGCTGGTTCAGCCAGATGCCGGCCGCGGCGGCGCCGGTCATCAGCAGCACGTCGGCCCGCCTGACGACCAGGCTCCCCTCGCGCGCGTACGTGAAGCCGGAGAAGAGGAGCGCCCCGATTGCGAACCGCACCGAGGAGTACGCGAGCGGAAGCCAGCCGTGGGTCAGCGCGTACTTGACGACAGTGAAGTTAAACGACCAGAACAGCACGGTCACGAGCAGCAGGACGTCTGGCGGAACCCGGTGTCTCATGCGGGTTTGCAGCCTATGGGAGCGCTCGGGCGGTGGCGGCGCGTGTTGTCAGTTCTGGAAAGGGTGATGAAGTACGCGCTCCCCGCAGAGAGCCCTGCCGCCCGCGCCGCGCCAAATCCTTGACGAGTGCCGCGTGGGCGCGGAGGCGCTCCTCCATGGTCTTACCGACTCGCTCCAGAACGCGATGGGTCAATCTCAAGCAGTCTGCTGCAGGACGCTGCGCCCCAATCACGGCCCCCGATCATTTTGCGTCTGGCAAGCGGGTAGCATCGCCCAATGGGTACCACCGTCTACTGGATGAACACCTCCGTCGACCTGCTGATCGAGCAGAGCCCAGACGACCATACGGGCAAGGAGGGCACGGGCTCCTGGACGCGAATCGACGAGGAGCTGCATCGCGCGTTCAACGAGCGGGGTCGGGGACACGCGCTCGATATCGAAGGGCGCGTCATTTACGAGATGATGGAAAGTTACTGGCCGCCGGCCCGGGAGGACGCGTCGCTGCCCGACTTCCTGCGCGAGTGGGCGCACATCTGGACAGACCTGCCGAAGGTGCTCGTGTCCAACACACGCACCGAGGCCGAGCACAACACGCGCATCGTCGGCGGGCCAGGCGCGCTCGACCAGATCGCGCAGATCCGGGCCGAGACTGACGGCATCATCGGCGTCGGTGGTGCAAACCTCGCGACCCAGATGCTGCAACGCGGACTGCTCGACGAGATGGTGATCTACACGCACCCGGCAATCCTCGGCAAGGGCCGACCGTTATTCGACACGCTCGACGCACCGCTGATCCTGGACCTGCTCGACCAGGCACGCTTTACGAGCGGAGTCACCATGCACCACTACGCGATTCGCTGAAACACGGCGATTAGCAGGGCTTTTCGAAAAGGGCGGTTATGTAAAGCCCACTACCGTGAAGCTGAAGCTCCAGAAGACGACCGTGACGAGGAGCAGGACGTCCGCCGGGAGCCGGTGCCGCATCGCCCGAAGGCTAGGGGCACAGGACCTGTTCCAAATGGACAATTGACAGGGCCCTCGCTAGGCCGCATCGTTGAAGACGGCCGTGCCCGCCGGCTCGAACTGAATGGAGCGAGGGGCGAGGTGGCACGAAACAAGCATTTCTTCGCAGGACTGACTCTCGGAGCGGCCTTCGTCGCGCTGGCCGCCGGCTGCCGCTCCTCGGAGCGTGCTACAGCGACTGCTTCCGCGGGCAGCGCTGCCAGCCCGGGCGTCTACACCGTCGGGGCTCGAGTCTTCGGCCTGCACGGCGGGCCCGCGAAGCTGTTCTCACCCCCGGTGACCCCTCTCGCGGGATGGCTCACCCCCGCTGCCGTGCCCTCACCCGACGGGCGCTACCTCGCGTACAACACGTGGCGCGAGCTCCGCCACGACGATCCGAAGCTCTCGTGGAGCGACCAGGGAATCGACGTGGGCGATCCGCTCGCGACCCCGTCGATCCGCCTGTACGACACGCAGTCGGGCTCGGACGACGTCTTCGCCGCCGGTGCTTTCTCCGTCGCCTGGCGCGCCGACGGCGCCCTCGGGTACTTCAAGGGCGCTGGGCGCGACTACCGCGCCGGCGTCCCCTACGTCGGAGACGTCGTCGTCCGCTCGTCCCCGGGCGGCGAGGAAACGGTGTGGTCGAACCAGCGCGGCCGCTACATCGTTGCGGGCTGGGCCGGAAACCACCTCCTTGCGTACCGCGAGCACGAAGGAGAGGCGCTCGATGTCGTGGTTTTCGACGGGCCCGGGCACGTGCGCACCCTCGCCCGCGATTCCGCGCTCGTCGCCATAAGCCCGGACGGCCGTCAGGCCTTCGTGGAGCAGGGGCCGGCGCAGGGCGTCCCTCGCGTGCGCGTGCTGTCCGTGAGCAGCGGCCGGTCCCTCGCCTCGCTCGACCTGACGACGATCGACCCCTCGGTCGGGGCGGTCAGCTACGCAGGCGACTGGAGCGGCGACCGCGTCGTCACCTCGTCGGCGTCGGGTCTCGCCGTTTTCCGAGTCGCTTCCGGAAAGATCGCGCTCGTCGACACGCTTCGCATCGCTGCGTCGAGCGTCGCCGAGCCGCGTTTCGTCAACGACTCGGGCCCGCGCGTCCGCGCCTGGACGAGCGTCCGCCGAGGCGGCGTCTTCCTCCACTGCGATCTCGACCTCGACTCGTGCGACCGCGTCATGCCGCTTCCCGACGCCCGCGGCGTGCAGGGCTTCCCGGCCTGGCGCCGCCCGCTCTACAATCCCAGCCGCCCGCTCGGAGCGAGCTGATGGCACGCCTCGTCGTCGTGCTCGCGGCCGTGGTCGCGGCCCTGACGTGCGCCGCCGCGTCCCGGGGTGCCAACGGCTGGTGGACGTTCGACCGCAACACGAACACGCGCTCCACCCTGACCTGGAAGTGGACGTACCCACCGAGCCCGACGCAGTACACGCACTCCTGGCGGGCCGGCTCGGGGAGCTCGATGAACGAGTGCGCGCGGAGCGAAGGTTGGCTCCCCGCCGGCTGGTACGCCCAGTGGGGGCACTGGAACCACTACGGAGGCAGCGCGATCAAGGGCCGAGTCTGGTGGTTGCAGGACAAGTACTGCTCGGACGGCGTCACGAAGCGCGTCGAGCTCTTCATCCACAGCGAGGAGACGGCCGACAACGGCCAGTCGTGCACGAGCGCGTGGGACGACCCCTTCTGCTGGGAGCGCGAGGCCGACTACTACTCGCTCGGCTGCATCAAGCTCGCCCGTCCGAGCCCGGTGGCGAGCTTCCCGAACGACCTCGGCAGCGCCCACACCTACTACCACTCCTACGGGGGCTCTCCGGACCACGGCGACCTCCCGAACGACGCCAACGAGCTGTACGTCTTCTCCTGAAGAGTGACCCGTTAGGGTTCGGGCGATGCCCGCCCCCACGAAGGACGACATCGACGCCCTGGTGGGCCCGGCGACGCCGCACTTCGCCTTCCAGCTCCGCGCGCGCGTGCGCGCGCTCGTGCGGGAGCTGCCCGAGGACGACCCGGTGCGCCGGTACGGCGAGGAGCAGATGGAGCTCCTCGAGCGGCTCGGCTATGCGAGCTCGAAGGCGGAGGAGGGCCCGGTCGAGCCACCCAGCCGTCCTGGCTGGGAGCAGCTCCCGAGTCGTGCGCCGGCCTGGAAACCGCTTCCGCCTCGCCGCCCGTGAACTTCCAAGGCAAGTCCGTCCTCGTGACGGGCGGCTCACGGGGAATCGGCAAGGGCATCGCCCTCCGGTTCGCCGAGCTCGGCGCAGCCCGCGTGGCGATCAGCTACCTGCGCAACGACAAGGCTGCCGAGGAGACAGCCAAGGAACTCGAGCACGCGGGCGCCGAAGCACTCCTTCTCCGCGGCAACTTGGGCGATCCCGACAAGGCGGCCGCCCTCGCCGAGCAGGCGGGCCCTCTCGACGTTCTGGTCTCGAATGCGGCAACCGGCGTCATCCGCCCGGCGCTCGAGATCGAGGAGAAGCACTGGGACTGGACGCTCAACGCGAATGCACGAGCTCTGCTGACACTCGCCCGTCACGCGGCCCCCTCGATGCCGCAGGGGAGCTCGATTGTCGCCATCTCCAGCCTCGGCTCGCAACGGGTCCTCGACGACTACGTCGTCGTCGGGGTCTCGAAGGCGGCTCTCGAAGCGCTGGTCCGCTACCTGGCGGTCGAGCTCGCACCGCAGGGGATCCGGGTCAACGCGGTCTCCGCAGGCCTCGTCGAGACGGGCGCGCTCGAGTTCTTCGGGAATCGCGGCGAGATGCTCGAGTACTACCAGCGCCGCACCCCCGCCGGGCGGCTCGTCGAACCGCGAGACGTCGCCGACGTCGTCTGCTTCCTCGCCTCACCGGAGGCCGAGATGATCCGCGGGCAGACGCTCATCGTCGACGGCGGCTATTCCGTGCTCGCGTGAACGGGGACCGCTTCGCTCACGACGCCTTCTTCGTCGATCAGCTGATCAGGCCGATCGCGAACCTCTATCGCATCTCGACCCTGGGGGCGGACCGCGCCAGCGCGGGCGAGCCGGTTGCGTTCGTCCGGCAGAAGAAGCTCTCGATCCGGGAGGAGATCCGTTTCTTCGCCGACGAGACCGAGAGCGAGGAGCTCTTCCGGATGAAGGCTCGACAGGTCTTCGACGTGCGCGGACGCTACGACGTCACGACTCCCGCCGGCGAGCGGATCGGGGTCCTCGAGAAGGTGTTCGGGATCTCGCTGATCCGCTCCACGTGGAAGGTGCACGATGCGGAGGAGCAACAGATCGCGCTGGCCCAGGAAAAGAGCGTCCATGTCGCGCTCCTGAGGCGCCTGATCGACTTCATTCCGTACGGGGAGTTCACGCCGATCGTCTTCCAGTTCACGATCCTCATGGACGGGCGCGAGATCGGCGAGCTCCGCCGGCCGCTCGGCGTGCGCGACCGGTACACGCTCACGCTCGGCGGCGACCAGGACAGGCGCATCGATCGGCGCGTCGCGATCGCGCTCGCCGTGGCACTGGACGCGCTGCAGAGCCGGTAGCCCGCGGGGCCACCCTTTCGGGGGGTGGTGGTGTCCCGGGCAGATATACTTTCGTTACGTAACGAATATGAATGACCGCTCCGTCTATCCCCTCGGCAAGCGCCGAACGCTGATCGTCTTCTTCGGGCTGATGCTGGGCATGCTGCTCGCCGCCCTCGACCAGACGATCGTCTCGACCGCGCTCCCCAAGATCGTTCGCGACCTCGGAGGCTTCCAGCACTACTCGTGGGTCTTCTCCGCCTACATGCTGGGCGCCACCGTCACGGTCCCTCTCTATGGAAAGCTCTCGGACCTCTACGGACGTCGTCCGCTCTTCCTGTTCGCGATCACGCTCTTCTCGGCCGGCTCGATCCTGAGCGGCGTCGCCACGTCGATGGAGATGCTGATCGCGGGGCGGGCCGTCCAGGGGCTCGGGGCCGGCGGCCTCATTCCGCTCGCAATCGCTGCGATCGGCGACATCATCCCGCCCCGGCGGCGGGGCAAGTGGCAGGGCGTCCTCGGTGCCGTCTTCGCGGTCTCATCGGTGCTCGGGCCGGCCACGGGTGGATGGCTGACCGACAACGCCTCGTGGCGCTGGTGCTTCTTCGTCAACCTTCCGCTCGCCGCCCTTGCGCTCGCAGTCGTCTGGTTCGGCTTCGCGCGGCGACAGCGCCGGGAGTCGCATTCGATCGACTACCTCGGGGCGGTCCTCCTCACCACCGGGGCCGCGGCCGGCCTCCTCGGCTCGGTCTGGGGCGGAAGCGAATATCCGTGGGGCTCCCCCGTCATCGTCGGCCTCTTCGTCGCCTCCGTCGGCCTCCTCGCCGCCTTCGTCCTGCAGGAGCGCCACGCAGCGGAGCCGATCCTGCCCCTCGATCTCTTTCGCGAGCGAACCTTCAGCGCCGCCGTGGTCGCCGTCTTCGCTCTGGGCGCCGCGATGTTCGCCACGATCATCTACGTTCCCCTCTTCGTCCAGGGCGTCCTCGGCGACAGCGCCTCCGGGTCTGGTGCCGTGCTGACTCCGCTCATGCTCGGGATCATCACGACGAGCATGCTGGCCGGGCAGATCGTCTCTCGAACCGGTCGCTACCGTCCCGTCCTGATCGCGGGTCCCCCGCTTCTCGCGACCGGCTTCTTCCTCCTCACGCGAATCGGAGTCGATTCCTCCCAGCTCGAGGTGACGCGCGACGTCGTCATCGTCGGCCTCGGCGTCGGGCTGATGATGCAGACGCTGATTGTGGCCGTACAGAACTCCGTGCCCCGCCGTACGCTTGGCGTGGCGACGGCCTCGACCCAGTTCTTCCGGACCGTCGGCGCCACCGTCGGCGTCACCGTCCTCGGAAGCGTCGTCACGTCTCGGCTGGGCGGGAACGCCGTCGGCGCGAGCCCCGCGGACCTGGCGGCCGCCCTGCACCCGATCTTCGCCATCGGGATCGCGCTCGCAGGAGTCGTCCTCGCCGCGGTGCTCTTCGTCCCGCATATCGAGCTCAAGCACACGTTCGAGGAGCGTCCGCTGCAGGCCGAGGTCCTCGAGGAGGCGGCGTGACCCGCCGGCCGAACGTCGAGCGGATGGCGGAAGGGATCATCCGGCTCTCGATGGAGCTCCAGCGGAGGAAGGAGGCAGGCCCCTCCACCCACGAGCTGACGACGACGCAGGCTCTCGTCCTCCGCGTCGCCGTGGTCGAAGGGCCTCAGCGCATCGGCACGATCGCCGGCGAGCTCGGCGTCACGGTCGCGACCGCGAGCAGGACGGTCGACGCGCTCGTAGCGGCAGATCTCGTCAGGCGGGAAGTCGACTCGACGGACGCCCGGGCGGTCCGCGTCGTCGCTACCGCTCGAGGCAAGCGTGAGTTCCGCCTCCGCCAGGAACGGTTCGCCCGCGCGCTCGCCCGGCTCTCGGACGATCTCTCCGAGATCGAGCAGCGCCAGCTCGCAGACGCGCTCGAGACTCTCGGGCGGCTCTTCGGCGCGGAGCCCGTTCAGACGCGCGCCGGCTCCGGCCGCCCGAAGTCGTAGACCTCGACACCCTCGCTTCGCTTCAGGTAACCCACGACGGCGTAGGTGACGGGAGTCGCGAGGGTTTCCCAGCCGACCTTGATCAGCCAAGTTGTGACGATCGGGTTCAGAAGCGAGGCGCCGGTGCCGGCGAAGGCGATCGTGATGAAGATGGCCGAGTCGAGTCCCTCGCCGACGATCGTCGAGCCGATCGTCCGGCTCCAGAGCCACCGTCCTCGGGTCGCGCCCTTCATGTATGCGAGCACGTAGGCGTTCGCCAGCTCGCCGACGATGTACGCGGCCAGGGAGGCGAGGAAGAGGCGCCACGTCGTTCCGAGGATCTGCTCGTAGGCGCCCTGGTTTTCCTGCCAGAAGTCTGCGGCCGGGAGGTGGATCGCAGCCTGGATGGCGCCTAGGGCGAGGAGATTGCAGGCGAAGCCGAGCCAGATCACACGCCGCGCGGCCCTGATCCCGTAGACCTCGGTGAGCACGTCGCCGAGCACGTAGGAGAGCGGGAAGATCACGAGGCCGGCCGGAAAGACGCGGCCCGAGACTTCGACGAGCTTGACGGCGATGATGTTCGAGACGACGAGGGCCGTCACGAACACCCCGGCCACTGCCACGAAGCGCCAGGAGTACCTCATCCGACTCGCTCCAGAGCCTCGTCGATCTCCTCGTCGCTGATGGTCAGCGGCGGCGTGGCGCTCATGAGGCTGCCGTCCTCGCCCGCGGGAATGACGATCACGCCCCGCTCCCAGGCTGCGAAGGCGTCACCCCTCTTCGCCCGGAGCAGCCCGGCTCCCTCCCAGCCTGCAGCGGCGAACCGCTCTCCGGCCGCCCGCACGCGCGCGAGCAGCGCGGGGACGCTCTCGAGGACGACGAGCGCGGCCGCGCAGGCCAGCGGATTGCCCATGTGCGTGTGCGTATAGACGGCTTCCGGGCCGAGCTTCCAGGCATCGGCATGCTGGGGCCGGACGAGGCAGGCCGAGAGCGGCAGGCCGCCGCCGAGCGCCTTCCCGCACACGATTGCGTCGGCCAGGCTCCCGCCGCTCCGCCACATCACGCCCGTGCGCCCGAGCCCGGTGTAGATCTCGTCGCAGACGAGGAGCGCCTCGGCCTCGTCGCAGCGCTCGCGCAACCGCTCGAGAAAGCCCTCGGGCGGGACCCGGGCACCGGCTCTTCCCTGCACGGGCTCCACGATCACACACGCTGCGTCGGGGGGCAGCGGGCCGGGGTCCTCCCCGTACGGGAATCGGTGCACCGGACCGGGGAGCCAGGCCTGAAAGGGCGCCCGAAACCGCTCGAAGCCCGTGGCCGCGAGCGCGAGCAGGCCGGTCCCGTGATACGCGCCGTCGAACGCGACGATGCCCGGCTTCCCCGTGACGAGGAGCGCCGTGCGAAGCGCGATCTCGACCGCATCCTCTCCCGTGACCCCGAGGAGGACCTCGTGCCCGCCCTGGCCGAGGCGGCGGCGGAGCTCAGCGGCGACGTCGGCCTCCGCGAGATCACCGAGAGCGTGGACGCATCGCTCGGACTGGTCTGCGACGGCGGCGGCGACGGCCGGGTTCCGGTGCCCGAGCGCGGCGACGCCGAAACCGCCCGAGAGATCGAGGTACTCGCGGCCGTTCGAGTCGACGACCCGACAGCCCTCCGCCGTCGCCCAGATCACGGGCGCAACCGCCTGAGCGTGTCGAGGGCCACGTACCCGGCGATCTTCGGATTCTCCTGCAGGCGACGAAGCGAGTACTCGTACCAGCGGCGGCCGTAGGGGACGTAGATGCGCAGCCGGTGCCCTTCGCGGACGAGCTCGTCCCCGAGTTCCGCGCGCACGCCGAGCAGCATCTGGAACTCGTACTCGTCCGGCGAGAGGCTTCGCTCCTCGATCAACGCGAGCGCTTCCGCGATCACCCAGTCGTCGTGCGTGGCAACGGCGACGTACGCGCCGGCGTCCATGAGCGCGCCGAGAGCTTCGACGAAGTTCAGCCGCACCGTCTCGAACTCCTGGAAGGCGATCTCGGGAGGCTCGACGTAGATGCCCTTGCACACCCGCACGTTCGGGCGCAGGTCGGCGAGCCCGGCGACGTCGGCGAGCGTCCTCTTCATGTACGCCTGCAGCACGACTCCGACGTTGTCGAGCCCGTCCTCCCGCAGCTCGCGATAGAGCTCGAGGGTCTGCGTGGTGGTCGAGGAGTCCTCCATGTCGATGCGTACGAAGTTGTGACGGTCGGCGGCCTCGCGGACGAGCTCGGCGGCGTTCTCGCGACAGAAGGCGTAGTCGAGGTTGAGCCCGAGGCCGGTCAGCTTGACGCTGATGTTGGAGTCGAGACCCTCACGCTCGATCGTCTCGAAGACCTCCTCGTACTCGGCGAGCAGAGCCGAAGCCTCCTCCCGGCGAGAGATCTCCTCGCCGAGAACGTCGATCGTCGCCAGCTTCCCCTCCTCGTTGAGCGCGCGGACGGCGTCGACCGCGTCGGCGAGGGTCGGCCCGGCGATGTAGCGCTGCGAGAGCCTTTTGACCACCGGCCGAGGGACGGCGGGCAGAACCCTGACGATGGCGCGGTCGAGCAGGGCCACGGCGGCGCGATTCTATTTCGCGACGGTCCGCGCGCCACGGGTCAATGGTTCGACGTTACGCTCGAAAGCGGGTGGTGGCTCGGGGTGGCCCCGGTCAGTTCTTGCGATGGGCTCCGGAGAAAGCAGTGGCGAGCCCCAGCCCGACGAGCAGCGTGCCGGTCGCCAGCCGCTGCGAGCGGGCGAAGCCGCGCCTCGCGCTCAGCCATCCCGCGGCCGACCCGGCGGCGATGGCGTACAGACCGTCGCTCACCACGGCGAGCGCGATGAAGACGAGCCCGAGCACCACGATCTGGAAGGCCACGTCGCCGCGAGAGACATCCACGAACTGCGGCAGAAAGGCGAAGAAGAAGAGCGCTGTCTTCGGGTTGAACACGTTCACGACGATGCCGTTGGCGAAGAGCGCGCGCAGCCGCCGCTCCCGTGGAACGGCACCCTGCGCGTCCTCGTCCCGTCCCAACAGACGACGCACGCCCAGAAAGACGAGGTAGGCGGCTCCCGCGTACTTGACGGCGCTGAAGGCGACCGCCGATTGAACGACGAGGGCGGAGAGCCCAACCGCAGCCGCGATCACGTGGACGAGGCCGCCCACCTGGATTCCGAGCATCGACACGAGCCCGGCCACCCGCCCCCTGCTGACGCTCTGCGCGACGATGTAGAGCACCGCGGGCCCGGGGATGACGAGTAGCAGAAGCGCAGCCGCGCAGAACACGGCCAGTGTCGACGGGTCGGGGAAGGTCAAGCCGGAAGCTCGCGCATGAAGCCCTGCCGCGCCGCAGAGACGAGCGCGACGGCCTCGGGGAAGAGGACGCGCATGGCGTCTCTCACGGCCATCGTCTGGACGTCGGCCGGTCCTTCCACGTGCAGCTGCTGCAGCGCCGCGGCGGTCAGCTCGACGGCCGTGTTCAGCGTCAGCGTCGCGAACTGCTCGCGCTGCGATTCGTGCACGGCTTCGGCCTGCCGCTCGGCAAACTCTCGCAAGCCGCGCATGAGCTCCTCGGGATCGCCCCCGAACGGGAAGCCAAATCCACCTTCCATCGCCAATACTCTACCGACGTGTCTCGTTTCTCCGACGCCGTCAACGAGCAGGTCGCGTACGAGTTCGGCGCCTCGCAGCAATACGTCGCCATCGCCGTTTGGTACGACGCGGAGACGCTCCCCCAGCTCGCGGCGCACTTCTACCGCCAGGCCCTCGAAGAGCGCAACCACGCCATGATGCTCGTCCAGTACCTGCTCGACGCCGGCGAGAAAGCGGCGATTCCCGCTGTGGCCGAGCCGCAGAACGACTTCGCGGATGCTGTAGCACCGGTTCGCCTCGCCCTCGAGCAGGAGCGCACCGTGACCGATCAGATCGCACGGCTGGCCGCACTCGCTCGCGAGGAAGGCGAACTCGTCGGTGAGGAATTCCTCAACTGGTTCCTGAAGGAGCAGCGCGAGGAGGTCGCGAGCATGTCGGCCCTCCTCTCTGTCGTCGAGCGCGCTTCGTCGAGCATCCTGCTCGCCGAGGAGTACCTCGCGAGGCAACAGATCGGCGACGCGGGCGTCGACCCCACCGCCCCGCCGGCGGCGGGCGGCGCGCTCTAGCGCGCTCTAACCCCCGAGCGGCGCCTTGTAGGACCCTTCCACCCGCGCGGCGAGCTCCTCGGCCGCCGCGAGGCCGTTCTTCATCGCCGCCGCAAAGGGCGAGCTGCTGCTCTCGCCGAGCGCCTCCTCCAGCTTCGCCGCTCCCCTTCCGATCGTGTCCAGATAGGCGATCGTGGCCAACCGGGGAGGTGGAAGGATCGTCTCCTCGAGCTCCCGCGCAGCAGCTTCGGCCGCCTCGATGCCCTCGGGCGCCTCGGTTTCTCTGAGCTCTGCGAGGCTCGCCCGCAGCTCGCCGAGGTTTCCGCCTCCCGCGCTCTCCTCGGCCAGCTCGCAGAGAGCAGCGATCGAGACGGCGTCCCGGATGACGGCTCGCTCGGGTACCGGCTTGCCCTCCCCGTCGAAGGCGAGCCAGCTCTCGACACCCTCCTGCTGGTAGGCGCAGAGGTAGACCCGCATGCCGGCAGGCTCGGCGGGAACGACGCCGACGAGCTCTTCGCCCGCCTCCGCATAACCCACCGCGAGCGCGCGTATTCCGGCGATCTCCGCCTCGAGGCCCATCGGGGCCACAATAGACCCGTGACCGAGCTCGCCACCGAGCGAAACAGATCAGCTCAGGAGCTCTTCGCCCCACTCGCGGAGACGTACGACCGCTACGCGCGCTTCCTCTCCCTTGGGCAAGACCCGCGCTGGCGACGGTTTCTCGTCTCGCGCATCGAGGCCGAACCCTCCGACGTGATCCTCGACGTCGCCTGCGGCACGGGAGCGGTGTCGAGCGAGCTGCTTGCCAGCTACGGCTGTCGCGTCGTCGGCATCGACCAGAGCGCCGACATGCTCGCGGAAGCCCGGCGTCGGCTCGGCGACACGGTGGAGCTTCGTGAAGGACGCGCCGAGGCTCTGCCCTTCGACGACGCGAGCTTCGACGGGCTGACCTTCACCTACCTGCTTCGCTACGTCGACGATCCCGAGGCCACCATGCGCGAGCTCGCCCGGGTCGTCCGGCCGAGTGGGCGCATAGCGATGCTCGAGTTCGGCGTGCCCGCCAACCCCCTCGCGCGCGTGGCCTGGGAGGCCTACGTGCGTGCCGGCCTGCCGCTCGCGGGCCGGGTCGTCTCCCCGGGATGGCGCGCCGTCGGCGACTTCCTCGGGCCGAGCATCCGCGAGTTCTGGCGCGTCTGGCCCGTCGAGCGGTTGCGCTCCGCCTGGCAAACGGCGGGGATCGAGGACGTGCGTGTCCGCAGGCTCAGTCTCGGAGGCGGAATCGTCCTCTGGGGGCGCCGTGCAGGCTGAGGCCACCCGACCGGCCTTCTACGCCCTCCGTTCGGGCGGCTGGCGCGACTACGTCACGCTGCTCCATCTTCCCTACACGGCGTGGCACCTGAGCTACGTCGCGATCGGGGCCGCCCTCAGCTCCGCCTTCGCGTGGTCGCGCCTCTGGCCCACTCTCCTCGCCTTCGGTCTCGCCGTCGGGATCGGCGCCCACGCGCTGGACGAGCTCAACGGGCGCCCCCTGCAGACGAGGATCCCGCGTCGCGTGCTCGTCGCTCTCGCAGGCTTCTCAATCGCCGGCGCCGTCGCGATCGGCATCGTCGGCGCGATCACCGTCGATCCCTGGCTGGGGCTCTTCGTCGCCGCCGGCGCCTTCATCGTCGTCGTCTACAACCTCGAGACGTTCGGCGGCCGCTTCCACGGCGATTTCTGGTTCCCGCTCGCGTGGGGCGCCTTTCCGTTGCTGACGGCGTACTTCGCGACCGCGGAGACGATCGGCGCCGCTGCCCTCGCCGGGGCGTTGTTCGCGTTCGCGACGAGCGTCGCCCAGCGCCGGCTCTCGACGCCCGTGCGGGACATGCGCCGGCGCGTGGCTCGGATGAGCGGCAGCCTCGAGCGCCGTGACGGGACGACCCAGCCGCT
>JBKPFG010000137.1:0-6476 GCA_046728735.1 Actinomycetota bacterium
CAGGCGGCTGGGATCCACGAGGTGCGGCGCGCCGAGCTCGCTGACGTGGATCTTCAGCCGCCCGTTCAGGCGAGAGAGAACGCCCGCTGCGCCGGCATGGTCGAGGTGGATGTGGGTCAGTAGGAGATGCCGAAGATCCCCGAGGGCGAGGCCATGTGTCGCCAGCCCCGCCTCGAGCGCGTCGAGGCACGAGGACGGTCCACAGTCCACCAGCGCCGGGTCGTCCCCGGGCAACAGGTAGGACGCGACGACCCGGGAGTGTCCGAGGAGGTGGAGGTCGAGAAGCTCGGCGCCGTTACTTGACGACGAGCTGGCCCTCCATTCCGGCGGCGCGGTGGCCGTCGACTGAGCAGTAGAACGTGTACGTTCCCGGCTGCAGGTCGAGCGTCGCGCTGGTGCTCCCGCCGGTCACCTTCTCCGTGCCTTCGCCCTCGACGCCGTTGCCCTCGATCTTGACGTCGTGCGAGAGCGACGAGTCATTCGTGAAATCGATCGTCACCTTGCCCGCCGTCGCCTCGAGCGAGGTCGTGTCGAACTTCAGCGCGCCGCTCGGATCTGCGGCGATCTTCAGGGTCGACCCTCCTCCCCCACCACTCGTCCCCGTCGTGGCGGTGGAGCTCGTCGTCGCGGCCTCGTTTCCTCCGCCGCACGCGGCGAGAGCGAGGGCGAGCGTTGTGAGCAGCAGCAGCGCGGGAAGCGCGCGTCGTGTCATGGGCTTCCTCCTCCTTGGCGTGGGTCAACTCTAACTACGCGCAAAACAGTCAGGCAGATGACCAGCGCCGCGGCCACGATGGCCGCCCAGGCCCAGGACGCGCTCGGGCGGATCAGGCTCGGGATCGCGACCGAGAGCGTTCCGCGCTTGACGAGCTGCTCGGTCCAGAAATCCTGCAGGGCGTTCGCGAGCCCGTAGACGAGCATGAGGGCCAGGTAGGCGGTGAGCGCGACCTCGCGGGGCCGCGAGCCCAGCCTGCGAGGCACGCGGAAGAGGACGAGAGCGGAGATCGCGAGCAGCACACCGTCCATTCCGTGATGGCTGCCCAGGTGCACGGCGCGAAGAGAGGGCTCCCCGCCCGCTGAGGGGGCGATCTCCTTGGCGAGGAAAATCCGGCCGAGCCCCGGCGCGTCGCTCACGTAGAAGCCGAGCTCCGCGAAGACCCAGGGGAGGCCGACGAGCAGAAGCGCGACGGCGGCGACGATGCGAAGCACATCCCCCCTCCCGAAGGGGCCGCTCGGGCCGGCGCCCTCGCGGACGAGCGCGAGCAGGGTCAGCGCGAGCGCGAATGCCACTCCGGCCGCTGCGAGGCCGTTGGCCGGTCTCGCATCGAGATCGCCCTGGTCGATGATGCCCGGGATGCCGATCGTCGCGCAGAGCAGGATCGCGGCACTCGCGGCCAGCCAGGCCCAGCGGGTCGCGAGCTGCGCCGCTCCGATGACGGCCAATGGAATCGCCGCGAGCGAGACCGGATAGCCCAGGTAGACGAGCACGCGCGACACACCGGCCTCGAAGCCGTTTCCACTCGTGTGGTAGAGCTCCGCCGCCGGCACGCGCCAGTACGTGATGAGAACAGCGAGGGTGGTGAGGCCGAGGAGCGCCCAGACGATCAGAGCCTCGACGAGCCCCGGCCGGCGCTGTGGATTCATCGCGGACGAGCCTAGACTAGTTCGACGATGGCGAGCCGAGCGTGTTACGCCTGCGGAGCCACGAACGACGCGGAGGCAGTGTTTTGCGCACGCTGCGGAACGCGTATCGGGCACAAATGTGCGGAGTGCTCGACCGTGGTGGCGCACGATGCGGACTTCTGCACGGCCTGCGGAGCCGCCCTCGAGCCCGGCGCCCCGCTCCCGACGGAGGAGCGCAAGATGGTCAGCGTCCTCTTCGTTGACCTCGTCGGCTTCACCGACCGCGCCGAGCAACTCGATCCGGAGGACGTCCATGACCTCCTCGCGCCGTACCGCACGCGGGTCCAGGCCGAGCTGGAGCGATTCAGCGGGACCGTGGAGAAGTTCATCGGCGACGCTGTCATGGCCCTATTCGGCGCGCCGATCGCCCACGAGGACGACCCGGAGCGAGCCGTTCGGGCGGCACTCGCGGTCCGCGACGCAATCGCGGAACTGAACGACTCGGATCCGTCGCCCGCCTTGCACGTGAGGATCGGGATCACGACCGGAGAGGCCCTCGTGACGCGCGACGCGCGGCCGAGTGAGGGCGAAGGGATGGCTGCGGGCGACGTCGTCAACACGGCGGCGCGCCTCGAGGGGGCGGCTCCCGTCGACGGCATCCTCGTGGACGAAGCCACCCACCGGGCGACCAAGCAGGCGATCGAATACCGCCAACGAGAGCCGGTGAAAGCCAAGGGCAAGACGAATCCCCTGATTGCGTGGGAGGTCGTCGCACCACGAGCGCGCCTGGGTGTCGACATCTCCTTCCGCGGCGCGGCGCCTCTGATCGGCCGGGACCACGAGCTCGATTCTTTACGGGATGCGTTCGAACGCGCGCGACGAGAGCGCGCCGCACATCTGGTGACGCTGGTCGGTGTTCCCGGGATCGGAAAGAGCCGACTCGTGTACGAGCTCTGGGCAGAGATGGAGGCCGACAGGGACCTCTACGTGTACTGGCGGCAGGGGCGCTCGCTCCCCTACGGCGACGGCGTCAGCTTCTGGGCGCTCGGCGAGATGACGAAAGCCCAGGCGGGCATCCTGGAAAACGACGAGGTGCCTGCGGCGGAATCGAAGCTGCACGCAGCGGTCGCGAGCGCTGTGAAGGACGAGCGGGAAGCGAGCTGGGTCGAGGGGCACCTGCGGCCGCTCGTGGGTCTCGGCGGCGAGGCCGGAAGCGTGGAACGGCGTGGCGAGGCATTCGCCGCCTGGCGGCTCTTCTTCGAGTCACTGGCGGAACAGCGACCGCTCGTTCTCGTCTTCGAAGACCTCCACTGGGCGGACGACGGCCTGCTCGACTTCGTCGACCAGCTCGTCGAATGGTCGACATCCGTTCCCCTGCTCGTCATCTCCACTGCCCGGCCCGAGCTGCTCGACCGGCGCCCTGCCTGGGGCGGAGGCAAGCGGAGCGCCGCCACCATCTCGTTGTCTCCGCTCTCCGAGCGGGATTCGGGCCGGCTCGTCGAGGCTCTGACCGGAGCAGCCGACCCCACGCTGGTGGCACACGCCGGCGGGAACCCCCTCTACGCGGAGGAGTACGCCCGCATGCTCGCGCAGCGGGAGAACGGCGGCGAGCTTCCTCTGCCGGACTCGGTCCAGGGTGTCATCGCTGCCCGGCTCGACACGCTCCCACTCAACGAGAAGACCCTCGTCCAGGACGCGGCGGTGCTCGGCAAGACCTTCTGGGAAGGCGGGCTCGCACACGTGTCCAGCCTCGACTCCGCCGCGGCGGCGGCCGGTTTGCGCATGCTCGAGCGCAAGGAGTTCCTGCGTCGTGAGCGACGGTCTTCGGCCGCCGGGGAGACGGCCTACGTTTTCCGTCATGTGCTCGTGCGCGACGTCGCCTACGCCCAGATGCCACGAGCTCGTCGTGCCGAGAAGCACCGCCTGGCGGCCGAGTGGATCGAGAGCCTCGCCGGAGACCGGCGCGAAGACCTCGCCGACATGGTGGCCCACCACTATTCCTCTGCGCTCGAGCTCGCGCGAGCAACCGGCCGCGATCCAGGCGAGCTCGAAGACCACGCCCGCCGAGCGCTGCGGGAAGCCGGCGACCGCTCGGCGCGCCTGAATGCCTTTGCGGAGGCGACGCGCTTCTACAGGGGGGCGCTCGACCTCTGGCCGGAGGACGATCCGGAGCGCCCTCGGCTCCTCCTCTCGTACGGCAGATCGCTCTTCTACTCCTCGGACACCGGCGAGGGGGTTCTCACCGAAGCCGCCGAGGAGCTCTTGGACTCCGGCGATCTCGAGGGGGCGGCCGAGGCCCAAACGATCGTCGGTGAGCTCGCCTGGGTCACCGGTCGGCGCGAGGTCGCATTCGACCATTTCCGCGGCGCCGCGGCGCTGCTCGCGGACACACGCCCCACGCGTGGGAAGGCGTACACGCTTGCCGTCCTGGCTCGTTTTCTCATGGCTGAGGACGAGTACGGGGAAGCGCTCGACGTCAGCTCCGAGGCGTTGCGGATGGCGGAGGAGCTGTCACTGGACGACGTCCGCGCGACGCTCCTCAACACCATGGGCGTCGCCCGGGTCGGCACGGGCGACCTCGGAGGCATCGAGGACCTGGAGGCGAGCATCGAGCTCGGCGAGGGCCTCAACTCGCCGGACACACTCCGTGGCTACAACAACCTGGCAAGCACGTTCTCCGCCCTGGGAGAGCTGGAGCGCGCCTTCGACCTGTACCGCGACGCGCTCCGCGCGGCGGAGCGTTTCGGCCGCTCCCTCGCCGTCCGCTGGATCCGCGCGGAGCAGGCTGACGAGCTCTACACACGGGGCCTCTGGGACGATGCGCTCGCCGTCTCGAGCGAGCTCTTGGCGGAAGACGCCGACGAGCACTACGTGTTCGAGGTCGGCGCCCGCGTCATTCGCGCGCTGATCCGTGTCGCCCGCGACGACCTCGTCGGCGCGCTCGAGGACACGGCCATGGCCGTGTCGTTCGCCGAAGAGGTCCGCAACTCCCAGCATCTCTTTCCCGCGCTCGCGACCCGCGCTCGCGTGCTCGTCGAGACCGGGCACGAGGACGAGGCGGCATCGCTGGTCGACCAGCTGCTCCAGGCGTGGCGGGAGAGGCCCACGATCTTCGCCACCTCATGGATCGCGGTACTCGCGCCGCCCGCCGCCGCGTGCGCGAGAGGCGAGGCGCTCCGCGAGGCGACAGCAGGTGCACGCGTGCGGACGCGCTGGCTCGACGCGGCGACGGCGTACGTCGATGGCGACTTCCGCGAGGCTGCCGAGGTCTACGCCCGGATCGGCTCACTGCCTGACGAGGCCCACGCGCGCCTCAAAAACGCGGAGAGCCTTCTCCAGGCCGGCCGGCGAGGCGAGGCCGGTGAGGAGCTCGACAAGAGCCTGCTCTTCTACCGTCAGGTTGGAGCCGCCCGCATGGTGCGGGAGGCCGAGGCACTTCTCGCGCTGAACTAGTAGTAGGTCGCCCTCCTAGATGCGCTCCACCTTCCGCTTCTCGCCGGTGGCGTTGACGTCTTGCTCCTGGATGAACTTGTCGATCTGTTTTTCATCCAGGTGCTCGATGAGCGCGTAGTACTTCGACTCCGGATCGTCCTTGTCGCGCCAGAAGCAGTGGAGAACGCCCTTGTATTCGTCCTTGTCGAGCACGTCCTTGATCTTTTGCTTTCGGGCCGAGCCCTCACTCCCGCGCACGGGAACCCACCAACCTGGGGGCACCGCAGACCTCCCTTCCGTTTGAAAGGCCGATCTTCTCGCAGAGAACGCCTGCGGGCAAGGGCGCCAGATCCCCCTTTCCAGGGAGGGGGCGCGCCTTCTGAACCGGTTGAATTCAAGAAGCAGCGCCGGTTCGAAGGCAACTGCGGCTTATGGGAGTTTTGCACGAGGCCAAGAGAGCAGCCTCTGAGGGTGCTTCGGCGCCCGCTTCGCCACGCCCGGCTTTGACGCGAGTCGACACGCTCGTCGACTCCTATCGACGGCTCGCCGACGTCTTCCACGACATCCTCTCCGAGCAGCGTCTGAACTCGCTCCTCGACCGGATCGCCGACACGCTCGCCGATCTCGTCCCGTACGACGCCTTCACCATCTACCAAGCGGACGATGCGAGGCGCTGCCTCATCCCGCTCATGGCCCGGGACACGTGGGCGGACGAGATCATGAACGACCGCCCCATCTTCGGGCAGGGCATCACCGGCTGGGCGGTGGAGCACCGCGAGCCGCAGATGGTGAACCAGGCTCACCTCGATCCCCGCGTCCAGGTCGTCCCGGGCACTCCTCCGGACGAGCCGGAGGCGCTCATCACCATTCCCCTGGTTGCGCGCGACGGGATCAAAGGCGCGCTCAACATCTACCGCCTCGGCGAGGACGCCCGCTTCACCGAGGAAGACTTCGAACTCGCGAAGCGCTTCGCAGACGCCGCCGCGCTCGCGCTCGACAACGCGCAGATCCGTGAGACGCTCGAGCTGCAAGCCCAGACGGACTCGCTCACCGGCCTCTACAACCACCGCTATTTCCACGAGCGGCTGCGCTCCGAGCTGACGCGGGCTACGCGAAGCCACGAATCCATCGGCGTGCTCATGCTCGACATCGACGACTTCAAGCGCGTCAACGACGTCTACGGCCACGGCGCGGGCGACCAGACCCTTCTCGCGCTCGCGGACGTGCTCCGGGGCAGCCTGCGCCTCTCCGACGTCGTCTGCCGCCTGGGTGGCGAGGAGTTTGGAGTCATCATGTCCTCGTGCGAGGCCGGCGACGCGCTGGCGCTCTCCGAGCGGCTGCTCGAGCGCATGCGCGACGAGACCTTCGAGCCCGCCGGAAGCCTGAGCCTCTCGATCGGCATTGCCCAGGGCCCCGAGCATGCG
>JBKPFG010000230.1:0-2876 GCA_046728735.1 Actinomycetota bacterium
CCTGTGGCGCCCGGCCGCTGCGCCGCATCGCCCGGCGGTGTCCTCGGTCGCGCCGGTAGCCTCCGGCTACGAACGCTCCCTGCGTCCTGGCCGTGCTCGCGGCTCGCGACCGGATCGGCACCGTCTTCTCGAAGAGTGACCGCAACGCGCGCGATCCTATCCACTCAAGCTTCGAGATCGCCCTGCCGAAGGCTCTGTTAAGGTTCCGCGCTTCGAGCGCGAACCGGAGCATGTTGAAGAGCCACCGGACGACAGCCCGAGTATTGATCCTCCTTCTCGCAGGGGCCTTCGCGGGGACGGCGCATGCCGCTTCCGTGCCGGCCGTGACCGCCTTCCCCGTGGTCGGAAACGTCCACTACGTCGACGACTTCGGCGATCCCCGCCCCCAGGGGCCGCACGAGGGGAACGACATCATGTCGATCCGCCATCAACCCGCCGTCGCGTTCGAGCGCGGGATGGTGGAGAAGCACGTCGGCTCGACCCTCGGCACCTGCATGCTCTACCTGCACGGCGACTCAGGGATGACCTACGTCTACATCCACCTGAACAACGACCTCACGATGCAGAACGACAACGACGGCGGGTGTAGGAACGGGGTCTCCTGGGCGCCCGGCTTGAAGAACGGACAGACGGTCAGGCGCGGCCAGCTCGTCGGCTTCGTCGGCGACTCCGGGGACGCGGACGGCATCCAGCCGCACCTGCATTTCGAGGTCCGCACCCCGACCGGACGCGCCATCGACCCCTTCCCGTACCTGAACAAGGCGAAGCGGCTCCTGTATCCGCGCCCGGCGTCGGACAGCCCGATCTGGCTCGCCTTCCGCAAGGCCACCGTCGTCGAGACCGGCACCGACACCCTGACCGTCCGCACGAAGAGGATCCGGGTCTCGACCTGGAAGGCCGACTATCCGCGCAGCCGCAAGGTCGTCCTCTCTGTCCCCATGACCGCGACCTTCGAACGCGTGACGTCGACGGGTCGCTCGGCCCTCACGCTCTCCGCGCTCAGCGCCGGAATGGTCGTGTGGGTCGGCACCCCGCAGTTCGCGCCTTCGTGGGCGACGCAGCGGGCCGCGGCAGGCGTGCTCTCGCTCGAGCACATGACTCTCCGCTAGGGGAGAGCGGCACGCAGCTCAGCGGCGGCTCGTTCCGGGTCTTCGGCGTCCCCGATCGCGCGGACGACCGCGATCCGGCGGGCTCCGGCCCCGACGACGTCGCCGACGTTCGCGGCGTCGATGCCCCCGATCGCGAACCACGGCGAGCGCGCCCGCTCGGCCGCGTAGCGAACGAGCTCCGGTCCCACGGCCGGCCGGCCCTCTTTCGTCGGCGTCGCGAAGACGGGGCCCACCCCGATGTAGTCGGCGTCGGCCGCGTCGATCTCCCGAGGAGCGTGCGTGGACAAGCCCACGCCGATCCCGAAGCGCCTCGCCTCGGCGACCGGGAGGTCTTCCTGGCCCACGTGGACGAAATCGGCGCCACAGAGGACGGCCAGGTCTGGCCGGTCGTTGACGACGAGCGGGACGCCCAGCCTGCTCGTCACCGCGCGTGCGCGCTCGAGCGCCGCCAGGAGCTCTCGGTCGCCGAGGGTCTTCTCTCGCACTTGGACGAGGTCGACACCGCCGCGCACGGCCGCCTCGAGGAACCCCTCCAGGTCCGGGCGGACTGCCGTGATCAGGTAAAGGCGCGCGTCTCGTGCGGCGACGTTGCCGCCGCTCTGCCGCGCGGGGCTCTCATCCGCCGGCGACGGGACGGGCGACGACGAGCTTGTCGGAATCCTCAAGCGCCACCTCCCCGTAGCGAGCGCGCTCCACCGGCTCTCCGTTGCGCTCGACGAGGGCGAACCGCCCTCCCAGCCCGAGTCGGTCGAGCAGGTCGGCCACGGTCTCGCCGGGCTCGACCGAGTGTTCCCGTCCGTTGACGACGACGCTCGTCAGAGGGTTCCTCCGACCGGACTGGACGGAACCGCTGCGTCCTGTTCCTCCATGATCCCCGCTCGGTGGGCCGTTCGACCTGCTTCGACCGCCAGCCGGAACGCGCGCGCCATGGCGACCGGATCGTCCGCGCGGGCGACCGCGGTGTTGACGAGGACTGCGTCGGCGCCGAGCTCCATCGCCTCGCCGGCGTGAGAGGGCGCCCCCAGGCCGGCATCCACGACAACGGGCACTTCCGCCTGCTCGATCATGATCCGAATCGCGTCGCGGAGCTTGAGGCCACGGCCAGTGCCGATCGGCGCGGCCAACGGCATGACCGTCGCACAGCCAGCCTCTTCGAGTCGCTTCGCGAGCACTGGATCGGGTTGGATGTACGGCAGGACCGTGAAGCCCTCGGCCACGAGCGCCTCCGCGGCCCTGAGCGTCTCCACGGGGTCGGGCAGGAGGTAGCGCGGGTCCGGGATGACCTCGAGCTTGATCCAGTCCGGCAGCCCACCGGCGCGCGCCAGGCGCGCCATCCGCACGGCCTCGTCGGCCGTCTCGCAGCCCGAGGTGTTCGGCAGGAGCAGAACCTCCTCGGGCAGGAACGAGGTGATGTCCTCTCCTGGCTCGTCGAAGTCGATCCGCCTGACCGCGACGGTGACCATCTCCGCACCCGATGCGAGGACGGCGTCGCGCATCGTCTCGAAACTCTCGTACTTGCCGGTGCCGAGGATGAGGCGCGAGCCGAAGCTCCGCCCGGCGATCGTCAGCGTGTCTTCCATTCCTCTCCCTCCGCTGGCATGACCCAGATCAGGTTCTCCGGTCGCAGCCTCGTGGCCGCCTCTCAGCGTCCGTTGCAGACGCTCCCGCGCTCACTCAGGCTACCAGCGGGACACGGCGGAAGAACGCGCTCGCGACGATGGAGCGACCACGAAGAAGGCCCGGTGCTAGCGTCCGCTGAAGCGCGGC
>JBKPFG010000030.1:0-1966 GCA_046728735.1 Actinomycetota bacterium
CGCGTGTGCACGCCGCGCTGCTCGAGGCCGTCCTGGACCGCGAGGCAGTTGAGGACGGTGGCGAGCATGCCCGCGTAGTCGGCGGTGGCGCGATCCATTCCCTCGGCGGCCGCCTCCATGCCCCTGTAGATCTTGCCGGCGCCCAGGACGAGCGCGGTCTGCACGCCCATCCCCTGCACCGTCTCGATCTGGCGCGCGAGGGCCTCGACCCGGCCCAGGTCGATCCCGTACTCCTGGCGGCCGAGCAGGGCCTCACCCGAGAGCTTGAGCAGGATGCGCCCGAAGGCGGCCGCTCCCTCGGGGACGGCTGCGGCGACCTCGCTGTCGACCTCGGCGCTCACTGGCTCATTCAGCCGACTCGGCGACGGCATAGCGCACGAAGTCCCGCACCTCGGCGCCATGCTCGGCGAGAGCCTGGGCGACGGTGCGGCCCGGATCGTGGATCCACGCCTGGTCGGAGAGGACGGACTCTGCGAAGAAGCGCTTGGCGAGCATCCCTTCGACGATCTTCGGGCGCACCTCCTCGGGCTTCGACGCGACGTCGGGGAGCTTCTCGTAAATGGCCCGCTCCTCGGCCACCTTGTCCGCGGGAACCTGCTCCCGCGTCAGGTAGCGAGGGTTCGCGAAGGAGATGTGCATGGCGACGAGCCGCGCGAGCTCTGGGGAGGCGTTGGCCTTGACGAGCACGCCGATCTTGTTCGCGGGCGGATGGATGTAGGCGGAGAGCACCTCCTCATCCCCGGTCTCGAACCTCTGTGCGCCGACGACCTCGACGTTCTCGCCCAGGCGTGCGACGAGGGCGACACGCTCGTCCTCGAGGTTCTCGACCGCTTCGGGCCCCTCCACCTCGACGACGTCGAGCACGTGCTGGACGAAGCCGAGGAACTCGTCGTTGGACGACACCGGCTCCGTCTCCGAGCCGACGGCGACGATCGCGCCCTTGCCGTTGTCGATCCGGGCGAGGACGCGGCCTTCCGTGGTCTGACGGCCGGCCCGCTTCGCAGCGGCCGCGAGTCCCTTCTCCCGCAGGAGCCGGACGGCCTCGTCGAGGTCGCCGTTCGTCTCGACGAGCGCACGCTTGCACTCCATCATCCCGGCACCGGTCATGTCGCGGAGCTCCTTGACGAGCGAGGCCGGAATCTCGGCGCTCATTCGGCCGGCACCTCCTCGGGGACCTCCTCCGCCGCGGTCGGCTGCTCCTCCGCCTGCGGCTCCGCCTGGGCCTCGGGCTCGGGCGCGGCTTCGGGCTCGGGCGTCGCGGCTTCGGGCTCACGAGCCGGTTCCGGCGCTGGAGCCATCTCCTCGACCGTCACCTTGCTCTTCCCGGCCTCGATCGCGTTCGCGATAACCCGTGTGATGAGATCGCACGAGCGGATGGCGTCGTCGTTCCCGGGAATGACGTAGTCGGCGTCATCGGGGTCGCAGTTCGTGTCGACGAGCGCGACGACGGGCAGGCGGAGCCGCCTCGCCTCACGGATGGCCAGCTGCTCCTTGCGGAGATCGAGCACGAAGATGGCATCGGGCACGCGCTTCATGTCGGTGACGCCGCCGAGGTTCGTCTCGAGCTTCTCGAGCTCGTTCATCATCGTGATCCGCTCCTTGGGCGGCAGGAGCTCGAGCTGGCCCTCGTCGCGAAGACGCCGGAGCTCGTGCATGCGCTCGAGCCGCTCGGAGATCGTGCGCCAGTTGGTGAGCAGGCCACCGAGCCAGCGGTGGTTCACGTACGGCATGCCGACGCGGGTCGCCTCCTCGGCGATCGAGTCCTGGCCCTGCTTCTTCGTCCCGACGAACAGGACGGATCCGCCTCGTTCGGCGACGTTGCGGACGAAGGCTGCGGCCTGCTCGACGAGCTCGAGCGTCTGCTGCAGGTCGATGATGTAGATGCCGCCCCGCTCCGTGAAGATGTAGCGGCGCATCTTGGGATTCCAGCGGCGCGTCTGATGGCCGAAATGGACTCCGGCCTCCA
>JBKPFG010000135.1:0-19467 GCA_046728735.1 Actinomycetota bacterium
CGAGCATCCCGTAGCTTTGATTACTGGCTGGATTTCGTGGCGGATCGCTTTCGCCGTCGCTGGGGAGCCCGCGGCGCGACGGCCGCAAGCTCCCTACGTCGCGTACTGGCCGTATCAAGCGCGGTGAGGTCCGGGTAGGTATCAGCCTTAGGTCTGACGAACGCGCCGATTGCCGCTTGTCAGGATCGCTGGCACCCTTGGCGCCGTAAGCAACCGGGGGGTCTCTTTGAAGCGCAGCATCGTTGTTGGTCTCCTCGCGGCCTTGGCCGTGCTGGCCTTGGCGCCAGCGGGAAGCGCGGCGATCCGAATCGTGAAGATCTACTTTGACGCGCCCGGAGCGGACACGGGCAGCAACTCGAGTCTCAACGGCGAATGGATCAGGCTCAAGAACACGGGCAGTGCGGCGCGCTCGTACCCGAACTGGCGCGTCGTGATCGGGGTCCTGACCACGTCTACAGATTCGGGACCTTCACGCTCGGCGCCGGCAACACGGTGACGATCCACACGGGCAACGGATCGAACACGGCATCGAATCGCTACTGGCGTCTCGACAACTACGTCTGGAACAACGACGGCGACCGCGCGACGCTGGTGAAGCCCAATGGCACGATCGTCGACAGATGCTCGTACAGCGGAACGGGCAGCTACAAGGTCTGCTGAGCGGATGACCACGAGGTGGGACTACAAGACGGTCGTGCTCACCGGAGGCTTCATGGGGCGGCACAAGGAGGAGCTGCGTCGTGACCTTCTCGAGCAACAGTTCGATGAGCTCGGGGCAGACGGTTGGGAGCTGGCTTGGGTGCTCATGAACCAGGCGCTCCATGGGGAGAAGGACGGCCACGTCGTCATCTTCAAGCGGCCGCTTCCGGACGGCGAAATGCCGCCCGCCAATCAGAGTGCCTAGGGCTTCCGTCCGAGCAGGCGAGCGACGACCGCCCGGAGGAGCTTTCGCGGCGAGCGCGGCCGTTGTCGAGGGCGGTAGGCATCGGGCTATGCGCTCAGCTTCGCCAGTTCCTCACGGACGTTTGGATAATCCGAGTCCTCGGCGAGGATGCGCTCTAAGTCCTTGCGGGCCATGGCCTTCTTGCCTTGAGCGAGGTAGTTCTGGGCCCGCTCGGCGAGAGCCAAGTGTCGGATCGGTGCCTCGCGTGATCTTGAGCGCAGCGCCTCCTTCAGGGCTTCGTGCGCGGCATCGTGGAACGCCTGGTGGCGAAATGCTTGGCCGCGGAAAACACACAGGAGCGCCGATGCATCGTCTTCGTTCTTCATTCCCTCCGTCAGCTCGATCACGTCGTCCCAGCGCTCGGTCTGGGCGTACAGCTCGGCGAGCGAAACGGCCGAGTAGGTCGTCGGCTCGAGCTGCTCGACGACGTCGATCGCTCCGTCGAGGTCGCCGTGATCCTGCTTCAGCTCGCCAAGCGCGAGCCCGACAGCATCACGGTTGACCGGGAGCTCGGCCGTGACGCCCTGGGCGATCGAAAGCTCGAGCCGCGTGAAGAGGTAGCTGGACCGCTCGATGGGACCGGTGTGGGAGGCCAACCACGTTTGGCTGATCGTCGTGCTGGTGGTGCTGTGGACGTGCTTCCCGCACGCCTTCGGACCGCTGATGGAAACGCTCTACGTGCCGCTCTTCCTCGCGTCGGTAGGGATCATCTTCCGCGGCGCTGCGTACGCGCTGCGCGGCGAGGCGGCGTCCATCTCGGAGGCGCGCGTGCTCGGCGGGATCTTTGCGCTTTCCTCGGTGCTGACGCCGTTCTTCCTCGGTTGCGCCGTCGGTGCCGTCGCCTCCGGGCAGGTGCCCGCGGAGGGAGACCCGAACGCCCCGTTCTCGAGCTGGACCGGCGCGACCGCGCTTTGGATCGGGGCGCTTGCGGTCGCGACGGGCTCCTATCTTGCGGCCGTCTTCCTCGCGGCGGACTCCATGCGCGCGCAGGCGCCACATCTCACGACCGCCTTCCGCCGCCGCGCGCTCGGACCGGCGCTCGTCGCCGGAGCGATGGCGATCGGGGGCCTCTTCCTCATCCGCGACGATGCGCGCGACCTCTATGAAGGGCTCACCTCTGGAGGCGGGCTTGCAATTGGTGATCGCGTCCGCCGCGTTCGGCGTGCTCACGCTCGGGCTGCTGTGGACGAAACGCTTCGAGGTCGCGCGCTACAGCTCGGGCGTGGCCGTCGGCGCGATCCTGGCCGGCTGGGCCTTCGCGCAGCGCCCCGACTTCCTCCCCGGGGAGCTCTCGCTTCAGGACGCTGCAGCGGGGGATGCCACCCTGATCGCCACCTTGGTGACGCTCGTGCTCGCGCTGCTCGTGATCGTGCCGGCGATCGCGCTGCTCTTCCGTCTGACCCTCGAGGGGCGCTTGACGGAGCGGTTTCGCCCGATCGTGACCCTCGACGACCGACGGGACCGATGAGGCCCGCGCGGCCATACGTTGCACTTGCCTGCTTCGTGATCGGCGCCGTGCTTGTCCTACTTGTCGAAGCGGGCATCGCGCGCATCGTTGGCGTGCCGCTGATGTTCGCGGGCATCGTGCTCGGTGTCGCCGCGATCGCGACGCCGGAGTTCCTTGCCGGCGACCGCGACGCCGACGTGAACTGAGAGCTGTCACCGCGCCCGTGCCGTCGAGTGGGCGGCGGCCGAGGCCCGCCGTTGCGACGCCGAGTTGGTCCTCCTGCGGATCGTCCCAGAGCCCGAAGCCGACGCCGAGGCGGCGACCGCCAGCCAGGCACGTGCGGCCGCCGGTGACCTCGGTCGCGGACGGGTCAAGATCAACCCCGATCCGGCACGGGGCATTGTCGAGGGGCCGACGAGGAGCGAGCCGACCTGCTCGTCATCGGCAACATCGGTATGTCCTCAAGCAAGGACCTGAAATCAGCAACAAGCACGTGGGTAGCACTGGAACACACCTCGACGAGTCCACCAGACTTCGCCTCGACGGCATGGCTCAGCGGCAACGCTGATCGTTAGCGCCGTGACGGCGCGCGGCCTGATTACGATTCCGTCTCATGTCCCGCATGGTCGTCTGTGACTTCTGCGACACGAACCTCGGCGTCCTGTTTGAGCGTGAGGAGGGGGAGGCTGAATCGCTTGATTTCCTACCGAATGACGACTGCTGGCATGTGACGCGGGAACAGCTCGTCGAGGACATCGACGCCCTCTATGCCGGAGAGTCGTCGCTTCCGGCCTCACTCCGGCGGATACCGGTACGAGCGAGGCAAATGTTCCATTGAGCTAGGCCAAGCGGCCTGTGCTTGGGCGCCCGCTTTACTCGCGTCGCACGAAAGGTGATCAGCGGCCGGGCGAAATGGAGGCGGAACGGTTCGATGAGGGTCGAACGCGGACGGACAAGCCCCCTCGCCTTCGTTGTACGTAGCTTTGCCTCCGTCTAGGCATGCGCGGCGGTCGCAGGAAGCTCGCTTCGCGAAGCGAAGGCAAGCAGTTCGATGGCGACGTCCAGGTTCAAAACCGGTGCTCCAAGCGTCCAAACAAATACTCGCCGCCCCGGTTTTGGGCGAGGAAGCGCCGTGCGAGAGTACTGGCTCGAGCGTTGTCAGGGGTTTTGCGCCGTCAGGACTGATGGCCGACCACTCGGTCGCGTGAAGCGCGTCGAGGTGAATATGGAGGGAACCTTCCTTCGACTGACCGGGGTTCGCAGGCGAATGGTCCCGCTGTCTGCCGTCGACACCGTGTGGCCGGCGGAATCGGTCCTGCTCATTTCCAACGAGGAGTACGGTGAACGTTCCAGGGTCGTCGTGCGGAAGGAGTGGCACCGTACCCGGCCGGCATGGGAAGACGAGACGCTTCCCTGGTGGGAACTGGTCCCTGACTCCCCGCACCCGGTTCATTCCTCGACCGCCGCAACGAGATCCGCGCTCCTTCGGGCAATCGCCTCGATCGAAGGAGCAACCAAAGCGTTCGCGAGTCACGTAGAACGGTTACTGACGGAAGCTCTGGCTCTGACTCGGGCGCTGGTGCATAAGGCGGCTCGATCTAGCGTGGCTGCACTGCACGCAGCTGATTCCGCTCGTACACGCGCCTCAAAAAGCCTTAGGGGTAGCGCGAGGCGATTCCGTCGACGCCTAGCTCTGGCCTTCTTGCAGGGCGCCGTCTGGATCGCTGGAAGCAAAGAGGAACTTCTCGAGCCAGATCGAGCTCGAGGCGGAGTCGAAGACGGGGACACCGCCGAGATCGGCTAATGACGGGCGACCCGGCCACCGACTACCCACACTCTGACGGTCGGGGCGCCAGCATCACGAAAGGTCAGTGCAAACGCGAAGTCTGATTTTTTGAATGCGATCGCCGGCACACGTCTCAGTCGGATTTCTCTCTCTTTGGGTGACTCTAGAGATGGCAGGCGCTCCCGCGTCCGCTTATGACGCGTCTAGTCCAGCTCGTCGATGCGCCGCTGCGCAGCTTCCCTGAGGCGATGGAGCGATTCCTGCTCCGCGAGATGCGAGTCGTCGTCCTCCCCGCAGATCCTCCCGATCCCCTCGGTACATCATGTTCGCCTTCTCGACGCGGATTTTGACCGCGTCCCATGCGTCCTGAAGCTCGTCATCGCGGGCACTGAAGATGAGCCTGCGCCCGTCGAGCACAGGCTCGTCGAACCGCTCGGGCCATTCGAGGTCCGCCTCCTGCCAAAACAGGAGCCAATTGTGGTTCGGCCAGGGCTGGAGGTCGACGGCGACCTCGATCTCGATCCACTCTTCCTCGTGCTCGCCGGAGGCCGGCGTTCCCGTTGAAACTGCCTGCCCGCCCCAGGCGGCCCGGATGGCGATCTCGCCGACGTCTTTGAGCATCGGCTTGCCGAGCTTGACCTCCACCGTGCGCAGCCTAAACGACACCTGCCGCTTGGCCGGCGCCCGCGCCGCGCGGCTGTAGGGCGATGACGCTCGCCACGAGCGCGTCGATATTGTGGCTCTGGCGATTTGCGCACCTTCCAGTGTCCGCCTAGCTGGCCCGCGCCAAGCGTCAGTGCATTCCCCCGATGCGCCAGCCGCTCCAACCTGCGAGGGTCGCGCAGAGGCCGGAGGAGTGAGCCAGGGAGGCCCAGCCACCTGCCGTCATTCTCCCCGCCTTCGGCCTCTTACCCCGTACTCACCTCAGGCCGGGGGCGACACCATCGTCCAGCGCAGTTCGCTACTGCTCAGCCGGCGGCGGAGCCTCGAGCGATGCGCCGAGGCACTTGTTCGCTGGGCGCGCGAGGCGTAGAACTAACGCAGTGTCAATGACACGGCTTGATTGGCTCTACGTAGGGGTCTTGGGCTTGCTGGTCCTCGTGTATTTCGGTGGGGACAATTCGGTCTTTCAGGAAATCGAGATCGTCGTGCTCGGGTGCCTCTTCACGCTTATCTACATCGCTCTCCAAGTGCGCGACGAGTCGGATCAGGCGGGAGCGCTGAGGGTCGAGAGGATCGAGTTTCGGACGGGAACGGCGAACTAGCCCGCCGCCGCCCTTCCGCTTAGCCGGTAGACGGGTCGGAGGCAAGAACGACGATTCGCCCGTCGCCGTTCTCGAGGAACTCAGCAGAGGCGATGCAGGGGTCTGGTTCCGCGCGGCCGCTCGCGGGACACCTCACCGGCTTTTCCGTCCCGAGAATCAGACCCCCGGGCAAATAGACGCCGAGCTGATCCACCCGTCCCCGCGTGAAATCGTCAAAGAGATCAGCATCGATCGTGAAGGTGAGTTGCGCCGGATCGTCGACCGTCTTAGCCGGCGTGTCGATGAAGAACTCCGGGCTGCCCGCGACCCACCATCCGCGTGGCGGCCCTCCAGGCTTGTCGCCGGCCCACACCCTGGTTTGCTCAACCGGTACTCCGCTGACTTCGAGCGAGACTCCGCCTGCCGTCGTTGCCGCCGCTTGAGCGGAGTCGTCACCGCCACAGCCCGCGCTGAAAAGAAGAACGGCGAAGCTGAGAACAGTGCGCACCGCTCGGTGGCCTACGGCATCCCCGAATTTCACGTCCCCACCGTATCCCGCCGCGCCCTTCCGCAAGCTTCCCCGCTCCGCCCAACCCCTCTACGTTTCGTAAATGCTGAGAGTGACTTCCCGCTCGTCGGACTCGTCGCCCGTTTGCAACCACTGGTGATCCGAAACGTGTTCGTGCCTGTGCGCCGACGGGTCTTCCAGCATCTGATTAAGGGTGTCCAGCATTTCTTTCGCCTCGCTCGGAGTCAGGGCAAGGAAAACGCGGCTCAGCGACGTGCCGTGGACGTCTGCGATCTTCACCCTCCCACCGTAGCCCGCCGCCGCCCTACCGCAAGCTTCGGTCCGTTGACCGTGAGCCGTCGTAGGCTGTTTCTGTGGACGCTGTCGTCATTGCTCTCGCGTGCGCAAGCGGGGGCGCTCGACGCGCGTTTCGCAGTCAGGGACCGTGTCCGGTTCCAGTGCTCCGGAGGTCTGGCACCCGTGGTCTTCGCGGAGCCGGGGAGGCGCACAAGCCGTCTTGCGGGCCCCGCGAGCGAGACAATCAGCCGACTGGAAGGGAGGAATCATGAACGGAAGCGGAACAAAGACGATCGTCGTGGGCGTGGACGGCTCGGAGCACGGCGAGCGAGCGCTCGACTGGGCCATCGAGGAGGCCAAGTTTCGGGGCGCAAGGCTCCGGCTCGTGTCGGCGTGGCACGTTCCGGCGGCGGTCTATGGAGGCCCGGGGTTCGCTCCGCAGCTCGAAGACCCCCTCGACAAGACCTTCGAGGAGGTGGCCCAGGAAGTCGTGAACAATGCTGCGAAGCGAGCACGCGAGGCAGGCGTGGAGGCCGAGACCAGCGTCGTACAGGGCCAAGCCGCCGAGGCGCTCGTTGGAGCGGGAGCGGACGCGGACCTCCTCGTGGTCGGGTCTCGAGGCCACGGCGGCTTCACGAGTCTGCTGCTCGGTTCGGTGAGCGCGCAGTGCGCCCACCACTCCCCATGCGCTCTCGTGATCGTCCGCCCGAGCTCGTAAAAGCGACTGGCTCAACCTACCTGCGTCCATGACCATGACATCAGCTCCCGTGATGTTGAGCTGCGTGAAGAGGATCGTGCTTCCATCAGGTGACCAGTCCGCGGCTTGCTCGAGCTCGGGCGTGGTGAGAAGCTGTCGGCGTCCGGTTCCGTCCGCATTCATCACGAAGAGGTCGCCGTGCTCTGCGTTGTCGGGGCGGTGAATAGAGCGCGGGCTTCGCTCTTGCGGATCTGCTCAGCCGGCAGGGGCTGGAACGTCCCTGCGAGACACTTGTCGCGTGGGGGCGGGAGGCGTAGAACTTCGCTATGGGGGCTGAGCCACAAGCTCCGGGGGAGCTTCCAAGCGACCTTGACGGCCCCAGTGAGCGAAGCAGCGCATGGGGGCTGGTTGCCGCACTCTTGCTGACGGTCCCTGTCGCCGCGGCGGGGGTCCTCATTGTCGCCCTAGGAGCCGCCGACGCAGCCGAGGAGGACAGCAGCAGCGAAACGGAGGCGCTTATCATCGCTCTCGTCTTTGGCGTCATGGCCCTCGCCGGCTGGGTGGCTCTCATATGGGTCACAGTCAAGTGGTGGCGCGAGGGTCGCACGCATGTCTGGGGGCTTCCTCTGACCGTGCTCGTCGCGCTCTCGATGTGGCCGCTTCTCTTTTTCCTTTTCATTTCGAGGGTCCGGCGCGCCGTATGGCCGCAAAGGCGACAACTCGAAGGAAGCCCTTAGGGTGAGTAGGTGCCAACCGCGCTCGATAACGGCCCGGGCTCTACGAAAGAGTTCCTAGCGGAATCGCCAGCGACCTGATGACCCCGGTCGTCTTCTGGGGGGTAGGCCGCGCCGTCCGGCTTGCAGTGGCGCGGGCGCGCGTGGCAAGGAGCGAAGCCGAGCAGGCAACGGCGCGGAGTGATGAGGTCGCGCGCGAGGCCGTTCGGGAGGAGCGGCGCCACCTTGCCCGGGAGCTGCACGACATCGTCACGCACAGCCTCGGCGTCGTCGTGCTCCAGGCACAGGGAGCGCGGCGTGTTCTCGACGAGCGCGAGCCGACCGTCGTCGCGGCTCTGGAGACGATCGAGCAGTCAGGGCGCTCCGCACTCGAAGAAATGCGACGCCTGCTTGGGCTACTCCGCGAAGACGGCGAGCGCTCGGGGCTCTCGCCGCAGCCGCGACTCGCCCAGGCCGAGGAGCTCGCCCGCCGCATGAGCGGTGCCGGCCTGCCGGTCCGCCTGCGGGGTCGAGGGGGAGCCGGCCGTGCTCGAAGCCGGGCTCGAGCTCTCCGCCTACCGGGTGCTCCAAGAGGCGCTCACGAACGCGCTCAAGCACAACCAAGGCGCAGACGCTGCGGTGACGATCCGCTACCAACCGCAACAGCTCGAGCTCGAGGTGACCAGTTCCGGCCGCGTCTTAGAGCAGGACGGCCACGGCGGGGTCGGGGGAGCCGGGCGCGGGCTCCTGGGAATGCAGGAGCGGGTCACCTTCTACGGGGGGACGCTCGACTACGGCCCCCAGCCCGACGGCGGCTTTCGCGTCCACGCCACGTTCCCGCTCCGAGCTTCCTGATGGCTATCGGAGTACTGATCGCGGACGACGAGGAGATGGTTCGCACCGGGTTTCGCTTGGTGCTCGACCGCGAGCCCGACATCGATGTCGTCGGCGAGGCAGGAGACGGCCGCGAGGCCGTGGAGGAGGCCAACCGCCTCGGGCCGGACATCGTGCTCATGGACGTGCGCATGCCGGAACTCGACGGCATCGAGGCGACCCGGCGCATCGCCGCTTCATCGACCGGACCGAGAGTGATCGTGCTCACGACCTTCGACGAAGACGAGTGCATCTACGACGCCCTCAAAGCAGGCGCGAGCGGCTTCCTGCTCAAGTATGCGGCGGCGGATGAGCTCGTGCACGCGATCCGCGTGGTAGCTGCCGGTGAGGCCATGCTCGCTCCCTCCATCACGCGTCGCCTCATCGAAACGTTCGCCAAGGAGGATCCTCGCGAACGTGCGAGTAGCCTTGCCGCGCTCACGGCCCGGGAGCGCGAGGTCCTCAAGCTTGTCGCGCAGGGTATGTCGAACATCGAGATCGCGGGCGCGCTCGTTCTCAGCCGCGCAACCGTGAAGACGCATGTGGCGAACATTCTCGAGAAGCTCGGCGCGCGCGACCGCGTCCAAGCCGCAGCTATTGCTCATCGATCGGGCCGGATGCGATTAGACGAGGGCCTGATGGGGCCGGAGGACCTCTAGCCGGACGGCTCCGTGACGGCGCGCTGATGATCGTCCGCCCTCTCGGGCACGCGGCCTCGTCGCCGGTTCTTCACCAGACCGTTGCCCACGCGCGCCTGCGCATGTGAAACGCTGTTCGTGGGACGTGTGACGCCAAGGATTCCGGCCTCCTGATCCCATTCGCCCGCCGACCCGCCCCTCGGGCGGGTCGGTCCCGTTGCCGCTCCGGATCGGCCCCCAAGGTGGGAAAGATCTGGAGAAAGTCTCGTTATCAGCGCTCCACAGACCTGTGGAGATACCATCGCCGTCCGTGCGAACGACGAATGAGCGGGAGCTCAAGCTCACCGCACCAGACGGATTCGAATCGGTCGAGGGACTGGGCGAGCCGATCGAGGATCGCTCGTTCACGACCACGTACTACGACACGCCGGAGCGAGCGCTGGCCCGCGTCGGGGTCACGCTGCGTCGGCGCCTCGAGAACGGCAAGAACCTCTGGCAGCTGAAGCTCCCGGCGAAGGGATTCCGTCGAGAGCTCGAGGTTCCGGGGGCGCCCGGCCGCCCGCCGCGCGCTCTGGCCGACGCGCTCCTCGCTCTTGTGCGAGGGCAGCGGCTCGAGCAGGCCGCGAAGCTGAAGACGCGGCGAGCCGGCGTCCGTGTGCGGGAGAACGGGCGCGACGAAGCCGAGATCGTCATCGACTCGGTCTCCGTGATGGACAACGGGCGCGTCGAGTCCAACTTTCGCGAGATCGAGGTCGAGCTGGTGGACGGCGATCCCGCCTTGCTCGAGCGGATCGGGAAGATGCTCCGGCGGAAGGGGGCTCTCGTCAGCGACGGGCGGCCGAAGCTCTTCCGGGCGCTCGGAATCGCTTCGGCGCCTCCTTCGGCTGCGAAGCCGAAGGAGGCGCCGCTCGTGCACGTCGGCGCGATGCTCGAACGGCAGCGCCGGGGGATCCTCGCGCACGATCCGGGCGTCCGAATCGGCGGCGATCCGGAGGACGTCCACCAAATGAGGGTCGCGGTGCGTCGCTCGCGGGCGGTCCTGCGCGCGGCGCGGCCTCTCCTCGACCGGACGGCGACCGAGCCGGTTCGCGACGAGCTCGAATGGCTGGGCGATCTGCTCGGCCCGGTGCGGGATCTGGACGTGCTGCTCGAGGACCTGGATGAGCGACTGGCCGCGCTACCCGAGGACGACCGGTTCGCTGCGAAACGTATCGTGCAGGCGCTCGCCGCGGAACGGGACCTGGCGCGTGCACGGCTGCTCGAAGGGTTGGAGAGCGAGCGCTACCTCGCGCTGCTCGACCGGCTCGCCCGGCT
This sequence comes from Actinomycetota bacterium, assembly GCA_046728735.1. Lineage (GTDB taxonomy): Bacteria > Actinomycetota > Thermoleophilia > Gaiellales > Gaiellaceae > JAIBJP01. The sequence continues at coordinate 10,461 of JBKPFG010000135.1, forward strand.
GGCGGCGGAGCCGCCCGCGAGCGAGAAGGAAAAGCCGCTGCAGAAGCTCGCCGCTGGGCAGTTCAAGCGTCTACGAGTGTGCGTAGCCGAGCTCGACGACGACCCGAGTGACGCCCAGCTGCACCGCGTGCGCGTCCTGGCCAAACGCGCGCGCTACACCGCAGAGCTCGCGGAGGCCACCGTCGGCAAGCCGGCGAGCCGCTTCATCGATCGCGCCAAGGAGCTGCAGGACGTCATCGGGGAGCACCAAGACGCGGTCGTGGCGAGCAGGCGGATTCAAGAGGCGCTCGCATCCGTACGGGGAAGCCGCGTGGCCTTCGCTGCGGGCCGGCTCGTCGAAGCCCAAGGGGAGCGCCGGCAACAGGCGAGGGCGGGGTTCCCGGACGCGTGGAAGAAGCTCGAAAAACAGGGACGCCGCGCCTGGAAGTGATCCGCGTCGCGGGTAAGCGGGGATGACGATCCTGCTTGTCCGGCATGCGAGGGCCGGCAAGGCGAAGGAGTGGCAGGGCGACGACCGGCTGCGACCTCTCGACGCGCGCGGCCGTGCTCAGGCAGAGGGTCTGGTCGACCTGCTCCGAGGCTACGAGCCGACGGCGATCCTCTCGAGCGGCGCGCTTCGATGTGTTCAGACCGTCGGGCCGCTTGCGACGGTGCTCGGCCAGGAGATCGAGGAGCGGGAGGGGCTCGCCGAAGGCGCAGGGACGGAGGACGTCCTCGGACTGGTGTCGAACCTTCCCGACGACGTCGTCGTCCTCTGCACGCATGGCGACGTGATCGAGAAGGTGCTGGGCGAGGAGAGCGCGAAGGGATCCACCTGGGTGCTCCGCCAGGATGGAGACGAGCTCACGCGGGTCGAGTACCTTCCCGCGGCGGCCCAGTCCTGAGCTACGCGGCTGCGGATTCCGCCAGCAGCGAGAGAGCGACGCCTTCGCGGAGGCCGGCGCTCGAGACGACGAGCGGCGTGTGCAGCAGGCGCTGAACTTCGGCCAGGATCACCGCGCCCGCGGGCAGTGTGCGGGCGCGCTCTCGATCGATCCCGAAGGCGCGCACGATCTCTCGCGCCGATCGCTTCGTCAGCCGGCGAATCGCGGCGGCTAGCTCCTCCTCTCCGAGCCGTGGGCCGACGAGCTTCCTGAGCGCTCGGGCGGTTCCCCCCGTGGCCATTGCCGTCTGGGGAAGTGGGATCGTCAGAGAGCCGAAAGCCTCGGCCACGTCGGCGCCGAGGGCCTTCATTTCGTCCTTTCCCGGCGGGTCGTCCTCGATGAACCTCTCGGTGAGTCGGAGACAGCCGATGTCGAGCGAGCGAGCCCAGGCGGGCCCCTGCTCCGGGGTTCCGACGAGCAGCTCGGTCGAACCTCCCCCGACGTCGCAGACGGCGATCGTCGGCGCAAGCTCCGGGCTCGCGGAGACCGCTCCTTCCCAGGCAAGCCGCCCCTCCTCGTCGGCAGATAGGACACGCACCGGCGCAGCGGTGGCCTCTCCCAGGATGCGGACGAGCTCGGCAGCGTTGTCGCTCTGTCGGCCGGGGGCCGTCACGACGACTTCGATTCGATTCGCGCCTGCTTCCCGGGCGACGGTGGCGAGGCCGCGGGCGCAGCGCCGTGTCTCGGCGAGCTTCTCCCGGGACAACGTCCCCTGCCGTTCGATCTCCCGGCCCAGGAGCAGGAGGCTCTTGGCCTCCCGGATAGGCGTCAGCCGACCCTTGTGCGGCTCTGAGACGAGCAGACGCACGGTGTTGGAACCCACATCGATGACGGCGACCCTCAAGCTAGATCCAATTCTCCACATGCGGTCGGCCGGTAGCCCCTTCGCCTTTAGCGCAGCGGCGCCCGGAGCCTCGGTTGAGTCCTCCGCACCCGACGCATGAGCGCTTCCTGGGCGTCCTCTGCCGTTTCGTCCTTTTTCGGTCGTAGCCGCTTCCAGTCGCCGTCCGAGTGCAGCTCCCACGCGTTCGCGTTGGCGCTGAAGAGCTGGTCGAACGTCTTCGAGAGCCGCCGCTGCTGCGCGGCGTCCTCCACGGGCGCGAGCACCTCCAGCCGGTGATCGAGGTTCCGCGGCATCAGGTCCGCGCTTCCGATCCAGTACGACGTCTTCTTGCCCGCTTGGAAGATGAAAACCCGGCTGTGTTCGAGAAAGCGCCCGAGGACGCTTCGGACCGAGATGAGCTCGCTCAAGTCGGCGACGCCCGGGCGGAGCGAGCAAATGCTTCGCGCAACGATCTCGACGGTCGCGCCCTTGCGGGAGGCCTCGTAGAGCTCGTCGATGATCGCCTGGTCGGTGAGCGCATTCACCTTGATCCGAATGCGAGCTGTCTTTCCGCTCCCGGCTGCCTCGGCGACGTCCTTGATCTCCTGGATGAGACGCGAGCGGAGGTCGAAGGGGGCGACCAGGAGCTTGCGGAACTTCTGGGGGCGGCCGAAGCCCGTGATGTAGTTGAAGAGGTCCGCCACGTCGGCGGCGATGTCTTCGTCGGCCGTGAAAAGGCCGAAATCCTCGTACACGCGTGCCGTCAGAGCGTGGTAGTTGCCCGTCCCGAGGTGAACGTACCGGCGGAGCCCGTCGCCCTCCCGCCTGACGATGAGCGTCATCTTCGCGTGGATCTTGAGGTTGGGGAACCCGTAGACCACATGGACGCCGGCGCGCTCGAGCGCGCGGGACCACTCGATGTTGCGGTGCTCGTCGAAACGCGCCTTCAGCTCGACGAGGCAGACGCTCTGCTTTCCGGCCTCCGCGCTTTGGATCAGCGCCGGGACGAGCGGCGAGTCGTCGCTGGTCCGGTAGACGGTCGTCTTCATGGCCGTGACGCTCGGGTCCTCGGCCGCGGCGCGCACGACGGTCTCGAAGCTGGTCGCGAAGGAGTCGTACGGGTGATGGACGAGAATGTCCCCTCGGCCGATCTCCGCGAACACGTCGCCGCTGTCGACGGCTGCGAAGCGGGGGTGCGGGCGCGGCACCCACGGCTCCTCGTGCAGGTCCGGCCGGTCGAGCTCCGCGAGCTCCGAGAGGTCGGCGAGGTCGAGCAGTCCGTCGATTCGCACCTCAAGGTCGGGCATCGCGCCGAGGCCGGAGCGCAGCCGGGCGAGCATGCGCTCGGGCATCGACTCGGAAACCTCGACTCGGACGACTTCGCCGAAGCGCCTCCGCCGGAGCTCGAACTCGACTGCCTCGAGAAGATCGTCCGCTTCGTCCGACACCTCGAAGTCGGCGTTACGCGTGACCCGAAAGACTTCGCACTCGCCGATCTCCATCTGGGGGAAGAGGCGGTAGAGGAAATGGGCGATCGCGCTTTCGACCGGGACGAGGCGTCCGTTGCCGACCGCCAGGAAGCGCGGCAGGCCTTCCGGGACCTTTACCCGCGCGAAACGCTCGTCTCCGGTCTTGCGGTCCCGGACGAAGACAGCGAGGCTGAGGGACAGGCCCGAGATGTACGGGAACGGCTGGCCCGGCCCGACGGCGAGCGGCGTCAGGACCGGGTAGATCTCGTGCTCGAAGAGACGCTCCAGCTCCGCAAGCTCGTCCTCGTCGAGCTCGTCCACCTCGCCGATTCGGACCCCGTTCTTCGCGAGCCCGGGCATGAGCTCGCTCTTCCAGAGCCTGGCCTGCGCAGCGCTGAGCTCCCGGACCCGGTCGCGGATCTCGGCCAACGCGGCGAGGGGAGTTCGTCCGTCCGGCGATCGCACGGCAAGGCCCGTCGCCGCCTGTCCCATGAGGCCGGCGACGCGCACCATGAAGAACTCGTCCAGGTTGGCGGAGAAGATGGAGCAGAACTTCACGCGCTCGAGCAGAGGCGTCGTGTCCTCGGAGGCGAGCTCGAGCAGGCGCGCGTTGAAGTCGAGCCACGAGAGCTCGCGGTTCAGCAGGCGCACGTGACCCGCGACCCCCGTGTTTTCTGCGCAGGCATCACTGAAATGTGGGGGCCCCTCGGCCGTCGTTTCGGCATGTGTGGCCATCTTGCAGCAGGTGGCGGTTAAGAGGTGGGGAACGTTTTGTGAACCGTTCTCCACAGGCCGTCGCGTCGTGACGGGCGCGCCGTTATCTTGCGGTCCTTCCGCAGGTTCCCGAACACGGAGAGGCGCGCGCATGACGCAGGATTTGGCCTACGACATGATGCTCGAGGTGCAAGGCCTGATCCGGTCGCTCGCGGTCCGCACGACGCTGGCCCGCTAGCTCCGGGTAGGTGAAACCTTCAACTTGTACGGACGCGACTGGGTCGTCCAGCGAGTTGACGTCGTGAGCAAGGAGGATCTCGACCGCAGGGTGGTCGCCCGGGAACTCGATTCGGATCTGAAGCCGATCGCGGCTTGACCTGGACGCGAGGCGTCGGCGATGCGAACATACGTTCGTGTCGCGGGACGCGACGATCCTGCATGCGGACGCCGACGCGTTCTTCGCGTCCGTCGAGCAGCGGGACGATCCGCGACTCCGCGGCCGTCCCGTGATCGTGGGCGGAGGCGTCGTGCTCGCGGCCAGCTACGAGGCCAAGGCCCACGGTGTCCGTACGGCGATGAGCGGACGGCGGGCTCGCCGGCTGTGTCCGCAGGCGATCGTCGTCCCGCCGCGCATGGCTGCCTACTCCGAGGCGAGCAAGGCCATGTACCGCGTCTACGCGGACACGACGCCGCTCGTCGAGGGGCTGTCGATCGACGAGGCATTCCTCGATGTGCGCGGCATGCGACGACTGGCAGGAACGCCGGTCGAGATCGCCGTCCGCCTGCGACGCGAGGTGCGCGAGCGGGTCGGCCTGCCGATCACGGTCGGAGTCGCGCGCACGAAGTTTCTCGCCAAGGTGGCGAGCGGGGTGGCCAAGCCGGACGGGCTGCTCGTCGTGCCGCCCGACCGAGAGCTCGCCTTTCTCCATCCGCTCGAGGTCGAGCGCCTCTGGGGAGTCGGGCCCGTCACGGCCGCCAGGCTCCGGGCCCGGGGCGTCAACACCGTGGGCGAGGTCGCCGAGCTGCCCGAGGACGCGCTCGTCGCCATGGTTGGGAGGGCGGCCGGGAGACAGCTTCACGCGCTCGCCCACAACCGCGACCCGCGGCCGGTGCAAGCCCGCCGCCGGCGCCGCTCGATTGGATCGCAGCGCGCGCTCGGGCGGTCGCCGAAGTCGCCGGATGCCGTGGACGCCACCGTGATCGCGCTCGTCGAGCGGGTCGCCCGCCGAATGCGGGTGGCGGGACGCATCGGCCGCACCGTCGTGCTGCGCCTCCGCTTCGACGACTTCTCGCGGGCGACTCGGTCGCACACGCTGCCCTGGGGGACGGATGAGACCGAAGCGCTCCTGGGGAGCGCGAGAGCGCTGCTCGCGAACGCCGCTCCGCTGATCGACCGCGAGGGACTGACGCTCATCGGGATCTCGATCGCGAACCTCGAGAACGGCGACGCCGTGCAGCTCACCCTCCCCTTCGAGCGCCGCCGCGGCGCCGCTCTCGAAGCCGCGCTGGACGAAGTTCGGCGCCGTTTCGGCTCGGACGCCGTCACCCGCGCGGTGCTCCTGGGCCGCCAGCATGGGCCCTCGGTGCCGCTGCTCCCCGACTGATCCCGGATGCCGCTCGGGCTACCGTTCTTGGGGCGTGGCGACTCCTGGACGCGATTCGTCGAGCAGCTCACGCTCGATCCGTCGTCCGCGGGCGCGCAGGGCGAGCCATGCGAGCAGGAGGAGGACGAGGAGCGGGCTGAGGACGAGTACGAGGAAGACCGCCACCGACCCGGCGCCGCGCAGGACGTCGATCGCCTTGTGGGCTGCGCCCGTGACCCCGCCTTCCCTCGTCGCGGGCATTGCTCCCGTCGGCGTTCCGAGGGTGAGGGTCAGCTCGGCCATCGACGCCTCGCGCGTGAGGGCGACCCGTGTGCGCGTGACGGCCCTGATCTTGCTACGGAGGTGCTCGAGCCGGATTCGCGTCTGAAGCTCCTCCTGGGGGCTCAGGAGGCCGCTGGCCAGCCGGGCTTTCGCGATCCTGATCGCACTCTGCAGATGCTCGACCCGCGCCAGCGCTCGGTCGAGGGGCGCCTGCAGGTCGACCGTCGTCACGCGCTCGCCCGTCACTGTGCCGAGCTCCGAGAGCCGGAAGCGCCCATCGTCGACGCGGGCGGCAGGGATCTCGAGCCTGAGCTCGGCCCGGCCGCGCGTCCCTTCGGTGGCCACGTTGGACGACCCCACGACTCCTCCGAGCTCCCTCGTGATCTTCATCGCCTCCTGCGAGGACTCGGAAAGCTGATCGGCGTCCTTGACGCGCAAGGTGATCCACATGTCCACGTCCTGGGCGCGACCGCCCGGGGCGATCCCGAAGGCCGGGCTCTCGGGCGAACCGTTCGCTGCGGAACGATCCTCCGAGGGGTTCTTCGCGACCGGGACGAGTGACCTGGAGGCGCCGTGTACTGCGCTCTCCTCGCCGCCTGCAACGTTCGACGTCAGATCGACTGTCGCCACGGCCGCGGCGAACGCGCCCACGGCGGCCATGAGCGCGACCAAGCGCGCGCGGCGCCCGAAGCGGGGCCGGTGTGGGGCCGCCCCGAGATCATCGACTCTCGCGCGCAGCGCGGCGCTCGCCGACGTGCTCGACGCATGGAGCTCCCGCACGAGCCCCTGAATGCGTGCCTCGCTCTCGGCCTCGGCCAGTGCGCCTCCGATCAGCTCCTCGAGTCGGCTCGGCAGGATCAGCTCAGGCGATTGCATAGGACTCCATCCTCTCTTCGAGCTTCTGCAGCGCTCGCGCCAGGCGCATCGAGCAGGCGCTGCGCCCGATCCTGAGCACGCGGGCGGTATCCGCGGCGCTCAGCTCCAGCACGATCGTCAGGACGACGACTTCACGCTCCGAGGCCGTGAGGGAGCGCAGAGCCTGGTCGAGCTCGGCGGAAAGGCCCTCCGCCATCAGCTCGGCCGCCGGCAGTGCCTCGGCGACCGCCTGCATCTCGCGCTTCCGCCGCCTGGCCTCCGAGCGAAAGTGATCGAGTGCCCGCGAGCGGGCGAGCTGGCAGAGCCACGTCCTCTTGCCCCCGCGGCGCGGATCGAAGCGCTTCCAGCTGCGGAAGGCCTTCTCGAAGGTCTCGGCAGCCAGGTCCTCGGCGAGCGCGGGATCGGCCGTCAAGAAGAGGAGGTACCGATAGACGTCGTCGAGGTGATCCCGGGCGACCTCCGCGAACGGACGGCGAACCGCGGCTCGTCGCGGCCAGGCTGGCGCGAGGGCGTTCACGAGGTACCTACGTCGCCGAGTACTCGTTTCGTCACGTCAGCTCTGACCTGCCTCGGCCCGCGATTGTTCCATCCAAGTCGACAGCTGCCAGAAAATCGCTCCTCCGGCTTCCTTGTAAGGGCACGAGAAAGAACGGGACCGCGTCCTGCGCCCCATCGGCGACCCCACGGGGCCGTCCCCTGAGCAAGGAGGCAGGAGTGAAAACCAGACGGACGATTCTGTTGGCAGCCTTCCTGATACTGGCCGCCCTCTTCTTCGCCGGCGCCGCTCAGCCGCAGACGCTGATCGTCGACACGGCCGGCCAGACGCTCGGGAAGGGGACGCATACCGTCGCCCCGATCGACCTCACCCAGGAGAACGGCGACACGCAGGCAGCTGTGTCGGCCGGACACGGAACGGGGAGCGCCGCCCAGGCGGACGTCGAGAACGGCGACGACAGCGTGACCGCGATCCTCGGCTGCATCGACGCCGCGGCGTCCAGCGGAGACCTGGGGGCCTCCGTGAGCCTCGGCAACTGCGACGGCGGCTCCGCAATCGGCGGAGGGGGCGGCGCCGGCGTCGAGAATGGCGCGACGGGCGGCGGCCTCGACCTGGGCTGCCTCACAGTGGCGCTCGAGGGGACGCCGAGTGCGGGCCTGCAGCTCGGCGCCTGTGAGGGATCCGCAGGCGAAGGCGGCAAGGGAAACGGAACCGACGAGCCGGGTGACGATGGAGATGTCGCCGGTGATGAGGCCGGCGGCGTCCTCGCCGAGCAGGCCGCAGGCGGCGACTCGGGCTCCGGCGAAGACCAGGGCGGGAACGAGGAGCCCTGCGGCACCTTCGAACAGATGGCCGGCCTTGCCGGCCCGGGATCGCTGCCCGTGTGGCTCTTCGCGCTGGTGGCGCTGGGCGGCTTCGGGCTGGGGACGTTCCTCACCCGGCGGCGCTCGAGGAGGGTTGAGCCGCTCAGCTGAAAAAGCCGACGGTTCGACTTGACAGAGCCGCGGCAGATCGAATAGGTTGCGCGAGTCGAATCCGGTAGGTCTTCGGACCCGCCGGATTCGGCGTTTAAACACCCCGTTAGGTCGCCTGTGTATCGAGTGATTCGATCCGGTGAGCTGCAGCCGAGCCCCGGAGGCACGATCACGTTCGAGGGCGAGCCGTACGTCTCAGGGGTCTCCTTCTTCCTCGTCTACAACGAGCCCGGCGCGGGCCCCGACCTGCACAGGCATCCCTACTCCGAGACGTGGATCGTCCGCAGCGGCAAAGCGAGATTCACCGCGGACGGCGACGAGCTCGAGGCCGGGCCCGGAAACATCATTGTCGTCACGCCCGAGACCCCGCACAAGTTCAAGAACGTCGGCACGGAGCGGCTCGACATCATCTGCATCCACGATTCCCCGCGAATGGTTCAGGAGGACCTCGAGTAAAGGTCTGGACCTGCCGATATGCCCCGCTAGAGGCTTGACAGAGGCTGACGGCATCACCACACTGAACGAACTTCGATGAGGCCTACGTTCACATCCGCTCCCACGCCCGGCTCCGCCGACGTGGCGACGCGCGGCCTCATCGTGATCCTCCTCGGCATTCTCCCCCGCTAAGGGGGAGTACGCGACTACGCGCCGCTAGGGCGCACACGCCGACCCGATCACACCACAGGTACGTCTCCGTTCAGGAGGCGAAGGAGGACGAGTCAGTGACACGCCGCATCACGATCTTCGACACGACGCTGCGCGACGGGGAGCAATCCCCGGGCATCGCGCTGCGCCCTGAGGAGAAAGCCGAGATCGCGGAGCAGCTGGAGCGGCTCGGAGTCGACGTGATCGAGGCGGGCTTCGCTG
>JBKPFG010000125.1:0-14253 GCA_046728735.1 Actinomycetota bacterium
CCTCCTTCCACGGGTCGAGGAGCGCGATCGGAACGGCGCCGTGAGGGCGTCCGAAGTCCACGACCGCGTGGCCCGCGGACTGGCCGAGCAGGATCGCGACCTCGAACGGGGGCTCCTCGAGACGATCCGGGCGGCGGTCCCCAAAAACGCGGTCACCGCCTGGGACATGACGATCCTGGCGTACTGGGCAGCCGCCCACTTCCCCGTGACCCGGCCGCGCCGGTTCCTCTACCCGCTGGGCTCGGGGACGCTCGGCTACGCGTGGCCCGCCGCCTTGGGCGCCGCCGCGGCCGGCGTCGAGAAGCCGACGCTCGCTGTCGTCGGGGACGGCGGCTTCCTTTACGGGATCCCGGAGCTCGCGACGGCCCGCCAGTTCGGGCTCGACGCGGTCGTGCTCGTCGTCGACGACGGCGGCTACGGCATCCTGCGGGAGTACCAGCGCGCTTCCTTCGGGGAGACGACGGCCGTCGACCTCGTCGAGCCCGACTACGTCGCCCTTGCGGAGGCCTTCGGCGTGACCGCCGAGCGGACGACTCCGGAGCAGCTCGGCGCAGCCCTCGAGCGGGCGTTCGGCCGCGGCGGCCCCGGCCTCGTCCACCTCCCAACCCTGTTGCGAATGTGGGACCCGACCGCGTGACCGACTGGAGCGAGCTCGTCCGCCCGTCCCTGATCGGCGTCGAGCCTTACCGACCGGGCCCGAGCATCGATGAGCTGAAGGAGCGCTACGGTCTCGAGGAGATCGCGAAGCTGAACTGGAACGAAGGACTGCTCGGCTCCTTCCCCGGAGTCGAGGACGCAGTCGCCCGAGAGCTCGAGCGTGCGTGGATGTACCCGGAGCACGCCTACACGGACTTCCGCGAGGCCGTCGCCTCCTGGCTCGGCACGAAGCCGGAGCGGATCGTCCCCGGGCACGGCATCCAGGCGCTGATCGCCACCGTCGCCCATGCGTTCCTCGACCCCGGCGACACGGTCGTCGTGCCGAGCCCCACCTACGGTCTCTACGCCCAGGTCTCCCAGGCGGCGGGCGCGACCGTCGAGCGCGTCCCGGGACGGGACCACCGACACGACGTCGAGGCCCTCGCCGACGCGGCTCGCCGGGCCCGCGCGCGACTCGTCTGGCTCTGCGACCCCAACAATCCCACGGGCTCGCTCCTGACCGCCGCCGAGTGGCGGATGCTCCTCGAAAGCCTGCCGGAGCGCTGCGCCGTCGTCGTCGACGAGGCCTACGTCGAATATGCGCGGCCCGAGCTGCACCTCCGGCGCGAGCAGGACGTCGAGGAGAGAAGGCCCGTCATCCTCCTGCGGACGTTCTCGAAGATCTTCGGGCTCGCCGGCCTCAGGCTCGGCTACGCCGTGGTGGACGAGGCGCTCGCGCCCTTCCTCGACGTCGTCCAGGAGCCCTTCAACGTCAACCGCGCCGCGCTCGCCGCGGGGTGCGCGAGCCTCAGACACGCGGACCTCGTCGAGGAAAGGCGCCTGGAGAACGAACACGCGCGCGAGACCCTGGCCGAGCTCCTCCGCGGCCAGGGCCTCGAGCCCGTTCCTTCGGAGGCCAACTTCCTCCTCGTCGACGTGCAAGCGGACGACCTGGCCGTCGCGAAGGCGCTCCTGCGCCGGGGCCTGCTCGTGCGCCCCGGCCAGGACTTCGGCATGCCCCGCTACCTCAGGATTACCATCGGGCCGCTGCCCCTGATGGAACGGCTCGCCGAGGAGCTCGCCCGCGCGCGCGAGGAGCTGGGCGCCGCCGAGGCGGTCGGATGAGCGAGGTCGTCCTCGAGAAGCTCAGCAAGCGCTTCGGCGACGTCCAGGCTTTGCGGGAGCTCGACCTGGAGATCCATGACGGCGAGTTCTTCTCCCTGCTCGGCCCCTCGGGCTGCGGCAAGACGACGACTCTTCGTCTCATCGCGGGATTCGAGGAGCCGACGACGGGTCGGATCCTGCTCGGAGGAACCGACGTCACGGACCGTCCGCCGAACCGACGGCCGGTCAACACCGTATTCCAGCACTACGCACTCTTTCCGCACCTCTCCATCGCGGACAACGTTTCCTTCGGCCTCGGATTCACCGATCTGACGAAGCAGGAGAAGAAGCGGCGCGTCGGCGAGGCCCTCTCCCTGGTTCGCCTCCAGGGCTTCGAGCGCCGCAAGCCGAACCAGCTCTCGGGAGGAGAGCAACAGCGGGTGGCGCTCGCTCGGGCGCTCGTCCTCAACCCGCGCGTCCTGCTCCTCGACGAGCCGCTTGGCGCCCTCGATGCGAAGCTCCGGCGCGCACTGCAGATCGAGCTGAAGACGATTCAGGAGCAGGTGGGCATCACGTTCGTCTACGTGACCCACGACCAGGAGGAAGCCCTGACGATGTCGGACCGCATCCTGGTCATGGCGCACGGCCTGCCGCAGCAGATCGGCACCGCGGAGGAGCTCTACGAGGAGCCCCGCAACGCATTCGTCGCCGACTTCGTCGGTGTCTCCAACCTGATGGAGGCGGAGGCTCACGGGCGAGGCATCGTCAGCCTGGGCGACCGCACCGTGCGCGCGGGGCGCGGCTATCTGGACGAGACCGGCCCGGTCACCCTCACGATCAGGCCCGAACGAATCCGCCTGGACGCCCTCGGGCCCGAGACCGAGAATCACCTCCGCGGAGTCGTCACGAGGCTCGTCTACCTCGGCTCGACGAGTCAGGCGCTCATCGAGCTTGCGCACGGGGACGTCGTCCAGGTGCTCCTGACCGTCGACGGAACGATGCCGCTTCGCGAAGGAATGCCCCTGCTCGTGCACCTGCCGACCGAGTCCCTCCGCATCCTGGCGCCTCGGACGGGGAGCCAGGCGCCGACGGGAGGTCCTGAAGCGACTTGAAGGGGCGGCCGGCGCATGACACTCTTCCACCCTCGAAAAGGAGGCTCGAATGACGTTGCATCCGAAAGAGCGGCCCGACGGTTCCACGCGGCGAGACTTCCTCCTCCGTAGCGCGGGCGCAGCCACACTCCTCTCCGGAGCCGGCGGGCTCCTCGCCGCCTGCGGCAACACCACCAACGTGGCCGAGGCCACGGGCACCAGCGGCGAGCCGGTCGGCCCGGGAGGCCTTCCGCTCGCTCGCCCGGACAAGCGAGTGACGCTCCCACTTTGGGAAGACCCGATCGAGTCCGGTCTCGAGCCCGAGACAGGCGGCACCTTCACCGTCTTCAACTATCCGGACTACCTCTACAAGAAGCTTCTCAAGGACTTCTGCGCCAAGTACGACGTCGAGCCTCAGTACACGGCGTTCGACAACATCAATTCGGGTGTACGGCGCCTTGCCTCCGGGGCCGTCGAAGTGGACGTCACGAACATGACGCCCGACCTGCTCGACCTCGCGGTCGCCGGGAAGCTGATCAAGCCGATCAACCTTGACTACATCCCGAACCTGAAGAAGAACGTGTGGCCCGAGCTCGTGAGTCCGTTCTACGACGTCGACTCCCACTACACGGTTCCGTACACCACCTACGCGACAGGCATCGCGTGGAGGAACGACAAGGTGAAGGAGGACATCGCCGCGATGCCGCAGCCCTGGGACATCTTCTGGCAGGCGGAGGCGTACAAGGGCAAGGTCGCGCTCCTCTCGGAGAATCGCGAGACGATCGGAAGCGCGCTCCTCCGCAAGGGGCACACGGACATCAACACCGAGGACCCGACGCTCGTCAACCAGGCCGTCGCGGACCTCAAGCAGCTCTACGACATCTGCAACATCAAGGTCGGCGACGTCCAGTACCAGGCGGTGCCCGAGGGGACGAGCTGGCTGAACCAGGCGTGGTCCGGCGACATGATCGCCGGCTACATCTACTACCTCCCCAAGGGGACGCCGGGCTCCGTCCTGTCCTACTGGAAGGCCGACAAGGGGAAAGTTCCGGTCCAGAACGACTGCTTCTGCGTCGCCGCGGCCACGAAAAAGCCCGTCCTCTCGCACCTCTTTCTCAACTACCTCCTCGACAACGGCATCGCCTACTCGAACTTCGTGGACTTCAACGGCTACCAGCCGCCCCTCAACGAGATCGACCCCGAGTCGCTCGTGAAGAAGGGCATCGTCCCGGAGAACCTCGCCAACAGCGTCCTCACCAACGACGACTTCGGGCCCGACTCGCTGCAGTACTCGACGCTGACCGCGAAGGGCCAAGCCCTGTGGGAAGACGGCTACTCCGACTTCCTGGCCGGGGGCAAGACCTAAAGCCGAGCCGTGTACCGCCGCTGGCTCTGGCCCGGGTTCGCATTCCCGGGGACCCTTTGGCTCATCCTTCTGTTCGTCGTGCCGTTCTACGCGGTTGTCGGCGTCGCGTTCGGAACGGTCGACCCGATCCTCCTCCAGCCGGTTCCAATCTGGAATCCGCTCGACTGGAACGTCGGTTGGCTGAACGAGGTCCTCCACCGGCTCGCGCCGGGAGGGATCTGGTTCGACGTCGGCATTCGCACGATCGTCTACGTAGCCCTCTCGCTCGCCCTCTGCCTCGTCATCGGCTATCCCGTGGCCTACTACGCCGCGCGGCACGCGGGCCGCTTGAAGGGCCTGATCCTCATCCTGATCATCCTGCCGCTCTGGATCAGCTACATGATGCGGATGCTCGCCTGGGTGAACCTGTTGCAGACCGACGGCTATGTGAACCGCTTCCTGACGTTCACCCATGTGCTCAGCCAGCCGCGCGACTGGCTCGCGGGGAGCTCGTCGACGGTCATCTTCGCCCTCGTCTACGGCTACATCCCGTACCTCATCCTGCCGCTCTTCGCGTCCCTCGACCGCATCGACCGCAGCCATCTCGAGGCGGCGCGCGATCTCGGCGCGAGCCCGTGGCAGGCGTTCAGGACGGTCACTCTCCCCCTCTCGAAGACCGGGATCCTCGGCGGCGCCGTGCTGATCACGCTGCCGATGTTCGGCGACTACTACACCCCGAACATCGTCTCCCAGTCACCCAAGACCTCCATGATCGGGAATCAGATCGACCTCTACTTCCACGGCGGGCCCCAGCCGACGATCGGCGCGGCGCTCACGTTCGTGCTGGCAGGCTTCCTCACCCTCCTGATGGCGTACTACATGTGGAGCATCCACCGGGCGCAGCGGGACGTAGGAGCGGTGGGAGCTCTGTGACCGCCGTCGCCGAGCGCCGAACGGCCCCGCAGTTCAGCACAGCGACTCGGCTCCGCGGCTGGTTCCGGAACCCCTGGGGCAAGCCGCGGTTCCTCGTCCTCGTCACCTGGGCGTACATCCTCTGGTCGATCGTGCCGGTGCTCATCGCCGTCCAGTTCTCCTTCAACGCAACGCGCTCGCGCACGATCTGGGATTCGTTCTCGACGCGATGGTATTCGGGCGATCCCGTCGACTCCGTCTGGCACGACCCGACACTCCGACACGCCTTGGTGCAGACGTTCAAGCTGGCCGGCGCCGACGTGCTCATCGCCGTCCCGCTGGGAGTGCTGCTCGCGCTCGGACTCGCCCGCTGGCACGGGCGCGGCTCGGGAGCGTCGAACTTCATCATGCTCTTCCCCCTCGTGACGCCCGAGATCGTGATGGGCGTGTCGCTGCTCCTCGTCTTCACGCAAATCTTCACCTTCATCCACACCGGCACGCTGGCGCAGATCCTCGGGCACGTGACCTTCTCCATCTCCTTCGTCGTCGTCATCGTCCGCGGGCGGCTCTTCTCTATCGGGCGGCAGTACGAGGAGGCGGCCGCCGATCTGGGCGCGACTCCGTTCGTTGCGCTGACCCGCGTCCTCCTGCCGTTGCTGACCCCGGCGATCGTCGCCTCCGCCGCCGTTGTGTTCGCCATCTCGGCGGACGACTTCGTCATCAGCCAGTGGCTGTCGAAGGGCGGAGACACGGACACCGTCCCCATCAGGATCTACAGCGCCACGAGGGCGGCGCCGCTGCCCTCCGTGAACGCGATCGCGACGATCATGCTGGTCTCGACGCTCCTCATCGTCACGCTCGGCTTCCTCGCGTGGCGCTTCCTCACGCGGGGAGAGCGCGGACAGAAGTCGGACGACCTCGCCGCGTTGGGGCTCTAGGTTACGACCATGGCTCGCGGCGAAATCGACCTGGTGGATCTTCGGAAGGAATTCGCCGAGGTGACTGCGGTCGACGGCATCGACCTCCAGGTGCCGGGCGGCGAGTTCTTCTCCCTGCTCGGCCCCTCGGGCTGCGGCAAGACGACGACGCTGCGCATGATCGCCGGGTTCGAGCAGCCGACCTCCGGCCAGATCCTCCTCGACGGCTCCGACGTGGCCTACACGCCGCCCCACCGGCGGAACGTGAACACCGTCTTCCAGAACTACGCGCTCTTCCCGCATCTGAACGTCTTCGACAACGTCGCGTTCGGCCTGCGCCGGGCTAAGCGCCCGAAGGACGAGATCAAGACCCGTGTCGGCCGAGCCCTCGAGCTCGTTCAGCTGGGTGGGTTCGAGAAGCGAAAGTCCTCGCAACTGTCGGGCGGGCAGCAGCAGCGTGTCGCGCTCGCGCGGGCGCTGATCCTCAACCCGGCCGTCCTCCTTCTCGACGAGCCGCTGGGAGCTCTCGACGCGAAGCTTCGCAAGGCGCTGCAGATCGAGCTCAAGGCCCTCCAGCAGGAGGTTGGGGTCACATTCCTCTACGTCACGCACGACCAGGAGGAGGCGCTGACGATGTCCGATCGGCTCGCGGTGATGAATGCGGGCCATATCGAGCAGATCGGCGCACCGCAAGACGTCTACGAAGATCCGAAGACAGTCTTCGTCGCCGACTTCCTCGGAGTCTCGAACCTCATGGATGCGCACGCCAAGGGCGCCCGCGATGGGGCCTGCCTCGTCGACGTCCAGAGCTACGAGCTCGAAGCGCGAGCCGGCGGCGACGTCACGGGGCCGGCGAAGATCGTCATTAGGCCCGAGCGGGTCGAGCTCGAGCCGCACGGGTCCCCCCCAGGGCCGAACCGATTCCCTGGCATGGTGGAGCGAGTCGTCTACGTGGGATCTGGGATCCAGGTGATCGTCCGGGCAGCCACCGGCGAGGCCCTCCAAGCGCTCCTCCAGAACACGGGCAAGCCAATTCAGTATGAGCAGGGCACCCCGGTCCAGATTCACTTGCCCGCGGAAGCGCTCCGCGTGCTGCCGGCCGACAACGGAGAGCCCGCCAAGGTCGCCTGAACGTGCATGAGAAGCGCATCGAGATCCGCTGGCGCGACCTGGACGCCTACAACCACGTCAACAACGCCGTCTACCTCACCTACCTCGAGGAGGCGAGGGACGAGTGGCTCGAGCTCTCGCTCGGCGACGAAGGGTCGGCCTGGGGGTATGTGCTCGCGCGCGTAGCGATCGACTTTCGCCGCGAGCTGACCCAGGACGACGACGAGGTGCTCGCCACCTGCGCCCTCGCGAGCCTCGGGAGCTCGAGCGTGACGACGCGCGAGGAGCTCCGGACACCGGACGGCGAGCTGGCAGCCGAGGCAGAGGCGGTCCTCGTCGCCTTCGACCGCGACGCGGGGCGCAGCCGTCCTCTTTCCGAGAGCGAGCGCGACGCGCTCGCGAAGGGTTAGCCGTGGTCGTCCCGGAGCTCCCCGCCGCGGTCCGCGAGCTCAAGGCGCGCGCTGCGCGCTTCGTCGAGGAGGAGCTCTACACCGCCGAGGAGCGAATCGTCGAACGGGGAGAGATCGACCGAGCCGAGGTGAAGGCGCTGAAGAAGAAGGCGCGCGAGGCGGGATTCTCCAACTACAACCTGCCCGCTGAGCACGGCGGCCCGGACCTGCCAATGCTCGCCCAGGTGGCGCTCGAGGAGGAGGGCGGCAAGGCCACGAACGGTCTCGGGTTCATCGTCTGCGAGCGCGCGCCCCGAGAGCTCCTCGAGCTCGCGAACGAGGAGCAACTCGAGCGCTACGTCGTTCCCACCTTCCGGCACGAGCGCATGGAGGCGTGGGCGATCACCGAGCCGGGAGCCGGCTCGGACGTCGGGGCGATCGCCGCCACGGCGGAGCGGGACGGCGACGAATGGGTGCTGAACGGCGAGAAGTGGTTCGTCACGGGCGGCGACGAGGCCGACTACCTCGTCGTCCTCGCCCGCGCGGGCGACGAGCAGACGCTCTTCTTCGTGGACAAGGACACTCCCGGCCTGACCGAGGGCCGCACGCCACGGTTCATGCACGACCCGTACCTCTACGCGCACCCGGAGTTCCGGCTCGAGAGCTGCCGGGTGCCCGACGCGAACCGCATTCCGAGCGGGGGCGACGAAGGAGCGAAGAAGTGGTTCACAGTCGAGCGGCTCATGATCGCCGCGCGCTGCTGCGGCGCCGCGGAGCGCCTCCTCGACCTGTCAAGGGCATTCGCCGTCTCGCGGCAAGCCTTCGGAGCCAGTATTTCCCAGTACCAGGGGGTACAATTCCCCCTGGCGGACTCGCTCACGGAGCTCGCAGCGGCGCGACTTCTCACCTATCACGCCGCTCACGAGTTCGACGTGAACCCGGACGCCAAGATCGTCCACGGAAAGGCGGCGATGGCGAAGCTCTATGCATCCGAGATGGCCGGACGGGTCGCCGACAGGGCGGTCCAGATCCTCGGCGGACGGGGCTACATGCAGGAAAGCCCTGCAGAGCGCCATTTCCGCGAGCTGCGGGTCGACCGCATCTGGGAGGGGACGAGCGAGATCCAGCGCGTGATCGTCGCCGGCGGCCTCTTCAAGCGGGGCATCGCGCCCTACGCGGGTTGGGAGACGGCGTGATCGACAACGCGCAGGAGTTGCGGGACGCGCTGGCCGCAGGAGCGACGCTTCCTGCAAGCTGGTACTCGGACGCGGAGATGCTCCGCCGCGAGCAAGACGCGATCTTCCGGCGCTCCTGGCAGTACATCGGGCGTGTCGACCAGGTCGCCGAGTCGGGCGACTGGTTCACGAGCCACGCCGGCACGATCCCGATCGTCGTCACACGGGACAAGGACGGCGAGGTGCACGCGCTGATCAACGTGTGCCGCCATCGGGGCCATCTCGTCGCGGACGGCGCGGGGAACCGCGCCTCGCTCCAGTGTCCGTACCACGCGTGGACGTACGACCTCGACGGGACTCTGCGCAAGGCGCCGCGCTCGGAGCGCGAGCCCGATTTCGACCCGGAATCCTTCTCGCTCCTCGAAGCCCAGGTGGGCTCCTGGGGGCCGCTCCTCTTCGTCAACCCCGACCCGGACGCCCCCTCCCTGGACGAGGCGCTGGGGCCCCTGCCCGGGTACGTGGAGTCGGCCGGTGTCGACCTCGAGCGTCTCCGCTTCCGCGAGCGGATCGAGTGGGAGATCGCCGCCGATTGGAAGATCGCGGTCGAGAACTACCTCGAGTGCTACCACTGCCCGGTCGCCCATCCCGGCTTCAGCAAGGTGATCGACGTCGATGCCGATGCCTACCTCCTGCGCGTGGACGGGCTCGTCGCGAGCCAGTTCGGGACGCCGCGCGACTCGGCTCTCTCGGGAGAGGGCAACGCTCCCTACGATGCTCGCGGCGAGGTGACGCAGGCCCAGTACCACCTCCTCTGGCCGAACACGACCATCAACGTCGAAGCAGGGCCGGGCAATCTCTCGGTCGACACGACACGCCCGAGCAGGCCCGGGCGGTCGGTCGGCGTGACCGAGTACTTCTACTACGAGGAAGTCTCGGACGAGACGGCACGGGCGATGATGGAGTTCGCCAACCAGGTGGGGCGGGAGGATGCGTCGCTCGTCGAGTCGGTCCAGCAGGGCCTCGACACGGGCATGGTGCCGCAGGGGCGACTGCTGCTCTCGAGCGAGCACCTGATCCAGCACTTCCAGAAGCTCGTCTTCGAAGCGCTGGCCGAAGCCTAGGCGCTGAGGCGCATCTCTACGAACTCCCAGTCGGCGCCGTTCGTCCGGTGCATGTAGACGTGGGCACGCTCGAAGCCCGCGCGTTCGTAGACCTTGATCGCACGCTCGTTGAAGGTCGCGACCGCGAGCGAGAACCGCTCCGGCGCGAACCGTTCGCGGCCGTAGTCGAGGCCGGCGGCAAGGAAGCCGCCGCCAAGCCCCAGACCTGTGAGGTCCGGGCGCAGGCCCAGCCCGATGACCAGCGTTCGCCCTTCGGGCCTGAAGGAGAAGTGGCCGACCAGCTCGCCGTCCTCGTCCTCAACGGCGTAGTAGGCCTCGCCGCGTCGACCCGGATCGAGAAGCTCGGCCAGATCGTCCTCGTCCGCCGGCCAGTCGTAGAACGAGAAAGGCTCGGGGTAGTGCCAACCTGCGACGGCTTCCGCGTCCGCCTGCGCCATCGGCCTGAAGCGATACGCCACGGACGCTAGCCGCGGGGCTGCTTGCCGAGCGCGGGCAGGTAGGACTCCTGCTCGAGCCAGTGCCCGCCGTCGATCGTGAGTGTCTCGCCGGTGATGTAGCCCGCGTACGGCGAGCAGAGCGCCGCTGCCCACACGGCCACCTCCTCGGTGCTGGCGAGCCTGCCCAGCGGCACCGTCGCTGCCACACGGGCCCGATCGTCCTCGGTCGGCCAGAGCGCCTGCCCCGCGCCCTCGGTGTCCGTCGGCCCCGGGCAGATGCAGTTGGCGCGGATCCCGTGCTCTGCCCACTCCACCGCCAGCGTCTTCGTCAGCGCTTGCACGCCGGCCTTCGCGGCCGCGGAGTGGATCGTGCCCGGGCCGCCCGTCCACGCGTAGCTAGCGATCACGCTCAGGATCGCCCCGCCCTCGCCCTGCTCGATCATCCGGCGCCCGGCGGCCCGAGAGCAGAGAAAGCTGCCGTCGAGGACGATTCCGACGACCGCGCGCCAGCCGTTCGGCGAGAGGTCCTCGGCCTTGACGACGAAGTTGCCCGCGGCGTTGTTGACGAGGACGTCCACGCGACCGAACTGCTCGACGGCTGCGGCGACGAGCGCCTCGACGGCCTCCGGCTCCCGGACATCCGTTGGCTGCGCGTGAGCCTTGCCGCCGCCATCGGCGATGGAAGAAGCGGTCTCGTCGAGTGCTTCCTGGCGTCGCCCGGCGACCACGACCGCGGCGCCGAGCCGCGCGAGCTCGAGCGCCATCGCGCGGCCGAGCCCGCTGCCGCCGCCGGTGACGATCGCGACCTTGCCGTCGAAGGTTCCGTCAGGCAGCATCGTCGGCTCCTCCGAGCACCATCCTGGCGTCGAGGCCGAGAGCGCCGTCGGGGAGGACGAGCAGCGGGTTGATCTCCAGCTCCGCGATCTCCGAATGCTCGGCGGCGACCCCGGACACTGCGGCCGTCGCGCGCGCGGCCGCCTCGACGTCGAGCGCGGGGCGCCCACGAACGCGGTGGAGGAGCCGAGCACCCCGGAGCGAGCGAATGAGCCGCTCTGCCTGCCCGTCGTCGATCGGGGCGAGCGCGACAGCGACGTCTGACAGCACTTCCGTGTAGAGCCCGCCCATGCCTACGAGCGTAACCGGCCCGAAGCGCGGGTCGCGGCGCGTGCCGACGATGAGCTCGATCCCCTGCTCGAGCGGCGCCGTCCGCTCGACCGAGTATTCCGGAGCCTTTAATGTTGCCATCTCTGACAACGTATCCTGCAACGAGGCCTGATCGACGAGGCCGATCGCGACTCCCCCCGCATCGGACTTGTGCAGCTGCCCGAGGGCCTTGAGCACGACGGGATAGCCGAGCTCTCCCGCGACCGTGAGGGCTTCCTCCGCGCTGGACGCCTTGCGCGCCTCCGCAAACTCGACTCCTGCAGCGGAGAGGAGCTCCCTTGCCTCCCAGTACCCCGTGGCGTCGACCGGTGCCGCAGCCTGCGGCAGTTCGGGGACTCCCTCGGGGCGGGCGGCGCCTGCTCGGACGAGCGCGGCGATGGCCGCGACGGCGCCTTCGAGGTCACGGTAGACGGGGATCCCCGCCGCACGAAGGGCGTCGGCGGCTCCGGAGCGCCAGTACATCGTCTGAACGACGAGCGGCTTCGCGAGCTCGCGGGCGTAGCCCGCCATCGCGGTCGCGGCTTCGACCTCGCGCGCGGCGTGCTCCTCCGAGTAGGTGCTGTAGCCGCCGAAGTAGCCGGTCAGGAAGACGACGTCCAGCTCGTTCGCGCGGAGGAGGAGCTCGACGACGCGCGCGAAGTTGAACACGTCGTATTCGCCGCCCCCCGCCAGGTCGACGGGATTGGTCACCGCTGCTGTCGGCGGCAGGAGCTTCGCCACGGCGGCCGCCGTCGCGGGGCCGACCTCGGGCAGCTCGAGGCCGTGAGCGGAGGCGAGGTCGGCGGCGATCACGGTCGATCCGCCGCCGTCCGCGGCGACACCGACACGACGGCCCCGAGCAGGAGGCGCGCCGAGTCGAGCGACAGCGACGTCGACGAGCTCCTTGGGTGTCGAGACGCGCTCGATTCCGGCCGCGGCGCACGCCGCGTCCACCGCGACGAGATCGCTGACGAGCGCGCCGGTGTGCGAGCGCGCGGCACGGGCGCTTGCCTCCGTTCCCCCGCCGGCCAGGAGGAGCACCGGCTTTCCGCCTTCGACGGCTCGATGGGCGGCCCGGGCGAACTCCCGGCCGTCGCGAAAGTCCTCGCAGTAGACCGCGATCAGGCGGGTCGGTTCGTGTCCGGCAAAGGAGTCGATCAGCTCGGCGACCTCCAGGTCGGCCTGGTTGCCGAGCGAAACGAAGCGCGAGTAGCCGAGCCCGGCGTCCCCGGCGAGCATGCCCACCTCGAGAGCCAGGTTCCCGCTCTGCGAGATGAAGCCGATCGACCCACTGGGAACGGAGTTCGAGCTCAGGTGCAGGTTCGTCCCGGCGTCGAAGATCCCCAGGCAGTTCGGCCCGACGAGCAGTGCTCCGGCTGCCCGGATTCGCTCCACCGCAGCCCGCTCACGGGCGCGGCCCTCGGGACCTCCCTCGCCCAGCCCCGCGCTGATGACGACGAGCGCCTTCGCGCCTGCGTCGACGGCTTCCGCGACCGCGTCCTCGAAGGCGCTCGCCGGCACGGTGATCACCACGAGCTCCGGCGACTCGGGAAGCTCCGCCAGCGACCTGTACGCGTCGCGTCCCAGGATCTCGCCGCCTTTGCGGTTGACGAGGTAGACGGCGCGGCGGTCCTCACCTAGGAGCGCCCCGTTGCCGAGCCAGTAGCCCCATTTCCCAGGTGTGTTCGAGGCGCCGACGATGGCGACCGAGCTGGGGTCGAAGAGCGGCCGGAGGTCCCGACTCAAGATACGTGACCAGCCCGGCAACATTGCCCGCACCCCTGGCGCCCCCAAAGCGTCGCCAGGCGGTGTCCTCGGCCGTACCCAACGCATCCGCGTTCAAAATGACGCGGGCGCCTGCGTCTAACTCGACGCGAATGCGTATCGCTTTTCGCACGCCAAGAGCCCGGCAACGTCGCCGGGCTGGTCACCGCAGCAACCGCCGGGAGATGATGAGGCGTTGGATGTCCGACGTTCCCTCCTCGATCTCCTCGAGCTTGGCGTCGCGCATCCACTTCTCGACCGGGTATTCGCGCGAGTACCCCCAGCCGCCCAGCGTCTGAACCGCGGCCCACGTGCACCACATTGCCGTCTCGGAGGCGAAGAGCTTGGCCATGGCCGCTTCCTTCGTCACGTCCTGGCCGGCATCGAGCCGACGCGCCGCCTGCCAGACGAGGAGCCGGGCCGCGTCGACTCGGGTCGCCATGTCCGCGAGCCGGAAGGCGACCGCCTGGTGCTCACCGATCGGCTTCCCGAACTGCTCGCGCGTCTTCGCGTACTCGACCGCGTACTCGAGGGCGGCCCTCGCGAGACCTGTCGCGGCAGCCCCGAGCGTGATGCGGGAACGGTCGAAGGTCTGCATGAGCCCCGAGAAGCCCTCCCCTTCATCGCCCAGGCGCCGATCAGCCGGGAGGTCGGCGTCCTCGAGGAACATCTCGGCATTGACGATCGCCCGCTGGCCCATCTTCTTCATGGGGGGCCCGAAGGCGACGCCCTCGTCTCCTCGCTCGACGACGAACGCGGTGACACCGCGGTAGCCGGAGCCCGGCTCGACGGTCGCGAAGACGATGTAGAACTCGGCGATCCCGCCGTTCGAGATCCACGTCTTCTGGCCCCTGAGGGCGTAGCTGTCGCCCCTGCGCTCGGCGACGGTCTGAATGGAGGCGGCGTCGGAGCCGGAGCCGGGCTCCGTGGTCGCGAGGGCCCCGAGCGGCGGACGCTCGCCGGCGATCGGCTCGATCCAGCGGCGCTTCTGCTCCTCGGACCCGAGCACGAGGATCGGCTCCGCGAAGAAACCGCCCGAGGTGATGAGGTTGCCGATGCCGGAGCAGCCGAAGCAGAGCTCCTCCTGGACGATGCACGCCGTGAGGCAG
>JBKPFG010000167.1:0-3767 GCA_046728735.1 Actinomycetota bacterium
ACACGAGCACGTTAGGCTCCACGGCCGTGCCGATACACGTCCGCACGCCTGACGCCGGCTTCGCCGGCTTGGCGTCCAATTTGACGCGCGCGTCGCGAGGTTAAGCTCCGCCGCCATGCCGATACACGTCCGCGCGCAGACGGGGGATTACGCCGAGGCCTGCCTCCTTCCCGGAGACCCGCTGCGCGCCAAGTACGTCGCAGAGACCTTCCTCGGAGAGGTCCAGCAGCGGAACTGGGAGCGCGGGATGCTCGGCTACACGGGGACCTTCGAGGGCAAGCCGGTCTCCGTGCAGGCGACGGGCATGGGCTGCCCGTCGGCTGCGATCGTGATCGAGGAGCTCGCCCAGCTCGGGGTCAAGCGACTCCTCCGCATCGGCACCTGCGGCGGGCTCCAACCCGACATGAAGCTCGGCGACCTCGTCGTCGCGCTCTCGGCCGTGCCGGCCGACTCGACGGCCACGCACTACGTCGGCGGCGAGCCGCACGCGCCGACGGCCGACTGGGAGCTCGTCCACGCGGCGGTCCATGCCGCCAGGGAGCTCGGCAAGCCGGTCCGCGTCGGCCCGATCGTCTCGAGCGACATCTTCTACGACCCCGATCCAGAGCGGGCTCAGCGCTGGTCCGACCGCGGGATCCTCGCCGTCGAGATGGAAGCCGCCGTTCTCTTCACACTCGGCGCGCTGCGCAAGGTCAAGGCGGGGTGCCTCCTGACGGTCAGCGACGTCGTTGTCGAGGGCGAGTTCGTGCGGATCTCCGACGAGGAGATGAAGGCCGCCGTGGACCAGATGACCGAGCTGGCTCTCCAGACCGTCACCGCCGGCCACTAGTGGCCGCGGACGACGTCGTCTTCCTCGTCAATCCCGCGGCTGGGAACGGGGCGACCGGGCAACGGTGGGCAGAGCTTTCGATGCACGCGGCGGCCGCCGGGCTACGGGGCGACGCGCTCCTGAGCGAGGCGCCGGGGCACCTCGGCGAGCTCGCTCAGCAGGCGGTCGCGAGGGGCGCCCGCCGGCTCGTCGTCGTGGGCGGCGACGGCACGGTCAACGAGGCGGTCAACGGTGTCCTCGCGGCGGGAGACTCGCCGGTGGAGCTCGCCGTCGTGCCCCGCGGGACGGGCGACGACTTCGCGCGCTCGCTCGGGATCCCGACGCGTCCAGAGGAGGCCTTTCGGGTTGCCGCGACGGGCGCACTGCGCACGATCGATGCCGGTCGAGCGCGCTATCGGGACTGGGACGGCGCTCCCGGCGAGCGCTACTTCGTCAACTTCGCCGGCGCCGGGATCAGCGGCGCGATCGCGCGGCGCGGGGCAGCGACGTCGCGGCGCATGGGCGCGAAGCCCGCGTACCTCTGGGCGACTGTGGCCGTCTTCCTCCGGTGGAAGAGCGTGCCCATGCGGGTCGAGCTGGACGGGTCGACGAGATCCGCCGTCCTCTACGAGGTGATCGTGGCCAACGGCGCGTACACCGCCGGCGGTATGCGGATCGCCCCGGATGCGGTCCCCGACGACGGGCAGTTCGACACGATCCTCATCGGGGACTTCACGAAGGCCGAATTCGCGATGACCTTCCCCAAGATCTACAGAGGAACGCACGTCGGGCACGCCAAGGTGGACGTCGTCCGGGCACGAACGGTCGGCGTGAGCGCGGACGGCCCCCTGCCGGTCGTCCTCGACGGCGAGCAACCTGGGACGACTCCCGCGCAGTTCGAGATCCTCCCGGCCGCGCTGCGGCTGCGCGTCCCCGGTTAGTTTGGGGCTGACCCGCCGGGCGTGGAACTGCGTCCGGTTCCCCCACCGACCGAGCGGCCGGCGGACGGCGAAGGAGTCTTCTCCGCGCTCTGCTTCTTGCTCGCCGCCGTGGTCGTCGACTTCTTTGCGGTGGGCTTCTTCTTCGTCTCGGAGCGCTTCGCTGTCGACCTCGACTTCGTGCCCGTAGCGCCCTCGACCCGCGCGAGTCTCTTCTCGAGCCGCTCGATCTGCTTGCGCAGGTCCTTGAGCTCGTCCGCAGCGGCCACGCCGAGCTGCCCCATGGTCTTGCGCGCGCTCGAATCGACCCTGCCCTTCGCCGACATGGCCCTTCCGAGAGCTTCCGTCACGCGTGGGTTGTGCGCGAGCTCGTCGAGGAGGCGGTTGACCGCCTTCTCCCCCCGCTCGGCGAGATTGCCCACGAAACCGCTGTCATCGGGTTTCTTTCCAGTCGCCATGACAACTCCTTCTCAGTCTTTGCCGGGACCTTACCGCGGCCGGGCTCGGTCTATGCCCGAATGACCACGGGAGTTCCGGGACGAGCGGCGCGGTAGAGCACGCGCAGGACGGGGTTCTGGATGCGGATGCAACCGTGACTGGCCGACCTGCCCACGGAGGACGGGTCGTTGGTCCCGTGGATCGCGACCGGCCCTCCCTGAGCCCAGTCGGTGAGAGTGGGCGAAAACGCGCTGATGCCGATGGCTCCGGGGCCGAAGGAGCCCGAGGGGTTGTCCGGTCGCAGCCGCTGGTTGACGTAATAGAGACCCGTGGGCGTCGGCGTTCCGTCCGCGCCGATCCCGGCCGTCGTCGTGAGCACTCGCTTGCCGTCGCGGAAGAGCGTGAGCCGGTGCCTGGAGAGGTCGACGTCGATTCGCGTCCGCACCGTGTGCACCTTCACGGCGGCGAGACCGACGAAACCGCTCGATCCGTTGGGCCGCACCGGGAGCTGCACGTGGTAGCCCAGGGGCTCGCAGCTACGGTCGAGGACGACTGAGACGACGCCGAACACCGTGCGCACCCCGTTTCGGTTCAGGCGACCGAAGGTCCGGAGCGCCTCTCCACGCGGAGCCGTCCGCGCCACCACACGTCCCTCCGCGTAGGCCGCGTAGGCGAGGCCCGGCCCGCCCACGGCGCGCTCTCCTGGACACTCCTCCCCCACGACGACCCTGGCCTGCGCCACCGGTGCGGAGAAGGCGACAGCCACGAGCATCGAAATCACGACGCCTCGGCGCACGGGGCGTGATGGTAGCCGCTGGCCGAACGTCACGACGGACTCAACGGGAGACCTGCGAAAGTTCGCGGCCCGTGGAGGGCTATCGCTTCGCCACCGACGAAACCGTGCGCTTCAGCGAGACCGACGCGCAGGGGATCGCGAACAACTCCGTCTACCTGAACTGGTTCGAGGTGGCTCGCATCGCGTATCTCGCGCGCTTCCCGGGCGGCTATCGCGGGCTGATCGAGAAGGGGGTCGAGGCCCTGACAATCGAGGCGCACGTGCGCTACCTGGCGCCGTGCGGCTTCGACGACCAGCTGCGCATCCACACCCGCATCACCGACCTTCGAGGCGCCCGCTTCCGCTTCGAATACGTGGTCGAGCGGACGAGCGAACCGCAGGCGGCGATCGCGGAGGGATGGACTGCGCATGCCTGCGTGGACGCCGCCACGCTCCGGCCGACGCGAATGCCGGCCTGGCTGGCCGAGGGGATCGCCCAGGCGGAAGCAGTCTCGAGCTAGGGCTTGGTCGTCGTGCCCGTGGACGTGCCCTTGGCGGTCGTCGTGCCGTGGGTCGTCGTCCCCGTGTGCGAGGGCTGCGTCGCTCCTGGGCGCTCCTTCGTCCCCACCCGCACGACCTTCGGCTCGGCGAGGTACGAGGAGTACCAGGTCGTGTCGTAGAGGAGGTGCCCCTTCGAGTCGTAGACCAGCCGGCGAACAGAGACCGATCGGGACGGCTGGCCGTACTCCTCGATCACCTGGTCGCCGACGTAGAGGTCGGGATCGGGGATCTTCTTGACCGTCGGCGG
>JBKPFG010000295.1:0-3721 GCA_046728735.1 Actinomycetota bacterium
GATCTCCTCGGCGTCCCCCCTGAGGCCGGACGGGCCCGCGCCGTCAAGCTCGGCTACCTCTACTCGGCCGACGAGGCCGTCAACGACGCCTTCCGCCTGGCCGGGGGCCTCGCCGTTCCTCTCTCGAACGACCAGGGCCAACGCGTGGGGACCCTCGGAGTCTTCTGGCGGCGCGCCGACCGATCCGTTGACGAGAAGGAGCTGGCCCGGTTCGAGCAGCTCGCCGCGGCCTTCGGGCCGATGCTCGAGCACGCCCGCCTCTACACGGAAGCGCGCCGGCTCGCGGACGCGGACCCGCTGACGAATCTCAAGAATCGCCGCTACTTCGACGAGAGCCTGCGTCGAGAGGTCGCCAGGGCGCGCCGCTACGGCCGAGCGCTCGGGCTCCTGCTCTTCGAAGCCGAGGGCCTCGCCGATTTCGCCTCAGCCGGCGAGCGGGTCCAGGGCGCGGTCCGAGGAACGGACGTCGCCGCGCACCTCGGTGACGCGGTCTTCGCAGTGATCATGCCGGAGGCGGGCCAGCCAGACGCCGAACACCTCCACCGCCGGCTGCAATTCGCTCTCGGCGGACGGGTGGACAACGGCGATGAGGGCGTCCGGCTCTACGCCGGGCTCGTCGAGCTGCGCCGCGAAGACGACGCCGGAATGCTCCTGCGGCGGGCCCAGGATGCGCTGGAGCGGGCGAAAGAGGCTGCCGTGGAGCGTCTCACCGCTTCTCAAGGCACGTAGCCACGCCCACGCACGATAAGGGGCGTTATGTCAAGTCGACACGGATAGCCCGAGGAACTCGGCCGCTTCGAGGACGACGTCGTCCCCCACCTCGAGCCGCTGGACGTCCGAGAGCTCGAGCGCGGTTTCGGCCCTGTCGAAGAGGGTGATATTCGGCCAGAGCGACTCGAAGGTCGACCACCACCTGAGCCCGACAACCTCCCTGTGGTGCTGAAAGAGCTCGAACGCCTGGCCTTGCGTCGTCGCGCGGTCGTTCGTCGCGATCCGGGACGGTCTCAGCCCCTCCTGGACGAGAACGGCGGGATCGTCGAAATCGAGCAGCTCCGCCGCATCGTCGAGCTCGACCGCGGCGAGCGCGAGCGGCAGCCCGTGGCGAAAGAGGTCGGGCGGCTCGATCGACGTCCCCGTGAGGCCCGCGAGCTGCTCGACGACCGCAGAGACGGGCTCGGCGGAGACGTACAGGCAGCCGTAGAGGGTTGGCGCGTCGTGGCGGCCCTCACCCTGGAGCATCCGCGGAAACCAGAGGGCTCCCCCCCGCGCTCGCGCCGAGACGCCCTCGTCCCAAGCGAAGCAGCGAAAGAGGATCACGCGAAGGAGCCGGCTTGCTCCTGACGGATGGCCCCGAGCAGCTCTTCGACCCGCCCCTGACGGATGACGTCGATCGGCCGCCGCTGGCGCAGAAACGGATTGAGCCCGAAGAGCCACTTCTCCGCCGTCGACGGCTCGTACAGGCGCAGGAGGGCCGACATCGCCAGCTCCAGGAGGTCGAGCCGCTCCGCGTTGTCGGGATCGATCCCCTGTCCCCTCTTCCAGCGGCTCACCTGTGCCGGGCTGACGCCGAGCGCATCGGCCAGCCGCCGCTGCGACCGGAAGTCCCGGCTGAGGGCCTCCACCTTGAGGGCAGGTTCGACGGGCATGCCCTGATCTTAGCGCAACGAAAAACGTTGCGCGAGGCGGCAGAACCGCTTGCGGCCTTCCCTGCGACCGACTAGCGTGCCGTGGTTCTGATGCTGCTCGAGCCTGTCGACCCCAACGAACGTTTCCGCTCCCGGCGTCGACAAGCGAGGAAAAGGCGCGCCATCCGGCGAATCGCGGTGCTCGCCGTCGTCGCCGTGACGGCGGCGGTCTTGACGCTCGGGGCTCGCTTCCTGAACGAGCGCGATACGAGGAGCGCTGCCACGTCGACGGCGGCTCAGAGCGCCCAGGCGCCGGCCAAGCCGAAGGCTCAGCCCCGCGCGTACCCCGAGGAGGTCCGAGGTGTCCACATCACGATGTCGCTCGCCTCGCTCGACGGGAAGGTCGACGACTACCTTCGTCTCACCCGGTACGGGCTGAACACGATCGAGCTCGACATCAAGGACGAGTACGGGGATGTCGGCTTTCGCAAACCGGCCGTGCCGCTCGCACACCAGACGGGAGCGGCTACGCGCTACTACGACCCCTACGAAGTCGCGCGCGCGGCGCACGCCCGCGGCGTCTACGTCATCGGTCGCATCGTGGTGTTCGAGGATCCGGTCCTCTCGGAGAAGCAGCCGCGGTATGCCATCCGCACGACCGATGGAGGCGTCTGGCACACCGCTGCGGGCCTCGGCTGGGTGAATCCCTACAACAAGGGCGTCTGGAAGTACGCCACGGATCTCGGCGCAGCCGCTGCCCAAGCGGGATTCGACGAGATTCAGTTCGACTACGTCCGCTTCCCCACGGACGGCGATCTCTCGAGCGCTGTCTTCCCGGGCAAGACGAAGCAGTCGAAGGCCCGAGTGATCACGGGCTTCCTCGAGTACGCGAGCGAGCGGCTGCGGCCGCTGGGGGTCCGAGTCTCGGCAGACGTCTTCGGCCTGTCCGCAACGCGCAACATGGGCATCGGCCAGCGTCCCAATCGCATCGCTCCGTACCTCGACACGATCTATCCAATGGTCTACCCCTCCCACTTCGGGCCCGGCGAGTACAACCTCCCCGACCCCGACGCCCAGCCCGGCCGCACGGTCGCGCTCGCGCTCCGGGACTTCGACGTGGCGCTTCGCGGGCAGAACACGCGGCTCGTCCCGTGGCTTCAGGACTTCTCGCTCGGGCACACCTACACCCTGGCGGACGTCCAGGATCAGATCCAGGCGGCCCGTGACGCCGGCTCCCAGGGGTACCTCCTATGGAATGCCGCGGGCGTGTACACTCGCGCGGCCCTGGCCGGCCGTTAGGTTCCAAGCCGCGTTTTACAGACGGTCCCACAGAGTTCCGCGGATGATGTGGAAACTGTGGAAAACTGAACTGTTCGCAAATTGCGTACATTAAGTTGAACACGCGCTTGAAACGCTTTGGCACACGTCCTAGAGTGCCGATTGCGCCGAGCAGGGAGCGCGAGTAGGTTGAAGCTTCACCTGGCGGTTGTACGCGGAAGCGGAAAGCCGGTGGGTGAAGTGGACGAAAGCGCCACCCGCTCGGCGACTTTTTTTGGTCCTGGCTAGATTGCCCTCATGTCGCCGCTACGGCCTCCCGCGTTCAGTCCCGGGTTCACTTCGCTTCTCTGGGGCATCGGCCTGGGCGCGTTCATCTGGCTCGGCCTGCTCGCAATCGGTATCTCCGCAGGCACGGCGTTTCTCTTCGGCGTTGTCGCCGGCATGCTGATCTTCTTCTACGTGCGCCTGTTCGGCGCCGACCAGCTCCGGCGCTAGAACGCGCTAAAACGCAAGTAACTGGGCCGGGGCGCGCTCGTGAGCGCGCGACAGAGAAGGCTCGTGAGCTCGCCTCCGAGAACGCTCTCGAGGCGCGCCCGGGCCGTACATCCCTCGCTGCCGATCATGCGCTCGAGCGCGGCGCAATGCTCGAGGAGTCTCGGGGCTCCGTGCTCGTCCCCTGTGCGGCTGTGGCCTGTGGCGGCCATGTCCACCTCATCGACGGCAGCCATCCGCGCCAAGATCCCTGGCGCGAGTGAAGAACGAGCGAGGGGCGCCCGTGAGGCGCCCCTCGGATGCGCGGACGTGACGGAGGCTTACGC
>JBKPFG010000075.1:0-3997 GCA_046728735.1 Actinomycetota bacterium
GCGGGCACCGACTACATCCCAGGAATCAGTGAGGAGAAGGCGCTCGCGGAGATCAAGCGCCTGCTCGAGAAGCACCTCGAGTATCCGGTCGACTACCTTCCCGAGCACCCCACGGAGTTCGCGGGGGCGGACTGATGGCCGCTCGCGGCGAGCCCGAGAAGATCGTCGACATCGACTCCGAGTACCTCTCGGGGAAGCGACAGCCGTACCAGGAGGACATCTCGCTCGTTGAGGACGTCGACCTCGAGGCAGCGACCCCGGGGCAGGACATCAACTGGCTCGAGGACGTCGAGCTGCTCGAGGAGGAGGGGACGCCCGCGGTCTTCGACCGCTACTCGAACTCCTTCATCCGTATCTATTTCGACATCCCGAAGGGGCGTGAGAACGAGATCGCCCGCAAGGTGCTGATCAAGCACCTGCAGTCGGGCAACTCCTACGGGATCCAGCTGAAGGAGAAGCACACGAAGTTCCCCCAGCCGGAGCTCGGCCCCTGGATGGCCGACTCGAAGACGGTCGGGACGGACTACGAACCGTCCGTCCTCGAAGGCTGGGAAGCGCCGACGCACTAGGCCCGGTCGTGCGCTACATGGTGATCGAACGGTTCGTGCATGGCGCGAAGCCGGTGTACGCGCGAGCTGCGGCGAGGGGTCGCATGCTGCCGGACGGCCTGGTCTATGTGGACAGCTGGATCGACGAGAGCCTCGAGCGCTGCTTCCAGCTGATGGAGACCGACGATCCAAGCCTGTTGGAAGACTGGACCGCTGCGTGGAGCGATCTGGCCCGCTTCGAGGTCGTCCCCGTGATCAACTCGGCCGAGGCCGCGAAGCGCGCTAGCGAATTAGCCTAGCCTCGAATTCCTCGAATTCGACGTCCCCCAAGAGTTGTCGGCGGTCAACGCAGGTAGGCCTAGCCTTACCGACGTGCCCGCGGATCGTGGCAGACTCGCGGCGTGGACTTCCGCATGCACATCGGGGGCGGGTGGGTCGAGAGCGAGTCTGGCGCGACGGTCGAGGCCACCAGCCCCGCGACGGGGGAGGTCATCGGAAGCTTCCCCGAGGGCACGCGTGAGGACGCCCAGCGCGCGATCGCGGCGGCGAGCGGCGCCTGGCGGGACTGGGCCGCGCGGTCGGCGTTCGAGCGCGCCCGAGCCCTCGAGCGCATCGCCGAGCTCGTGCACGAGCGCCGCGACGACCTCGCACGCACGCTGACGCTCGACCAGGGCAAGCCGCTCCACACCGAGGCCTACGACGAGGTCGGCGAGCTCGAGGAGTACTTCCGCATGGCGGCCGCGGACGCGACCCGGATTGAAGGATTGATGCCGCCGTCGATCGACGCTGCCAAGCGTGTCTTCGTCTACCGCGTCCCGCGCGGAGTCGTCGGAGTCGTGACGCCGTGGAACTGGCCCTACACGATGCCCGCCGAGATCCTCGCGCCCGCGCTGGCAGCGGGAAACGCGGTCGTCTGGTCGCCCGCCGCCTCGACGTCGGTCTGCGCGGTGAAGCTGGCCGAGTGTCTCGTCGACGCGGAGCTCCCCGCCGGAGTCTTCAACCTCGTCACCGGGCCGGGCAGCATCGTCGGCGACGAGATCGTCGCCAACCCGGGCACGCATGCGATCGGGTTCATCGGCTCCACGGAGACCGGATACAGGATCGCCGAGCGTGGCGCGGGGAAGGCCCTCCTCCTCGAGATGGGCGGGAACGGGCCGGTCGTCGTCCTCGACGACGCCGACGTCGAGAGGGCGGTCGAGGCGAGCGTCACCGCCTCCTTCCTCTGCGCCGGCCAGAGCTGCACGGCCGGTGAGCTCTTCCTCGTGCACGAGGCCGTCCGCGATGAGTTCCGCGAGAAGCTGGCCCGCAGGACCGAAGCGGTGACGGTCGGCGACCCCTTCGACCGCTCGACCGTCATGGGCCCGCTGAACAACGAGCCCGTGGCGGCAAAGATGGACGAGCACGTCCGCGACGCGCTCGACCGGGGGGCCGAGCTCGTTGCCGGCGGGACGCGCGCCTCTGGTTTCCCGACCAGGCTCTACTACGAGCCGACCGTGCTCGATGCGGTCACCGACGAGATGGAAGTCGCACGCGACGAGACTTTCGGGCCGATTGTCCCCATCCGGACGATCACGAGCGAGGAGGACGCGTTCGCCACGATCGAGGAGTCGCCCTACGGGCTGCTTGCCGCGGTCTTCACGCGCGACCTGCGCCGAGGCCTGCGTTTCGCCGAGGCCGCCCGGGCCGGCTGGGTGAACGTCAACGCCTCGTCGAACTACTGGGAGACCCACCTGCCCTTCGGCGGCCGAGCGGGATCGCGCAGTGGTATCGGTCGCGTGGGCGGGCGCTTCGCCTTCGACAGCTTCACGGAGCTGAAGACGGTCGTAGTCGACCTCGGCTAGACATCAAGAGCTGGCGCAGGCGCGATAATCGGGAGCAAAAGGAGGGATTCCATGCTCTTTCGATGGATCTGGACCGCGATCACGATCGTCTCGATGTGGGTCGCCGTGCTCTTCACGGGAATCTGGGCTCCGTCCCTCGAGGCAGAGAGTTCGAACGGGGACACGTTCTCGGTGCCTGCCGCCGTGGCGGTTGCCTTCTTTGCGGCGATCGCGACGATCGTCGTCGCCGCGATCGGCTTCCGCGGAGAAGCGGCGCCCAAGCGCGCGACCGCCGTCGAGGAGACGAGAGAGACCGAGGAGACCACGACACTCGGCCCGACCACCTGAGGCCGGACCGACTCACCACTTCGTCCGCCGCCGGCTGCGGGCGAAGCGGCGCCGCTCCTTGCGGGCCTCCGAGCGCAGACGGGCGTCCTGCCTGAGCGCCAGCGAGCGCAGCTCCCGTTGGAGCTTCGTGTAGCTCTCCCAGCGGATTCGGGCCAACGTCCCGGCGGCCAGCGCGGCTCGT
This sequence comes from Actinomycetota bacterium, assembly GCA_046728735.1. GTDB lineage: Bacteria > Actinomycetota > Thermoleophilia > Gaiellales > Gaiellaceae > JAIBJP01. The sequence continues at coordinate 2,898 of JBKPFG010000075.1, forward strand.
ACGGCGCAGCCTGGCTCGCTCCCGTGCGCGCAGTCCGCGAATCGGCACTGCCGGGCCAGGTCCGCCACGTCGGCGAAGGTCTCGTCGAGCGCCGACTCGTCCGCCCAGAGTTGGAGCTCGCGCATTCCCGGCGTGTCGAGGAGGAGGGCACCGCCGGGAAGCTGCACGAGCTCCCGGTGCGTGGTCGTGTGGCGTCCGCGCCCGTCCCGGCGTACCTCGCCCGTCGCGAGCACCTCCTTCCCGAGCAGGCGGTTGGCGAGCGTCGACTTCCCCACGCCTGAAGACCCGAGCAGCGCGATCGTTCGGCCGGAAGCCAGGTACGGCTCGAGCTCGTCGAGCCCCGCGCCCGTGACCGAGCTGACCGCGTGGACCGGAACGCCGAAGGCGACCGCCTCGGCTTCCGCGACCGTTTCCAGTGGCTCCTCGGCGAGATCGGCCTTCGCGAGCACGACGACAGGGTCGGCGCCGCTGTCCCAGGTCGCCGTGAGATAGCGCTCGAGCCGGCGCGGCTTGAAGTCGCGCCCGCAGTCGGTCACGAGGAAGACCGTGTCGATGTTCGCCGCGACGACCTGCTCCTCGGTCAGCCACGGCTCCTTGCGCGCGAAGCGCGTTCGTCGCGGCAAGACCGCACGGACGATCGCCCGGTCCTCGCCGGGCAGCCTCTCGGCCGCCACCCAGTCGCCGGCGATCGCCTGGCCGCTCGCGTTCAGCGTACCCGCCGTCGTGAACAGGACCACGGCGCCGCGCTCCTGCACGGCGACGCGGCCGGGGACGAGCCCTGCGGGCTCGTATGGTGCGAAGGCGTCGGCGAAGTGCTGACTCCAGCCGAGCGCCTCGAGCGAATGCTGCAAGACGAAACCTCCTGAGAGCAAAGCGGATCAAGGGCGTATGGGCCCGTCGAAGCTCAGGAGGCGCGGCGCGTGTGCGCGCCCGCTACGCCGAGAGCTGCGAGGCCCGGAATGCGGAAAGGTCAGTCATCAGTTCCGAACCTCCTTCTCGACGGCGGGGACGAACGAACGGTAGCCGAGCGAGGCTCAGCTGTCGACTTCGGCGAGGAGTCCCTGGAGGTCGAGCGGGCTCGAGTACATGGCGATCCGGCT